>NZ_KV813697.1:13962-198777 GCF_001813685.1 Rothia sp. HMSC061E04 | reverse complement strand
GCCGAAATGGGTCTGCAACCCGAAATAGGGTGAAATGGGACACAAACATGGGGTTTTAGGTTCATTCTGACTTGAACAGAGTACTAAAACACCTAGTCAACGCAGGATAAGCCTCCCAAAAGTTCTTTGAAAAAAGTTTAAAAACCTTCAAAAGACCCCGAAAAACCTGCAGAAGCGCCCTAAAGAGCCCATATAGAAGGGCAGAAGATCCTCTCAGCATCAAGAAGATAGGAAGAGAAGACGGGAAGAAAAGATGGGAAGAGGGGCTCCGCCCCTCCCCCCATCTCTGTATCACCGCATCTCTGTATTTCATACCGCCGTATTTCTGTACCGCTGCGCCTCCCTATTCTGTACCTCTTCTGTACCTCCCAGTTCTGCAGCCTCCCTATATATGAGCGCCTATATATGGGGAGAGCACAGAAGAGCACAGATAAGGAGGGCACCCCTCACGGGGGCGCCCTCCTTATTCAAGCTATAGGGTTCAAGCTACAGAGCTCAGCCCGTAGCTCGCTAGCTTCAAAACTCTAGTTCGCGGAAGCGCGACGACGAGAAACATCGTACAGAGTGATGCCCACAGCCATCGCCGCATTCAAAGACTCCATCGCAGAATCAATCGGAATCGACACAATCTGATCGCAGTTCTCAGTCACCAGGCGGGACAGGCCCTTACCCTCAGAACCAACCACCACGCACAGCGGCTCATTCGCAAGCTCCAGAGCCGGCAGCTCAATATCGCCACCGCCATCCAGACCAATCACGAAAATACCCTGCTCCTTAGCCTGCTGAATCACGCGAGTCAGGTTAGTCGCCATCGCAACAGGAATACGAGCAGCCGCACCAGCACTAGTCTTCCACGCACCAGCAGTCACAGCAGCCGAACGACGCTCAGGAATAATCACGCCATCACCGCTAAACGCGGACACACTACGAATAATCGCACCCAGGTTACGCGGATCAGTAATACCGTCCAAAGCAACAAACAGCGGCGGAGTCGACAGCTTACCCGAGTGCCAACGCTCCATAGTATCCAGCACCAAATCAGTCGCATCCGGGTACTTGTACGGCGGAATCTGCATCGCAACACCCTGATGCACAGAACCATCAGTCAAACGATCCAGCTCGCTACGCGGAATCTCCAGCATCGGAATATTGCGCTTATTCGCAATAGTCATAATCTCGCGAACACGGTCATCAACCTCAACACGGCTCATGATGTACAAGTGCTTCGAGGGAATCTCAGTACGCAGAGCCTCAAGCACCGCATTACGACCAGTCACCAGCTCATCGCTAGCACGCTTACCGCCCAGACGAGTCTGGAACTTACGGTTCGTACCGGTAGCAGCACGACGCTCAGCCGCACGCTTCATCTTATGCGCCTTGTGATAAACGCGGTCCTCAGCCTTCGGAGTAGGACCCTTACCCTCAAGCGCCTTACGACCGTGACCGCCAGTGCCCTTAGTAGCACCCTTCTTCTTGGTGGTAGCGCCCGGGCGCGAACCTGCCTTAGCCATTCTTCTCTTCCTTCGTCAAAGTAATGAATACGAGTCTACGCGAGAGAAACCCGCGCGACCTAAGCCTTACGCACAAACGCGGGGCACATCACCCTCTAGCCAACGCTCCAGCTCGAACCATTCGCGCCATCCTTCACCTGCACACCAGCAGACGCCAACAGATCACGCATCGCATCAGCCTTCGCCCAATCCTTCTGAGCACGAGCATCAGCACGCTCCGCCAACACAGCCTGAATAAGCGCATCCAGAGCCTCATGCTCAGCACCCGAAGTGCCCTCAGCATTAAAGCTCATCAGCTGCGCCAGGCCCAGAACCTCAGCCATAGCCATCACAGCATTCGCCGCCTCCGAAGCATCCTCACCGGCAGCAAGCGCCGCATTACCCGCACGAGTCTGCTCATGCAGAACCGCGAGAGCACGCGGAATATTCACGTCATCATCCATAGCCTCAGCAAAAGCCTCCGGAACCTCACGACCCGGCTTCAGCACTTCCTGAGTTGCAGCAAGGAACGCCTCAACACGCTCAATAGCGGTTGCCGCCTCCTGCAGAGACGACGGACGGTAATCAAGAATCGAACGGTAATGCGCACTACCGAGGTAGTAGCGAACCACCAGCGGACGAGCCATCTGCAGCATCTGCGCCGGCGAAATCGTATTACCGATAGACTTCGACATCTTCTCACCCTCATAGGTGACCATGCCGTTATGCATCCAGAAGTTCGCGAAATCATCGCCAGCAGCAGTCGACTGCGCCAGCTCATTCTCATGGTGCGGGAAACGCAAATCCAAACCGCCACCGTGAATATCGAAACGCGAACCCAAATACTTACCAGCCATCGCCGAGCACTCCAGGTGCCAGCCCGGACGGCCGCGACCCCACGGAGACTCCCACGAAGCAGTTAGCGGCTCGCCCTCCTTATAACCCTTCCACAGGGCAAAATCGCGAGGGTCACGCTTACCGCGCGGATCAGCATCCGCAGAATCCAGCATATCCTCAACGCTCTGATTCGTCAGCGCACCATATTTAGCCCACGAACGCACATCAAAATACACGTCACCAGAATCATCCAGCGCAGGATACGCGTGGCCACGATCAATCAGACGCTGAATCAGAGCAAACATCTCCGGAATATGACCGGTCGCACGCGGCTCATACGTCGGCGGATCAATACCCAACGCCGCATACGCCTGAGCAAAAACCTTCTCAAAACGGTACGCGAGCGCCCACCACTGCTCATTCGGGAACTCACCCTCAAAACCGGGCTCCATAGAATCAGCAGACTTCGCCAAAATCTTGTCATCAATATCAGTAACATTGCGGACCGTCGTCACCTTCAAACCGCGGTAACGCATCCAACGGCTCAACTGGTCAAAAACCAACGCCGAACGGATATGGCCCAGATGCGGTTCACCCTGCACCGTAGCACCACAATAATAGATACGCGCCTCACCGGGCACGACGGGCTCAAACTCGCGAATAGTCGCGGAAGCTGAATCATAAAAACGCATAGTCACACTCTCATTCTACGGGGTCGGCTCAGACGCCGGGGCGGTAAATCAGCGATAGGTTACAGAATGGCTCGAAGCAGCCAAACACCTACGAACGCGGGTACACCAGCGCCGTCGCAATAGCAGCCACGCCCTCGCCGCGGCCCGTCAAACCCAGACCGTCAGTAGTCGTCGCAATCACCGTCACCGGAGCACCCGCCGCCTCGCTCAGCACGTGGTTCGCCTCATCACGGCGCGGAGAGAACTTCGGGCGGTTACCCACCAGCTGAACGCTCACATTACCAATCTCAAAACCAGCAGCACGCACAATCGCCGCAGCCTCAGAAAGAATACGAACACCCGAAGCGCCCTTCATATCCGGGCGGTCCACACCAAAATTAGAGCCCAAATCCCCCGTGCCGGAGGCGGCAAAAAGAGCATCCGCGGCAGCATGAGCCACCACATCGCCATCAGAATGGCCGCTCAAACCACGCTCGCCCGGCCAATGCAGACCAGCAATATACAGAGGAGTGCCCTCCTCACCAAAAGCATGGACATCAACACCGGTACCAACACGAGGAATAACAGTCATCACAGGACCCTTCAATCGATCAAACATCTTCTCAGCAGCAACACCTCGGCAAAAGAGGCATTAGGCGGCAGGGTTAGGCAGCAGAATCACCAAACAGCGCGCGAGCAACCCGCAAATCCATCGGAGTCGTCACCTTAAACGCATCCGCATCACCGGCAACCGTCAACACCGGCTCACCCGCCGCCTCCATCGCCATCGCATCATCAGTCAGCAACTCAGCCTCCTCAGCAGGCAGGGAACGGCTCCGCTCATGCGCCGCCAACAGAGCAGCCACCTCAAAACCCTGAGGAGTCTGCACCGCACGCATCTGCGCACGCGAAGGAGTACCCGTCACCAAACCAGCAGAATCCACGGTCTTCACCGTATCCACCACCGGCAACACAGGAATCACCGCACGCACAACACCCTGCGGGCTCTCAGACCCTAAACCCTCAAGCACGCGGTGATACACCTGCGGCGGAGTAAAAGCACGAGCGCAATCATGAATCAGCACATAATCCACCGGAACTTGCGCATCCTTCAAAGCATCCAACGCCGCAACCACCGAAGCCGTACGCGTATCACCGCCGGCAGTAATCAACGCACCGGCACGGCGGGCATCCTCCAAAAGCTCCGGGCAACTCGCCGAACAATCAGCAGGAACAGTCACCACCACATGCTCAGCAACACCCGAAGCGAGCGCACCCTCCAACGCATAATCCAGCAGGGTACGACCATGAACACGCACAGCAGCCTTCGGGATCGGCTCACCCAGGCGAGTACCCGAACCAGCTGCCAAAACAATCACGGCAGTATTCGCCGCAGAAGCAGAACTCATCAGTCTCAAGCCCGTCTACGCCTCGAACTTATAGCCCAAGCCGCGAACCGTCACCACATACTGCGGGGCAGAAGAATCCGGCTCAATCTTCGAACGCAGACGCTTAATGTGCACGTCCAGGGTCTTCGTATCACCCACATAGTCGGCGCCCCACACGCGCTCAATCAGCTGGCCACGAGTCATCACACGACCCACATTGCGCAGCAGAATCTCCAGGAGCTCAAACTCCTTCAGCGGCATAGAAATCTCTTCACCATTAACCGTCACCACATGGCGGTCAATGTCCATACGCACCGGGCCGCCCTGCTGCACCGACTCAGTAGCAGAATCAGTCTCCGCCGAACGACGACGCAACACCGCACGGATACGAGCAATCAGCTCACGCGCAGAATACGGCTTCGTCACATAGTCATCAGCACCCAGCTCCAGACCCAGCACCTTATCCAGCTCAGAATCCTTAGCGGTCAGCATGATAATCGGGACCGAAGACACCTCACGCAGCTTACGGCACACCTCCATACCGGACATGCCCGGAAGCATCACATCCAGCAGCACCAAATCCGCGCCCTCGCGGTCGAACACCGGCAGAGCATCCAGACCGTTGTCCACAACAATCGTCTGGAAACCCTCACGACCCAGCAAAAACGCAAGGGGATCCGAGAGGGCCTCTTCGTCCTCAACAATCAGAATTTTAGACATCAATAACTTCCTTCGATTCCATAAAACCTATACCGCTAACACTACACTGCGGCCGGAGGCTCATTCAGCGGCAACGCCAACGTAAACGTCGAGCCCTCCTGCGGCATCGACCGAACCGTCACGCTACCACCGTGCTGAGTCATCACATGCTTCACAATGCTCAAGCCCAAACCAGTGCCGCCCGTCTGACGCGAACGAGCCGGATCGACCCGGTAAAAACGCTCAAAAATACGTTTCTGCTCGTCTTCCGGGATACCCACGCCCTGATCAGCAACCTCAACCAGCAGCTGATCAGCCACACGGTGCACCCAAATATCCACCTTTGTATGCTCCGGCGAATAACGCACCGCGTTCTCCACCAGGTTCTGCACAGCAATACCGAGTAGCTCGGCGTCACCGTACACCTCGGGGACCTCCTCGATGCGGGTAGAAATCTGAATGTCCTTCTCCTCAGCCACAATATGCGAACGATCCACCGCATCAGCCACCAAAGAAGGCACCGACACCGGACCACCACGCGCAATCACATCGGTCGACTGCAGACGCGAAAGCTCAATAATGTCACGCACCAGCGCAGACAGGCGGCGAGTCTCCTTATGCAGACGACCCACAAAATACTCAATCGCCTCCGGATCATCACTCGCCTGCTCAATAGCCTCAGCCAGCAGACTCACCGCACCCACCGGAGTCTTCAACTCATGCGACACATTCGCCACAAAATCATTACGCATACGCTGCACACGAGAAATTTCAGTGCGGTCATCAGCGAGCACCAGAATGTACTCGTCCCCCAGCGAAGCAACACGCACATCCAAGACCAGCGCCTCACCCTCACCGCGGTCAATCTCAAAAGTACGTTCCGCAAAAATACCGCGATGACGCACCGTGCGAATCATATCCGCCAACTCATCAGACGCCACAGTATGACCACGCACCAAACCCATCGCATACGCACCCGGAGAAGCCTGAACCACGCCGCCCACTTCATCAATCACCAGGTAGGCGCGACCAATCACAGCAAGCACCTGAGCGGCACCATCACGCAGCGCCGGCGCCGACACCAAACTACGCTCCTGCTCCCGCTCACTACGCGCCACCGCATTCATGCTCAGGACGCCCACCAGCAGACCTATCATGCCCGCAATAAAGGCGATCAGACCGGCATCCATGTACTTCCCTTCCATTCGGGTACCCCATAAGTATAAATGTGGCGGATACCCAGCACTCAGACGAGCGCCCGTCTTCTCAGGCAGGCTCCTCGTACAGAAACCTGCCGAGAACGCAATGAGCCGCCCACCTCAACGGTGGACGGCTCATCACAATGACAGGGGTGAAACCCTGCCGGAGGTATTACTTACCCTGGTTTGCTACGGCAGCAATAGCGTCCTTAGCAGCCTCGGGGTCCAGGTACTCGCCGGGCTTGACGGGCTGGAAGTTCTCATCCAACTCGTAGTACAGCGGAATACCGGTGGGGATGTTCAGGGCAGCAATGTCTTCATCGGAAATGCCCTCGAGGTGCTTGACCAGCGAACGCAGGGAGTTACCGTGTGCAGCAACCAGAACGGTCTTGCCTGCTGCGAGGTCGGGCTTGATGTCCGACTCCCAGTAGGGAAGCATACGGCCCAGAACGTCCTTCAGGCACTCGGTGCGAGGAGCGTTCTCAACATCCGCGTAGCGGGGGTCGTTTGCCTGCGAGTAGGGGTCGTTGTCATCCAGCGGGGGCGGCGGAACGTCGTAGGAACGACGCCAAGTCATGAACTTCTCGTCACCGTATTCCTCGCGAATCTCGGACTTGTTCTTACCCTGCAGAGCACCGTAGTGACGCTCGTTCAGGCGCCAGGTGCGCTTGACGGGAATCCACAGACGGTCTGCTGCATCCAGTGCAAGGTTTGCGGTGTTGATTGCGCGACGCTGCAGGGAGGTGTGAACAACATCGGGGAGGATGTTGCGCTCTGCCAGCAGCTCGCCGCCGCGCTTAGCCTCAGCACGGCCCTTATCGGTCAGGTTAACGTCCACCCAGCCGGTGAACAGGTTCTTCTCGTTCCACTCGGACTGGCCGTGGCGCAGGAGTACTAGTTTGTAAGTCATACCTCTATTTTTTCATTTACCCGCCGGTTTGTCATGCCTCAAGGGCTAGAAAGTATGCATTCTCCCAAAATTTTATAAGGGTCTTTTTTACCAGAACGAAAGGCTCAAAACCCCGCCAGAAAAGGGAAAAGCCCCGCACACCATCCGATCGGGACAAACCCGTCAGACAGCGCACGAGGCTTCACCATCTATCGCTCAAAGCGAGCGCACAAGCTAACGCTAGAAACGGCGGCGGCCCACCGAAGGCCACACACCAGCCAAGAACACGCAGCTAATCACAGCAGCAACCAGCTGAAGAATCAGCACAGTATTACCGCCGCCAGTCACCGCAGCAAAAACGCTAAACAGCGACACTGCAGCAGAACCACCGGTCAAAGCCAGCCACGTGTTCTTCGGGCGCTTACCGGCAAAATCGTACGCGTTCGCCGGAGACATCCACGCACGCACAAAAGCCAGCACACCAACCGCAGCACCAGCGATAGCCAGCAGCGTATCAACAAAAGTGGTCACATACCAGACCAGCAGAATAGGAGACATAGTATTCCTTAGAATCAGCAGCTTCTCTAGACAACCCTAGCAAAGCGCTTAGCGGACAACCTTAAAGGCCTCAACCAAGTCATTGTAAAGGTCATCCACGTTCTCAATACCCACCGACAGGCGCAGCAGGGATTCCGGAATCGAATCCGGCTCGTTACCGTGGCGACGACGACGCTCCACCAGAGACTCCACGCCGCCCAGAGAGGTTGCCGGAGTCCACAGCTTCAACGCCTCCACAACGTTACGGGCACCCGTAGCGTCCGTATCAAGAGTGACGCACAAAATCGCACCGAAACCATCCATCTGCTTCTTCGCAACCTCATGACCGCGGTCGCTCTCCAGACCCGGGTAACGCACCTCAGTCACGAAGGGGTGCTCGCTCAAACGCTCTGCGAGAACCTGCGCGTTCTCTACAGCACGCTCCACACGCAGTGCCAGAGTGCGCAGACCGCGCAAACCAAGCCACGCCTCCACCGGACCGGGGATTGCGCCGTTGGTGATGCGGTGGTGACGCATCGCCTTGTACAGATCCTCGTTCGAGGTCAGAGCCATACCCAGCAGCACATCAGAGTGGCCCGCAAGGAACTTCGTCGCGGAGTGAACCACCACGTCTGCGCCCAAATCCAGGGGACGCTGCAGAATCGGGGTTGCGAAGGTGTTATCCACCGCGGTCACAATGCCCAGGCGGCGAGCAGCAGAAAGCAGGGCAGGCAGGTCAGCAACCTCAAGCATCGGATTCGTGGGGCTCTCCAGCCACGCCAGAACCTTCGGGGCCGAATAGTTCACGTTCTCCGGGGTCACGCCGGTGCGGGATGCGGCATCCTCCATAGCGGCGATAACGCTCTCGGTGTCTTCAATGTCCACGCGAACGAGCTCAATGATGCCGCGGCGCTCCAAATCCTTGCACAATGTCACCGACGCCATGTATGCGTGCTTCGGAATCAGAACAATGGAGCCAACCGGCACCAGGTCGATGACAGCAGCGACAGCAGCCATACCGGAGGGGAACAGCAGACCCGGCTGGGAAGCGTTCTCCAGCTTCGCCACAACCTCTTCCATGCCCTCCCAGGTGGGGTTCGAGAAGCGGGCGTACACGCGGTCCTGCTCAATATTGACGGCGTCCACACCACGGTAGGTGGAAGAAAGAACGATCGGAGGGTTCACCGGCGCGTCATGCTCGTGTGCCGGGCGGCCGCCAGAGACGACGAAGGTCTCTGCGGAGTAATTCATGTCGTGGTTATCTGCACTCATGTCTTTAAGCCTGGCACACCCGCGCCCAGAACGCACGCCCGCGCAGGTGACGGCGCGCAGGATTTACATGTTTTTTACCTTGATACGCACTCAATCCCACGCGGAGGTATCACCAAAACCGCACTGATGCAGCTAAGAGACCCGGTACCCTTAAAGGTGATGGATACTCTCAGTTACACCCCCGATGCACAGAATCTTCCCGCCGACCCGAACGGTCGCCGCGGGCTTTTTATCGTGGTCGAAGGAGGCGACGGCGCCGGCAAAACCACCCAGCTCGCCCTGCTGAATGAAGCGCTCAGCGCCCGCGGATACCGTGTCATCACCACCCGCGAACCCGGCGGCACCGAGATTGGTGAAAAGCTGCGCGCCCTCGTCCTGGAAGCGGGTCAGGGCACTATTGACGACCGCACCGAGGCGCTAATCTTTGCGGCATCCCGCGCGGCTCACGCCTCCCAGCTGATTCGCCCGGCGCTCGCTGAGGGCGCCATCGTGCTCAGTGACCGCTATATTGATTCTTCTGCCGCGTACCAGGGTGTCGGCCGTGAGCTGGGTATTGAAACCATCGTCGAGTTGAGCCGCTGGGCCACCGCCGATCTGGTACCCGATGCGACCCTATTGCTGAGTGTGCCATTGAGCGCCGAGCAGGAGCGCATGGACCAGCGTGGCACCGTCGACCGTATTGAGGCTGAAGGCGCGGCGTTCAAGGCACGCATTCACGGTGCGTTTGAGCAGATCGCCCACGAGGACGCTAACGGTTCGCACCGCATCATTGATGGTGTGGGCACGATTGAGCAGGTTCACGCGCGCGTGCTCGAGGTGATTGAGCCTCTGCTTGCCGCTCGCGAGCTGGTCCGCACCGGTAAGGAGGACTCATGAGCCTCTGGGATACCCTGCTGATTCCTGCCGATAAGCTCCAGCAGCTACGCACGGATGCCGCCGCCGACCGCCCCACGCACGCTTGGCTTTTCACGGGCGCGACCGGTACGCCTCACCGTGAGGCTGCAAAAATTTTCGCTGCCGCGCTACTGTGCGAGCAGCCCGACCCGCAGAACCGCGGATGCGGTCAGTGCAAGGGCTGCATGACCGTCATGAACGGTTCGCACGCAGATTTTACGCACTTTAGTACCGAGGCGACGCACATCAGCATTGATGAGGCACGCGAGCTGGTCATGAAGGCTCAGGACCGCCCGACCGTGGGTCGCTGGCGCGTGATTCTGGTGGAGGACACCGATCGCATGCCGGAGCGTACCTCCAATGTGTTGTTGAAGGCGATTGAGGAGCCGCCACCGCATACGATTTGGTTGTTGACGGCGCCCTCCCCCACCGATGTGCTGGTGACGATTCGTTCGCGGTGCCGTCCGGTGCAGTTGCCGGTTCCCACTGATGCGCAGGTGCACGAGTATTTGTTGGTGCACGGTGTGGTGGATCCTTTGGCGCAGCGTGCGGCGCGTCTGGCTCTGGGTGATGCGCAGGAGGGGTACCGTTTGGCGACCGATGAGCAGGCGATGGCTCGTCGGGAGTTGATTACCTCCCTGGTTCTGAATGTTCGTTCTATTTCTTCGGCTTTCAATGCAGCTGAGAAGCTCACCGACCTTGCCGACCAGGACGCACAGGCCGTCTCCGATCTCAAGGATGAGCAGGAACGCCAGGAGCTTCTGGCTCTGCTGGGTATTCGCGAGGGTGAGCGTGTTTCTCCGTCCTTGCGAGCGCAGGTTCGCCGTCTGGAGGAGCAGCAGAAACGCCGCGCTAAGCGCGTTTCATCCGATACGCTGTTGCGTTCCGTGGCGCAGGTTCAGACGATTCTGCGTGATGCGTTGACGGTGACTCTGTTGGCGCAGGCTCCGCTGGTCAATGAGCATTTGCGTGAGCCTCTGGAAGCGTTCTGCACCCGCCGTTCCGCCCAGCAGTTGCTGGAGGATGTACAGGCGGTCGAGCTGACTCTGCGTCGTCTGCGGACGAACGCGAATGCGCGTTTGGCGCTTGAGGCGTTGATGAGCCGCTTCGTGTATCAGTAGGTTCTTGGTAGCTCATACAGCGAAAAAGGGGAGGCGCCGAAGAGATGATTTTCGGTGCCTCCCATTTTTCTGTTGGTTCTCAGCGCCCCTAGAGCTTAGTTGAGGATTCGAGCTTAGTTACGGAATCAAGCTTAGTTGCGGAAACCGTGAACCGGCGACGGAATACGACCGCAGCGGGCGATGAACGCCTCCGCGCTGGGGGTGTGGGTGGGCATGACGGGTGCGCGACCGAGCAGGCCACCAAATTCGACCATGTCACCTACGCCCAGGCCGACCGCCGGGATGACGCGGACCGCGGTGGTCTTGTGGTTCATCACGCCGATTGCTGCCTCGTCTGCAATCATTGCGGAGAGGGTGGCGGCGGGGGTGTCGCCGGGGACCGCGACCATGTCCAGGCCAACGGAGCAGATGGCGGTCATCGCTTCGAGCTTGTCCAAGGTGATCTGTCCGGCGGCTGCGGATTCAATCATGCCGATGTCCTCAGAGATCGGGATGAAGGAACCGGAGAGACCACCGACGTTCGAGCACGCCATGAGGCCGCCCTTCTTCACCGCATCGTTGAGCAATGCGAGGGCTGCGACGGTGCCGTGGGTACCGACGGTTTCCAGACCCATCTCTTCGAGGATGTGCGCGACCGAGTCGCCAATCTCTGCGGTGGGTGCCAGGGAGAGGTCAATAATGTTGAAGGGTACGCCCAGACGCTCGGAGGCGAGGGTACCGACCAGCTGGCCGACGCGGGTAATCTTGAAGGCTGCCTTTTTGATTTCTTCGGCGCAGGTGTCGAAGGATTCGCCGCGGACCTTCTGCAGGGCGCGGTGTACCACGCCGGGGCCGGAGACGCCTACGGAGATGGTGGTGTCTGCTTCCTGCACGCCGTGGAATGCACCCGCCATGAAGGGGTTGTCGCTGACGGCGTTCGCGAAGACGACGAGCTTGGCGCAACCGAAGCCGTGTGCGTCCGCGGTCAGGTCTGCGGTGGCGCGGATGGTTTCGCCCATGAGTTTGACGGCGCTCATGTTGATGCCGGCACGGGAGGATCCGATGTCTACGGAGGAGCAGACCACGTCGGTTTCTGCGAGCGCTCGCGGAATGGAGCGAATCAGCTTTTCGTCGGCGGGGGTCATGCCCTTATCGACGAGGGCGCTAAAGCCTCCGACGAAGTTCACGCCGACTGCCTTAGCTGCCGCTTCGAGGGTGCGGGCGAATTCTACGTAGTCCTCATCGTTGGAGGCGCCTGCCACCAGCGCGATGGGGGTGACGGCGATGCGCTTGTTGACGATCGGGATGCCGAGCTCAGCTTCGATACCTTCGCAGACGCTGACGAGGTTTGCGGCGCGGCTGGTGATCTTGTCGTAGATTTTGCGACGGGCTACCTCACCGTCAGAATCGGCGCAGTCGAGCAGGGAGATGCCCATGGTGACGGTGCGAATGTCGAGCTTCTGCTCCTCGATCATTCGAAGGGTTTCTAGAATGTTGGTGTTGCGCATAAGTGGAGCCTTAGATGGAGTGCATTGCCTTGAAGATGGATTCTGCCTGAATGCGAATCTGGACCTTCTGTTCGTGCTCGACACCAATCATGGCTTCCTGCAGGTCGATGAGGTTCTGCTGCTCTTCGTCGAAGGAGCAGTGCATGATCATGGTGAAGTATTCGCCCATGATGGTCTGGGAGACGTCAAGGACGTTGACCTTGCGCTCGGCGAGGGTTGCGGTCACGGTGGCGATGATGCCTTCGTGGTCGATGCCTGTGACGGTGAGGATAATCTTCACGGTGTTCTCCTAGTGGTTTGGGGCTGCGTACCCAATGAAGAGGCGCATAAAGGCACAGGTATACGCATATTTATAAGAGCAATTATAGGTTACCCAGAACACACTGTGTAAGGTAGACACAAAAATATCCCCTGCATCCCATATTCGGGGCATAAAAAATCCACGCCTTCCCGGTCTGAATAAATACAGGGAAGAACGTGGATTCTTAATTATGTGCCAGTCTTGAAGTATCTTTCGACACTCCTTATATCTGGCTAGTTATAACTGTCTAGAAGTTTTAGTTATCGAGGATTATTTCCTAAACATAAGAAGCGATATACAGCTCGCCGTTACCGCTCAGGGTTGCCGCCGAGGGCTCACCCACGTGCAGTACCGACTCGGTGGCGCCCAGAACAAACTCTTCGGTGCCGTTGCCGTCTGCTGCGTGAATAGTAATTTTGCCGGATACGCTCAGCGCGGCGCTAATGCCCTCGAAGGTGTATTCCTGCGGCTTGCCCTCTTCAACGCGGATGCGGGTCACGCTCATGCGTTCGTCCCACATGGCGTAGGTGCCGATGGGTGCGTTCTCGGGGGTGGGACGCTGAATGACGGGGGCGTCCTGGCTTTCGCCGAGAACCTTAATGAGCTCCTCGGTGTCGATGTGCTTTGCGGTCAGGCCCGCGCGCATCACGTTATCGGAGGGGTTCATCAGCTCAATAGCGGTACCGGAGACGTAGGCGTGTACCTGACCGTCGGGGGTGAAGGCGGATTCGCCCGGTGCCAGGTGAACCAAGTTCATGACGAAGGCGACGAGCAGACCGCGGTCGCCGGGGTACTTGCCGGCAACAATCTGCACGAGCTCAGCTGCGTCAGCGATGAGTGCGTTGTCGGAGCCGGTCAGCTGTGCTGCCGCCTCGACAAGCTGCTCAACAGCTGCGGTGGCGGTCTCTTCGGGCATGCGGATAATCTCGGTCAGCAGCTGCTTGGGGGTGAGATCCACACGCTCTGCCAGCCAGTCGGCCTTGAACGCCTCAGCCAGCTCTGCCAGCTGCTCGGAGGTGCGCACACCGGTGAGCACGCGCATCTGGGTCAGGGCGATGACGGTTTCAGGCTTGGAGTAGCGGTCCTTGTAGTTGCGGTGCGGCGCATCAATCGCGATGCCGCGTGCCTGCTCATCCTCGAAGCCGGCAATAGCCTGCTCGGGGGTGGGGTGCACCTGAATCGACAGGGGGGCGTCAATCGCAAGGATTTTAAAGAGGAAGGGGAACCAGTCGGAGGTACGGTCCGGGCGCAAGAAACGGGAGGGCTCAGCCTGGATCAGCTCGTTGAGCGGGGACTCGGTGCCGTCAACGGTCGCACGGGAGGGCGCAGCCGGATGCGCTCCAACCCACACCTCAGCCTCGGGCTGTTCGGTGGGGACAGGCACGCCACGCATGCGTCCAAGAATTTCGCGGGAACCCCACGCATAATTCTGAATCTGGTTCTTTAGGGGAAAAATCTCACCCATAGGGGAAAATACCTCTCAACGTGAGTTGTTCGAAGCAAGTGACGTGATAAAAAACCCATACATTCAGCAGAATTTATGAGGTTTTACCTGCCCATTATAGAGGCTAGTTGCACTTCTTTACCGCTAAAATAAGAGGCGTGACTACTATTAATCTACATGACTCATTCAAGGCGTACGACGTGCGTGGCATCGTCGGCGAAACCATTACTGCAGAGACTGTTCGCGCTACTGGCGCGGCTTTCGTAGACGTTCTGGGCCTGGAGGGCCAGACCATCCTGGTCGGTGGCGATATGCGCCCCTCCTCCCCCGAATTCATGGATGCATTCGCCCAGGGTGCAACCGCTCGCGGTGCAAATGTTGAGAAAATTGGTCTGATCTCCACTGACGTTCTGTACTTCGCATGTGGCGTTGAGAACGCTGCCGGTGTTACCTTCACCGCTAGCCACAACCCCGCAGAGTACAACGGCATGAAGATGTCCAAGGCTGGCGCTGTTCCGCTGTCTTCCGAGTCCGGTCTGTTCGACATTCGTGACCTAGCTCAGAAGTACCTGGATTCGGGCGAGATTCCTTCGGTGGAGAAGGTCGGCACCGTTTCTGAGAAGGACGTTCTCAAGCCCTACGCAGAGTACCTGCGCAAGTTGGTTGACCTGTCTTCCATCCGCCCCCTGAAGGTTGTTGTTGACGCTGGTAACGGCATGGGTGGTATGACCACTCCCGCTGTTCTGGGCGACACCATCCTGCCGGGCCTGCCCCTGGAAATCGTTCCCCTGTACTTCGAGCTGGACGGTACCTTCCCGAACCACCCGGCTAACCCGCTGGAACCGGCTAACCTGGTTGACCTGCAGAAGGCTGTTGTTGAGCACGGTGCTGACATTGGTCTGGCATTCGACGGCGACGCTGACCGTTGCTTCGTCATCGACGAGAAGGGTGAGCCCGTCACTCCTTCCGCTGTGACCGCTCTGGTTGCTGAGCGCGAGATTACTCGTGCGAAGGCAGAGGGCAATGAAGAGCCCGTCATCATCTACAACCTGATCACCTCGAAGGCTGTTCCTGAGCTGGTTGAGAAGCTGGGCGGCCGCGCAGTGAAGACCCGCGTGGGCCACTCCTTCATCAAGGCTGTTATGGCTGAGGAGAACGGCGTTTTCGGTGGCGAGCACTCCGCTCACTACTACTTCAAGGACTTCTTCAACGCAGACACCGGCATGCTCGCTGCAATGCACGTGCTGGCTGCTCTGGGTGGTAGCGATGAGCCTCTCTCCGAGATCAGCGCGAAGTACTCCCCGTACGTTGCTTCCGGTGAGATTAACTCCGAGATTGAAGACAAGGCTGCCGCTGTGGACCGCGTGCGTGCACACTACGCTAACGCTCCCGTGGTTGTTGAGGACTCCGACGGCACCACCTTCACCAACACCGAAGAGGGTTGGTGGGTTAACCTGCGTCCTTCGAACACCGAGCCTTTCCTGCGCCTGAACCTTGAGGCACCGGATGTTGCGACTATGGAGCGCGTCCGCGACGAGGTTCTGGCTCTGGTTCGCCAGGGCTAAGCACTAGCTAGCTGCTAAAGATCCCGCCCCGCAGATTATTTCTGCGGGGTGGGATTTTTATTTTGAGTTCTAAAAACCCGGCTAGGTTCTCCTATCTCAAAGGAGAACCTAGCCGGGTTTAAGAAACCTAGCGGACGAGCCGACTTACGGGGTTTTTACGCCTCGCGTGCCTGGTCGTGGAGCATCCACTGGTCGGGGCCGAAGATCTCGTAGTTGATGTTCTTGCCGGGAACGCCTGCCTCCACCAGCGCGGAGCGTACGCCCTGCATGAAGGGCAGCGGGCCGCAGAGGTAGACGTTAGCATTGGCGGGAACGTCCAGCTTGGAGACGTCGACGCGGCCGGTGAAGTCGCCGCCCTCGCCCTCGATGAAGGATACGAGGCGTGCGTTGGGCAGCTTGCCGACGAGCTCGGCGAGCTCTTCGCGCAGGGGCCAGGTGTCCAGGCGGCGGTCTGCGTGGACCACGGTCACGGGGCGCTCGGAGCCCTTCTCAACCAGCTCGGAGAGGAAGCTGAGCATGGGGGTGGTGCCGATACCTGCGGAGAAGAGGTACAGCGGTGCCTCGGGGTCGCCGAAGCCTTCCAGGGTCAGGTCACCGTAGGGGTTGGAAAGCTCGACGACTGCGCCGACTTCCAGCTCGTGCAGGATGGAGGTCATCTCGCCGTTGGGGTCGAGCTTCACAGCAATGCGGCGCTGGTTCTTTTCGCTGGGCAGCAGGGTGTACTGGCGTGCCTGGCGCAGGCCGTCGCGTGCGGGAACGATGATAGAGATGTACTGGCCGCCCTTGGACTCGGTCATGGGGGTCTCGTCGGCGGGCTCGAAGGTCAGCACGACGACGTTCTCGCCGGTCTCCTTGCGGTCAACGAGCTTGAAGGGCGCGAACATGACGTCGTTTGCCTGGGAAGCGTACAGGCCCTTCTCCAGCTTGATGAGGGCGTTGCCCATGAGCCAGTAGACCTCGGTCCATGCCTCAACGATTTCGGGGGTAGCCAGGTCGCCCAGGTTAGCGGCGATTGCCTCGAAGAGGTACTTGTAGACGGTGGGGTACTCTTCTTCCTTCAGGCCCAGGGACGCGTGCTTGTGTGCAACGCGGGAGAGGACCTCGTCGGGGTAGGAGTCCGGGTTCTGGACGATGTAGGAAGCGAACACGGCGATGGAGCCTGCCAGTGCCTTGGGCTGGGTGCCTTCGAGCTGGGAGGAGCGGGAGAACATGCCGTCCATCAGGTCGGGGCGAGCGGCGAACATTCGACGGTAGAAGTCGGGGGTGATGTCGTTGATGCGCTCGGCAATGATGGGCAGCGTTGCCTCAATAATGGGGCGGGACTTCTCGGAGAGCATGTCTTGCCTTCTTCCTGTGTGGTCACCTCGGTCGTTGTGATGATGCCCTTGATATGTGTGATGCTGGGGCGTTCACTCGGACAGCTCAGTTGGTGACGGAGTGTTTATAAAGCACCCTTACCGTAGCATTTTGCGGGGTGTTTGCGCTGAGTGCAGGTCACTCCCTGGGGGGTGTTGAGGGGTCTAGGCGAGACTTATGGTTCAGCTTGACTCAAAGAGAGAGCCCCGCGTCACACTATATATTTTCAGCACTGTTTTTGAGTTCGCCGGGTGACTAGCCCCGAAGTCTGCATAAAAATTCTGACATGAAAATATATTTACTACGGAAAGTATGCAATGTGATGCAAAAATGAATATGGTCACATTTTCTGCATTTGAAAAGCAAATTTGCAATATTCTGCATTTACTGCACAAATTTAGGACTCACGCGGGTTCCAGCAGTCACGCAAGCAGCGGCAAAATACTCCCCACTCCCCTCGAAAACCCTACAAGAAAGCCGAGAGACCCCCGCGCGAACCGCCCAGCAGCCCCGCATCAACCGCAGAAACACGCTAAACTTCGTGTTAAAAACTCTATGGAGCCTCCCACCGGAAAGCTCCACAGGTACCACGTATTCCTTTAGCGTGCAGGCTTAGCGCACAGGCAGCGCATTCTCCGGAGGCGCAAAGCCTAGCTCCACAAATACCGGACCAACGGGACGTGCACCGGCAGTCAGCTCGCTAATCACAACCGAGTCCACCGAAGCATAGAACGCCTCACGAGCCCTCGCCAGCACGTTGCGCAGGCGGCAGAACTTATCGAGGGGGCAGTGGCCGTTCTCATCCTCACACTCAATCATGGGGATATCGCCCTCAGTAGCGCGAAGAACAGTGCCGACGGTCGCAGAACGACCAGCGTCGGAAAGCATAACGCCACCGGCGCGACCGCGGGTCGAGTCCAGGTAACCCATGTTCACGAGGAAAGCCACAGCCTTTGCCACGTGGTTGTAGGGGGTGTCCACACCTTCAGAGATCTTCTGGGTGGAAAGCTTCTGACCGGGCTCCAGAGCAGACAGGAGCATCAGAACGCGGAGCGAGACATCCGAGAATGCTGTCAAACGCATGGATACTCCTTCTCATCTCTCGTGCCGCTACATATCAGTACATGCAGCAGCGGATATACGCAGCTCGTGAAAGCTGTGAACATTCAAAAATCTTACATTGGAATTGTATAGGGGCGGCAAGAGAGGCAAGAAATTATGGATAACCGCTTCTGCACCAAACCACCCCGGCGAGGATTTTAAAGTATTTCTCAAGAGCAAGTGGACTGCATAGCCTTACACTCACACCTTTGCGAGAAAACTTATCACTCCCCCCAACTGACGAGGATTCAAATTTCCCCAAAACGGAAGGAAGGAGCGGAATCTCACCGAGAGATTCCGCCCCTTCCAAATGCTCAACCATACGGCTCAGCGAAGAGTTTTAGTTCCTTCGAAGGATTAGTCCTCCAGGGCCTTTGCCAGAGCGTCGCGCTGTTCGCGAACCTCAGCGGGCAGCTTGTCGCCGAACTTCTCGAGCCACTCGTCGATACCGGGCAGTTCAGCAGCCCATTCTTCCTTCGAGACAGCCAGAGCAGCCTTCAGCTCGTCCTCAGAGATTTCCAGACCGCTCAGGTCCAGGTCTTCCTTGGTGGGAACGGTGCCCAGGAAGGTCTCCTGGCCGCCAGCCTTGCCGTCGAGGCGGTCGAAGATCCACTTCACAACGCGAGAGTTCTCGCCGAAGCCGGGCCATGCGAAGCCACCGTCGGGGGTGCGGCGGAACCAGTTGACGTAGTAGACCTTCGGCATGTTCTCGGTGCCGTGCTTCTTGCCCAGGTCCAGCCAGTGCTTGAAGTAGTCACCAGCGTTGTAGCCGATGAAGGGCAGCATTGCCATCGGGTCGCGGCGAATCACGCCGACAGCACCCTTAGCAGCCGCGGTGGTCTCGGAGGAGAGGGTAACTGCGCGGAAGACGCCCTGTTCCCAGCTCTCAGACTCGGAAACCAGCGGGATGGTGGTCTTACGGCGACCGCCCAGAACGATAGCGCTCAGCGGCACACCCTCGGGGTCGTAGTACTCGGGAGCGAGCATGTCGACCTGGGATGCGGGGGTGCAGAAGCGGGAGTTCGGGTGAGCTGCCGGGCGGCCGGACTCGGGGGTCCAGTCCTGACCGGTCCAGTCAATCAGGTGTGCGGGAGCCTCGTCGGTCTTGCCCTCCCACCAGACGGAGCCGTCGTCGGTCAGTGCAACGTTGGTGAAGATGGTGTTGCCCTTGGCGATAGCCTTCATAGCGTTCGGGTTGGTGGAGTAACCGGTGCCCGGTGCCACGCCGAACAGGCCAGCCTCGGGGTTGACCACGCGTGCCTGGTGGTTCTCGTCGAACTCGATCCATGCGATGTCGTCGCCGACCATCTCAGCCTTCCAGCCGTCAATGGTGGGCTCCATCATTGCGAAGTTGGTCTTGCCACATGCGGAGGGGAACGCTGCGGAGATGTAGCGAACCTTGCCCTCGGGGTTGGTGACCTTCAGGATGAGCATGTGCTCTGCCATCCAGCCCTCGTCGCGACCGATAACGGATGCGATACGCAGTGCGTAGCACTTCTTACCGAGCAGTGCGTTACCGCCGTAGCCGGAGCCGAAGGACCAGATTTCGCGGGTCTCAGGGAACTGGACGATGTACTTCTCGGGGTTGCAGGGCCAGGGAACATCTTCCTGACCGGGCTCCAGGGGTGCACCAACACTGTGCAGAGCCTTGACGAAGAAGCCGTTGGTCTCGTTCAGCTTGGCCAGAACGTCCTTACCGATGGTTGCCATGATGCGCATGGAGCAGACAACGTATGCGGAGTCGCTGAGCTCAACAGCAATCTTGGGGTTCTTAGCCTTCAGGGAGCCCATGACGAAGGGAATGACGTACATGGTGCGGCCGCGCATGGAGCCCTCGAAAAGACCGGTCAGGGTCTGCTTCATTTCGACGGGGTCACGCCAGTTGTTGGTCGGGCCTGCGCCTTCTTCAGTCTCGGAGCAGATGAAGGTGCGCTCCTCGACACGTGCAACGTCGTCGGGATCGGAGAAAGCTGCGTAAGAGTTCGGGAATTCGTGATCGCTGAGACGAACGAAGGTACCGGCGTCAACCAGTTCCTGTGCCAGGCGGTCATATTCTTCCTGGGTGCCGTCGACCCAGTAGATGTGTGCGGGCTGGGTCAGGGCCGCAACTTCGCGAACCCAATCCAGAAGGCCCTGGTGGGTAGTGGGTGCGCTCTGCAGCTCCTTTTCGAGCTCAGCAGAGAGAGTACGAGTTGAGGTGTCAGCCATTGACGTTTTCCCCTTCAATCGGTGGCCCGGATACTACGTTGATCCGGTTAGGTCTGCGGTAACAAAGAAGCAGTTAAACACTACAAGCGTGCAAATAATCGTGAATATGCACGCTTGGACAGTCTCCACTTCCTCGTGATGCTTACAGAATAACGCATTAATGGTCTGTAGAGCTTTCTATAACGCCATTTCTTACGTTCTGCGCATCACATTCTTAGAGTACGAGAGGATTTCTGTAAAGAATTTTTAGGGCTTACGGCGGGATCATCCGGGGGATTTCAGGGACCTGCAGCGCCGGTTTTAGGGTGCCGAGAAAATATTTTGAAAAAATTTTGCGAGCACAAAAACCCCGGAATCATGCGGTAAAACGGGGCACTTTCGATTCCTGCGGAGGGGATTTTGGGTCAATTTCGAGTTTTTCGGCTTGCACCCCCTTGAGGACATCCGTATAGTAGTACCTGTTGCCGCGACGGGTTGAAGAAATCCGAAGCGAGGAACATGCGCCTGTAGCTCAACGGATAGAGCATCTGACTACGGATCAGAAGGTTGGGGGTTCGAATCCCTTCGGGCGCACCACCGATCCCCGGTTCTTCGGAACCGGGGATTTTTTGTATGCCCAGAAGACATGCCCCGGAAGACACGCCCGGGAAGATGTCTTTGGGGAACAAGCGCGCAGAAAACGCTCAGCCACAAGCCCCGGGCAGAGCTCAAGCCACCGCGCAGTACGACATGTTGCAGTACGACACGCTACAGCACGACACGCCGCAGGCTCTAGCTAGGTGCAGCAAGGACGCTCCACCACCTGACGCTGCCCCATCCGTGCCAAAAACCACATCCAAAAGCGCCCCAACCTGTGAATCCGCAGATTTATGCTCCCAGATGACGTGCTCCGGGGCACACCCGCCAAAAAACGCCTAGGATGGATAGAGGACCCTCCACGCATAGGTTGGAGAGTAGACAACGCAAAGGAGCACTATGGCACAGCTATCCATTCCGCAGTCCCTGATAGGTGCACTCATCGATATAGCCGACCTGGGAACACTCGACTACTTCCCACCCACCGAACGATGCGCCCACTGGTCCCTCTACGACGCGCAGCGCCAGGAGCTCCTCTGCCCCTGCGCACCCGCCGCCAACACCACCGCGGAGAAGCTCTTTGAGGCCGCGGCGAGGATTCTCTACGAGAATTTCCCGCGATATATCGATTCGCCCGAGGAAATCATTCCTTATACTTCCCGTCAGGAACTCGTTGCCGCCCTGCGTCGCGGTGAGAAAGAGCCTGTTGATGAGGAACAGGGTGAGCTGCAAGAGCAGTCAGCTGAAAATACTGTAGAGCCTACGACTGAGGTTGAAACTAGCCCCGTCGAACCTGCAGTAGTTGAGGACGCGGAAGTGAGCGCTTCTGTTGCGCCCAAGCCTGCAGCCCCGAAACCGGCGCCCTCCCCCGCACTCTTTGCCGCCCGCGCGGCGCAGGCACCCACCCCGGCTCCCAGCGTGCCGGAAGAAGCACCTGTGGAGGCACCCGCAGAGGCGACTACAGGAGAGACGGTTCCGACGCCGGCCACGGTTGCTCCCGCAGCACCCCAGCCCGCTGCACCGAAACCTGCAGCACCCAAGCCCGCTGTGCCGAAGCCTGCGGCACCGACTCCCGGTGCTCCCTCCCCCGGTATGTTCCGCAAGTCCACGCTAACCTACCGACCGCCGCGCATCGAAGAGTACCTGGAGGGTCTGCGTGCCCGCCAACAGGCTGCCGAAGTCGCAGAAGCTACCCATATGGCAGTATCTAGCGAGCAGGCGCCTGTTGAGGAGTTGCCCGTACTCAGCCAGTCCCTACCGGGCGCACCCGCAGCTCCCAAGCCGAGCACGCCGAAGCCCGCTGCACCGGAACCGGGTGCATCGATGCCTGCCGCACCCGCCCCGAGCACTCCGGCAGCAGAACCGGTAGCCGCCGCACCTCGCGCCATTACCGCCGAGGACCGTGAACGCAGCTACCGACTGCGCCCGAGCCTGCGCGCCCGCCTCGAACGCGAAAACATTAGCGAAGAGCTCGTGCGCACCATCCTGCGCGAAGGCGAAGCGGAACGCATCAACGACTGGACCATCCGCTTCACGCACGACGACTACCGCGTTGATGTGAACACCGCCTCCGCAGAAATTATTACCGTCATTGACGAATACGACGCCGACTACAACGAGGCGGCACAGGCATCCCTGGCTCAGGGCGAATACACCTCGCTCAACGCCCTGGAACTCGAATTCAGCGAGCGCGCCCGCACCTTCCTGAAGAAGAACCCGCAGTTCGTTTTCGATCTAATGCTTCAGGCGCTGAGCAGCCCCGAGAGCGTGCGCATGGCTGAAGGCTGGACACGTATCTACGCGGCGCAGGGCCTGGAGATTGCGGTTTCGCCCGATGAGCGGACCGTTCTTGCCCTGGCGAAGACCCCGGATTTCCATGTTCTGCACGCGGAGAACCTGCGCAAGGTGCAGCTCGAGGAGCTCAGCAACACCCTGGCAAAGCAGGCGGAAGATAAGGCAGCCCAGGCAGAAAACACCACCGAGGAGGAGAAATAATGTCCGCTAAGCAGATCACCGTTCCTCTTGAGGTGTACGTTCGCCTGCAGGAGCTTGCCTCCCTCGCCGCCTATAGCTACCGGGATAATCAGGGTTCCGAAGAGAACAGTGCAAGCGATAAGCCGTGGGATTTGCTCTCCAAGGACGGCGCGTCCCTACTCGATGAGAACGGCGCGCTCAAGCACGAAGCGGCAGAGCTCTACTTCACTCTCCTACCGCTCATTGCCCAGGAATTCATGGAGCAGCAGCAGGCACTCGTGGACGCATACCGTCAGGCGCCCAAGCCCGCCGCCGCACGCGCCAAGATTCGCCCCTCCAACCAGCGCCTCATTCCGCTGACCGAGGTGCCGCTGGAGAACCAGCGTATTGCCGCGCGCATCGAGAAAGAATTCTACGGTGACGTGCCGCCGCGCCGCCGCATCTACGGCGTGCTCCCCGGCGTGATGGATTACATGATGCGCCACGGGCTCACCTACGAGCTGCTACTGGACATCATCGAATCCCCTGTAAGCACAGTGGTTCAAGAAAGCGCGCAAGAGAACCGTTACGGCCGCGAAGTCACCCTCTACACGCATGAAGAGGAAGGCTACCAGGTGGTGCTCAACCCCCTAACCGCCGAGGTGCTCGCGCTACGCCCGCTGCAGGCTCTCGCTGGAGGCTACCAGCTCTCCCCCGATGCTCAGGCACAGCTGAAGGTACTCGGCCTGACCGGCGAGTACATTGCCCGCATCCTGGATGAGGCCGAGGACCGCCGCCCGATTCCCGGCAGTAGCCGCACCGTGTACTCGCTCAACGGCTATCAGGTGGAGTTCTCGCACTCCGACCAGCAGGTAATTCGTATTAGTCGCGGCACCGCGCCCAGCCGCAACCCCTTCGAGTCGCAGCCGAGGATGAGCGGTACAAAGAGGCAGCGCGGCCGCAAGATCCCGCACGATGTGGATGCGTTCGTGCAGCTGTTGCAGGAGCACGGCTTCACCATCACCATGGGCGGTAAGCACTACGACATTCGCCACGAGAAGCTGGCTCCGGGTCAGAAGGCGGTCACCTCCGTGACCCCCTCAGATTCGCAGCGCTGGCACCTGAACTCGGCACGCCAGATCCGCAATACCTTCGGTATCGACCTGCGCTACGCTGATCCGCGCGATAGTGTACGCGGTATTGTGCGCGGTTCCGGGCGGGCGGGTTCCCAGAACATTGAAAGCAACACCGAGAATCCGCCAGGTAACGACCCGCAGGAAGACTCAAACACGGCTGAGCAGAAGCCCGCAGAATAGCATCCCGCCGATACGTAGGCACTCTCACCTTCAACCGGTTCTTTATACTGCCCCCAGCATGTCTTTGCATCTGGGGGCAGTATTCATATTTGCCTATATCCTGCGTTATCAAGGATTTAAGAGGTAGACTAGGGACAATACAGACATGCTATTAAGCATAAAAATTAATATGCGTTCCCGTGATATGCGTGACGGTAGGGTTGGGAATGCACCACAAAGTACGGTGAATAACAGCCCCTACCCCTACAATAGAAACGCATCACTACAGAAGAAGGAGAACGCATGGGCGTAACGATTAAGGTCACTGACGAAGCAGGTGTAAACTACGACATTCAGTGGGAAGACCACCACACCCTCCTGGAAGCCCTCCAGGCTAACGGTGTGCCGGTCCTCGCAACCTGTGGCGGTAACGCATCCTGCGCTACCTGCCACGGCTTCATCGACCCCGAGCACTTCGAAGCTTCCGGTGAACGTACCGAAGCTGAGCAGGATTTGCTCGACATGGTTGACGATGTCGCCAACGAGTACTCCCGCCTGTGTTGCCAGGTCGAGTACGCCCCCGGTATGGATGGAGCAACGATTCAAATGCAGGCGGCGATGTAACTATGTTCAAATCGGCTCAGGTACTCGCATCAACCACCCTCCTCTGCTGCGTGCTCGCGCTCAGTGGATGCGGCGCGTCCCAGGCCGGTCAGGAAGCCGAAGGCACCTCGTCACAACCGAGTGCCTCGGCTTCGGTCAAACCCGGCACGATTCGAGTAGCCTCTGACGGGGCTACCTCATCGGTGACCCCGGGCTCCATTACCGTGGTGAACTCCCCCGAGGCGGAGAACCACGGCTCTTCCTCTGAGCACTCCGAGTCTTCTTCCCACACCCAGACTCGCGAGTCGAAGCAGAACTCTGACTCTCATTCTTCTGAGTCCTCCCACGAGGGTTCCGATCAGAACAAGTCAGACGACTCTGCAGATTCTCAGCAGGAAACTCAGAAGAGCTCGAACTCATCTTCACGATCAGGTTCTAACTCTTCGAGTAACTCATCGAATTCTTCCAATTCCTCGAACTCCTCGGGTTCCTCGGAGAAGTCCTCTAGGTCCTCCAGCAATACTGTTGCTGAGGGCCCGACCCAGTGCGATCTGGATGACCTGAACATTTCGGTTGCTGTGGGAGAAGGCTCCCCCGGCGCCCGAAACTACACCCTGTACTTCCAGAACTCTTCGGATTCTTCCTGCACCCTGCGCGGCTACCCGCGTGTGGTGCATGCGGGTCCTTCCGGCACCTGGGTTGGCCGTGAGGCTTCCACCTCCGGTGAGTACATGAACCCTGCGGGTGTGACCCTCAACCCCGGCGATAGCACCACCGCGGTACTGCGTTCGGTGTACCCGGCACGCTTCGGTGACGATTGCGGTAGCCGACCGGTTCAGGGCTTCCTGGTGGGTCTTCCCTCCGGTTCCGGTGGCGTGATCGTTCCGTTGGATACGGCCGCTTGCTCCTCGTCTGTTCCGCAGCTGTCGGTGGGTCAGTTTGGTGCTCGCTAACGCGGCGTTGCAGATGTAAATACTCAGGCACGTTGTGTGCACCTATAGTTCGCTTGTGCACATATAGTTCAAGGGCGGTTCCCCCGCGATGGGGAACCGCCCTCGAACTATCTATATAGCCTAAATCTAGGGTTTAGCTTTAGCTATACCGTAGCGCGCGCTCTTAGAGAGAGCGAGCAACCTCATCGTGGCTGAAGCGTGCACCGCGCGGGTATGCGGGAGCCTCGCCGTGGCCGATGTTGACGATTAGGAAGGGGATCTCTGCGTTGTCCGCGAAGAATTCCTTCTTGATGCCGGCGAAGTCTGCGCCGGTCATGGGGCCAGCGTCCAGGCCGAGGGCGCGGATTGCGGTGATGAAGTAGCCTGCCTGCAGGTGAGCGCTCAGCTCAGCGGCGGGGGTGGCAAGCTCCTCGGTGGTATAGAAGCCCTTGATGAAGCCGGCAGCGTTGGGGTTGAAGGTGTCGGCGTGCTCTACCCAGTTCGCGTCTGCGGAGAGGATTGCGGTCACCGGTGCCGCCTGGGTCTTAGCCTTGTTGCCGTCTACCAGGTGTGCGACGAGGCGCTCTCGTACCTCGGGGCTCTTGACCCAGGTGATGCGCAGGGGCTGGTTGTTGAAGGCGGTGGGACCGTAGAAGGTCAGTTCCTGGATGCGGCGCAGTTGCTCGTCGGTGACGGGTTCCTCGGTGAAGGAGGAGACGGTGCGCGGCTCGTGGAAGAGGCTGATGAGCTGTTCTTCGGTCAGGCGGGTCATGGTGAGGCTCCTTTGGGTTGTTCCCTCGGTCTATTACTTTACAAGTAAAACATTACATACTCTGTAGAGACACTGTCAAGCACATCTTCCTCCCCCAACCCCCAACAATTCAAGAGGCGCACACCATAAACCCCGCCATAATAGATACATGACCGACGCACTCTCCCACTTCTCCGCCCCCGTACGCGACTGGTTCCGCGCCACCTTCAGCGCACCCACCGCCGCCCAAGAAGGCGCCTGGGAGAGCATCCGCAACGGCAACAACACCCTCATCATCGCCCCCACCGGCTCCGGTAAAACCCTCGCCGCCTTCCTCTGGGCACTCGATGCCCTGCACCGCGAACACGAAGCCGGAACCGCAGGCGGCACGCGCATCCTCTACATCTCACCCCTCAAAGCACTCGGCGCCGACGTCGAACGCAACCTGCGCGCACCACTGACCGGAATCACGCGCCTGAGCGGAAACAACACGGGCGAACCGAACATCAGCGTGGGCGTGCGCAGCGGCGACACCCCCGCACGCAAACGCCGCCAACTCATCAGCAACCCGCCCGACATTCTCATCACCACCCCCGAATCCCTCTACCTCATGCTCACCAGCGCCGCCCGCAACACCCTCGCGGGCGTCACCACCGTGATCGTGGACGAGATTCACAACCTCGCCGCCACCAAACGCGGCGCACACCTGGCGGTCTCCCTCGAACGCCTCGACGCGCTCCTCGAAAAGCCCGCACAGCGCATTGGGCTCTCCGCAACCGTCGAAAACCCGGAGGCGGTCGCCCGGTTCCTCGGCGGCATTCAGCCGGTAACCATCATGAGCCGCCCAGTCGCCAAAGAATGGGACCTGCGCCTGAGCGTGCCCGTACCCGATATGGCGGCACTCGGAGGCGCCAACGACTACGGGCAAGGACTCTACGCCCCGTCAGAATACGCACCCTCGGAATACGCACCCTCGGAGGCGCCAGGCGGCGGGGCTGCACACTCCGCTTCTGCCGGCTCGCCGCAGGGCGCGGCACAGCCTATCTCTAGCGCCGTAGACATCCCGGCAAGCGCACCCTACACGCTCGAAGATGCCATTGGCGTATTCCCCGGGCAGGCAAACCCAGCACAGGAACCCGCGCAAGAAACCGGGCAGGCAAACCCGTTGCGACAGGGCGATAACACCGCACCCAAAAACACCCTCTCCATCTCGGAAGAGGCATTGCGAGAAGGGGCACTGCACGAAAAGACGTTGCGAGACACCCCCGATAGCGAGCGCCTCGAGACCTCCATCTGGCCGCGTGTGCAGGAGCACATCGTCGACCATATTGAGAACAACCGTTCTACGATTGTTTTCGTTAATTCGCGTGGACTAGCGGAAAAGCTCACCGCGGCACTCAACGATATTCACCTGCGCCGCTTACTCACACAGCAGGGAATCGACCCAGAAGACTACACGGCAGGCATCTGCGACATCACCGAGGTGCCGCCGCTTGCCCGCGCGCACCACGGCTCCGTGTCCAAGGAACAGCGCACCCTCATCGAGGAGGCGCTCAAGGGCGGAACCCTGCGCTGCGTGGTCGCCACCAGCTCCCTGGAGCTGGGCATCGACATGGGCCACGTGGACCTCGTAATCCAGGTGGCTGCCCCTCCCTCGGTTGCCTCCGCACTGCAGCGCGTGGGCCGCGCCGGGCACCGCGTGGGCGAAATTTCGCGCGGATTCTTCTACCCCAAGCACCGCGGCGACCTGCTCGGCGCAACCGTCACCCTCGCCGGAATGCGCAGCGGAACCCTCGAGCCGCTTGCCATCCCCACCAACCCCCTGGACGTACTCGCACAGCAGACCGTCGCCGCCTGCGCATTAGGCCCCATCAGCGTGGACTCCTGGTACGAGGCGCTACGCCGCAGCGCACCCTACGCCGAACTGCCGCGCGCCCTCTTCGACTCCGTACTCGAAATGCTTGCCGGACGCTACCCCTCCGACGAGTTCGCCGAACTGCGCCCGCGCATCATCTGGGATCGCACCCCCACCGAACAGGCGCCCTCCGGCAGTATTGAGGGCCGCCCGGGTGCGCAACGCCTCGCCGTCACCAGTGGCGGCACGATTCCCGACCGCGGGCTCTTCCCCGTCTACCTGGTCAGTGGCGACGAGGAGCGCGGCCCCAAGCGTGTGGGTGAGCTCGACGAAGAAATGGTGTACGAATCTCGCGCCGGCGAGGTCATCACCCTCGGCGCGAGCAGTTGGCGCATTGAAGAAATTACGCACGACGCGGTGCGGGTCTCCCCCGCACCCGGTCAGCCCGCGCGCCTGCCTTTCTGGCACGGCGACCGCATGGGCCGCCCCTACGCTCTGGGCGTGCAGACGGGTACGTTCACGCGCACCCTCTCCAGCCTAGACGCCACCGATAGCGCCGCCGCCCGCCAGCAGCTCGAACAGCTCGGATTGGACACCTGGGCGGTCGATAATCTGCTCGCCTATCTGCGTGAGCAGCGCGAATCCACCGGGGCGGTCCCCTCCGACACCCGCATGATTGTGGAGCGGCACCGCGACGAACTGGGCGATTGGCGCGTGGTCCTGCACTCGCCGCTCGGCTACGGGGTGCACGCGCCCTGGGCGCTGGCGGTGCGCGCCCGTATCGAGGAGCGGTACGGGGTGGATGCTTCCGTCATGGCGAGTGATGACGGCTTGATTCTGCGTCTGCCCGCTATGGAGGATGTGCCGCCCGGCGCTGATCTGTTCCTTTTCGACCCTGACGAGCTGGAGGCGATTGTCACCGAACGCGTGGGCGATTCGGCGCTTTTTGCGTCTCGGTTCCGTGAGAATGCGGCGCGTGCCCTGCTGTTGCCGCGCCGTGATCCGGGTAAGCGCACCCCGCTGTGGCAGCAGCGTCAGCGTGCGGCGCAACTGCTGGATGTGGCGCGTAAGTACCCTGATTTTCCGGTGCTTTTGGAGACGGCGCGCGAGTGTCTGCAGGATGTGTACGATGTTCCGGCGCTGGTTCAGGTGCACCGTTCGTTGCAGTCCCGGGCGGTATCCATGCTGGAGGTTGAGACGAATGACCCTTCGCCTTTTGCACGAACCCTGCTCTTTGAGTACGTTGCCGAGCACCTCTACGACGGCGATGCGCCCGCCGCCGAACGTCGCGCCGCCGCGCTGTCGCTGGACCCGGCGTTGCTGGCTGAGTTGCTGGGGTCGAGCGGTCTGCGTGACCTGCTGGATCCGGCGGTTCTGGTGCAGACTCAGCAGCGTCTGCAGCGCACGGGTGAGCGTTACCGCGCCTGCGGCGTGGAGGGCGTGGCGGATCTTTTGCGTCAGCTGGGTCCGTTGAGCGCGCGGGAGTTGAGTCTGCGCTTGCGGGCTGACAACCCGCGGACTGAATCTGCGGCACACGGTTCTCAAGATTTCGGCGAGTCCGAGGATTCTGAAAACTACGGCGAAGAGTCCGGCGAGGAGTACGGCGCGCACGCCAGCACGACTGAGGCGCGTGAGCTGGCGGAAGAGCTGGTGCGCTCGCGCCGTGCGTTCTCGTTCATGGGAGCTGCCGACGGTTCCGCCGAGCCGCAGCTGTACTATGCGGTGGTTGAGGATGCCGCGCGCCTACGCGATGGGCTGGGCATTATGCCCGCCGCGGCGCTTCCTGTAGCCCTTTTGGAGCCGGTCGCGGAGCCTTTAGAGAATCTGGTCTCTCGCTATGCGCGCACCCATATTCCCTTTACGGCACAGCAGGCGGCGGAGCATTTTTCGCGCCTGACCCCGGTTGGTGTGGGCGTGCTGATTCCGGTGTTGCAGCGTCTTCAGCAGCAGCGCCGTCTGAGCTCCGGCGAGTTTCTGCCCGAGGTGCTGCGTGCTTTGGGGTCTGCCGGTGTTGAGTGGGTGGATGCGCAGGTTTTGCGCACGATTCGTGCCCGTTCTCTGGCGGCGTTGCGTGAGGAGATTGAGCCGGTATCGGCGCAGGTCTATGGCGCTTTCCTACCCTCATGGCAGAACGTTCGTTCTTTATCCGTGCGGGTTGCGCAGACCCTGCCGGAGGCGAGCGCCTACGGTGCGTTCATGCCCTCCCGCCGCGCCGCCACGGTGGTGGGCGAGAGGGTGGCGCCCCTCGGCTCGGCGGCAGAGGACGGAGCGGAACATACGGGACAAGATTCGGCCTCCGCCACGGAGGATCTGCTCACCGCTATCGACCAGCTGGCGGGTGTGCGCGTACCGGCTTCCGCACTGGAGACACTGATTCTTCCGGCGCGCGTGCCCGGCTACCAACCGCACATGCTGGACGAGCTTATGGCGAGCGGCAGGGTGTTCTTCACCGGCGCCGGGCAGCTCGGCGGCGGTAGCGCGCAGAAGTCTGACGGCTGGATTCGCCTGCATTTGAGCGAGAGTTCCTCGCTGACTCTGGGTGAGGACTACCCGGAGCAGCTGTTGCGCGTGGAGAACCCGGAGCTTTGGGAGGCGCTGCAGGATCCGGGCACGCTGGAGCACGCCATCTATGAGGCGCTGGCTCACGGCGGCCTGTTTGTGCCGGCTCTGCGTGAGCGGGTGGAGCAGCTGATGAGCGCCGCGGCATCTGCCGGTCAGGTGGTGACTTTCCCGGATGCGGCGGAGGTTTCGGCGGCGCTGTGGCGCCTGGTGTGGGCTGGTGCGGTGACGAACGATAGTTTCGCGCCGGTTCGGGCGATGCTTGCGGGCGTCCGCAGTGCGCATCCGACTCCGGCAGCCCCTGCGCGTCTGTCGCGGGTGGGTCGCCGCGGTGCGGGTCGTATTGCGGCAGCGCGCGCCTCCATGGGTAACGGCTTGGCGGGCGGTTACGGCGCTGATAGTTATGGTTCCAGCAGCTACTCTGCGCCTGCCGCCGGGCGCGGTCTGCGTTCCCTGCGAGACAATTCCCTCCGCGGCGGGTTCCATGGCGCCGCTCCCGCCGTTGCCCCGCAGGATAGCGGTCGCTTCTCGCGCGTGGACACGCTCCTGCAGGAGCCGGTGGAGGCGACGGTTGCGGCGCTCGCACGCGCCGACCTGCTGCTGGACCGCTACGGTGTGCTGACTCGCGGGTGTCTGCAGGTGGAGGATTCTGCAGGCGGGTTCTCGCAGCTGTACCGGATTTATTCGGCGGCTGAGGATCGTGCGCTGGTGCGTCGCGGCTATTTTATTGAGGGTTTGGGTGCGGCGCAGTTTGCCGCCCCCGCGACGGTGGACCTGCTGCGTTCTACCGCCGATAGCCTCAGTGTTCCCGCAGGTCCACAGGGTTTTGGTGCGACACAGGGGTTTGGTGCCAGCGCCTACACACCGCAGCGTACCGATACGGAACAGGTGTACGGCACGTTCACGGTGATCCTGTTGGCGGCGACCGACCCGGCGAACCCGTACGGTGCGGCACTGAGCTGGCCCGCGATTCCCTCCTTTGCACACGAGGGCGAGGGCACCGTAAAGCACCGTCCGGCACGCAAGGCGGGTGCCTGCGTGGTGCTGGTGGACGGCGCACCGGTGCTGTATGTGGAGCGTGGCGCGAAGACCCTGCTGGCTTTCACCACCGACCCGGTACTTCTGGAGGCGGCGGCCCCCGCCCTGGCACGCCTGGTGTCCGCCGGTGGTGCGGAGAAGATTTCGGTGGAGAAGGTCAACGATGTGGAGCTTTTGGGCACCCACACGGTGAGCACATCCACGCTGGGCGCATCCGGCGGCGAGGTTGTGGAGCATCCGGTGGAGGCGCTGCGTGCAGCACTGCAGGCGCAGGGGTTCTACGCGACGGTTCGCGGCCTGTCGCTGCGCCGTTCCATTTAGCCCTCTCCAGAAAGAGCCTCAAGCTCAACCTCAGATTAAATCAATTCCTTTAACCTCAACCTGAGCATCATAATGCCCCGCACCTTCATGGAAGAGGGTGCGGGGCATTATGTTTCCCTACTCACGAACCGGGTGGTGTTCCCGGAGTCCACCACGTCGCAGGCGGCGTGGCGGAGGAATAACCGCCCGGATGTCCACGTCGCCTTTGCCGTGGAGCACATAACCAAACATCGGAGCGGGAAGTCCTACGCTGACCTGTCACCTCTTGAGGCGGCTAGTAGCCGCCGGTGAGGGTGTCCACGGCACCCAGGCACAGGTCGATAGCTTCTTCGAGCCCGAGCCCGCGGGAGCGAACGGTGCGCTGATCGCGGGGGTTGAGCTGCACGACGTGCATGGCGAAGTAGTCGACGAGCTGCAACCAGCCTCCGAGGATGACGCGGGTGCGGTCATTAATCGGCATGCCGGTGCGTTCAAGCATCCATTCGAGGTAGTCGGTAGGGTTGTTCGGGAAGTCCTCCCCACCGGGGGTGGGAACGCCGGCTACAACGAGGAAGTACGTGCGTAGCGCATTGCGCAACGCCTCTTCGGGGTTTTCGTGATGCTCGCCCAGGGCCTCAAGGACTGCGTTGGCTTCGCGTCGGGTGACAGCGGCCGCCAGGGAGCCCTTGCCGGGGAAATAGTGGTAGAGCAGGGCGCGGGTAATGCCTGCATCGCGGGCGATAGCGCTCATGGAGGCACCGAGCACGCCGCGGCGAGCGAAATGTTCTGCAGCGATTTTCAGAATTTGCTCCTCGCGTTCGTGCGGCTCCATACGCAGGGCACCGGTGCGAGGCTCCGCATTCTTTTGTGAATGTTCCATAACCTCTCCTATCGCATTTTCCGGTGCTTTGGAATTGTCCGATTGCACCGCTGTATTTGGGAGTGTTCCTTTAACCTCTGCATCCTTGCGCTGTTTCTGCCCCATTTCGACCCATTCGTTCGAAATATCGAACTTCTGTGTCTTAATCGTACCGCTTTAAGGCTACTTTCAGCCTTTATTAAGGCGTTTATGACGTAGGGTGCCCAGGTTAGCATGTCTTTAATTGCTTTACATCTTTTATACTTAGAAAAACCAAAGGGGCTAAATTGAGGGTTATTGATTTATGATTTGACAGCATTTTCGAAAATACCGCACTTAAACGCTGTTTTTTGTAAAATTAATGTAGTTTTTTTAAATTAAATGTCCAATAATTTCAAAAATTTGTGAAGTTTTCGTTTTCTGTTCCACATATTCGCACAAACATTCATGAGTGTCAGACAAAACTGTCTTCCGCAACCCCACACCCAAGCCCACGGCAATATTTCTAGCCGCCCCATCCGGCAGGCGGTCCGGCTCAGCTTACCTCGATTCTAACCCCGCTCAGGCGATAGGGTTCAGGCGGTAGAGTAGAGCCATGCCCGCACAGAACACCGTACACCCACAACCCAGCTCACAGTCCAGCTCTCAGCCCAAAACACAGCAGGGAATACAGTCTGCTGCCTACCAGGCAAAACCTGCACGCCGCACGCATCGCCGTCTGCTGACCCCTCCGCTGGCTCAGAAGAACGGTATCGACCCGATTCAGCTGATTCTGCCGCTCGTGGAGGAACTCCCCGCCGAGCTCACCCCGAGCAACACTGCACCGAACAATACCGCCCCGAACAATACGGCTCCGGCAACCATTGCGGATTACCTGATTGCGCGCTTCTACCCGAACAACCCGCAGATTATTCACACCCGCTTCAACACCGGTGAGGTGCGCCTGGACGACGGCACGATTCTGACCGGCGATAGCCCCTATATGCCGGGCGAGCGCATCTGGTACTTCCGTGAGCTTGCCGATGAGCCGCAGCTACCCTCCGACATGCCGGTGCTCTACGAGGATGAGCACGTGCTGGCGATTGATAAGCCGCATTTTCTGCCGACCACCCCGCGCGGTTCCTATATTGCGCAGACCGCGCTGACCAAGCTGCGGGTGCGTGAGCAAAACCCCCTACTGATTCCGATTCACCGCCTGGATCGCCCGACCGCGGGCGTGCTGCTTTTTGCCAAGACCGTTGAGGCGCGCCGCCCCTTCCAGATGATGTTTCAGCACCGTCAGGTGTCGAAGACTTACCGTGCCGTGGCGCCGGTTCCTGCCGATGCTGCCGCCGCCGAGCAGGCGTTGAGTGCGGAGGGTCTGCAGGTGCGTTCGCATATTCAGAAGATTCGCGATCAGTTGCAGGTTCAGCAGCTTTCTGAGCAAGAGTGCGCGGCGCAGGGTGTGGAGCCGAATACGCTGACGACCGTGAAGATTCTGCGGACTTTGACCCCGAGTGCGCAAGCGGTTGAGGGGTGGCGTGCCGAGCCTATGCTGAACGAAAAACGAGAATGGGCGCTCTATGATTTGGCGCCTCACACCGGTAAGACGCACCAGCTGCGGGCGCATCTGAACCTTTTGGGCTCCCCCATTCTGGGCGATGTGCTCTACCCGCAGGTGCTGCCCGACGCGCCAGACCGCCCGGAGTACCCGCTGCAGCTGCTGGCGTACAGCCTGCACTTTGAGCACCCCATCACCGGCGAACCGGTGGATCTATACAGCGGGCGTTCGCTGGCTGCCGCCTCCTAACCGGTTTTTGAGTGGTGCTCACTCCGTTCCCTGCGGTGCATCTTCTCGGCGGGCTCTCGAAAAGGGGTCACACCCGAGAGCCCGCCCACAGCATCCGGGCGCTCAGAGGGCAAAAAGTGGGATAATTTCAGACGTAATACTTCACCGCAACTACAGAGGGTCCATGAATTCCCAGCCGTCTTCCCACAACGAGCAGTCTCTGGAGTCGATGAGCGAGTATGCCCAGCGCACCTCCTCGCACGCCGCTGCCGCAGCCGACAGCGTCACCGACACCTTCGTGCACCGCATCCTCGGTATTCCCGGCGCCCTCATCGGTTCGGTGCAGGTTCCCGACCCGCGCCCGCTGAGCCAGCGCCTGAACGCGTGGCACTACTGGTGGCAGGCACACCTGCTGGACTGCGTGATTGATGCCGGTCAGCGTCACCTGCGCGAGGGCGATATTACTGCCGCCCAGGAGCAGTTGCACCGCGCCCGCGCGCTGTTGCACGGCATTAACGTGCGTAATTACGGCCGCTTCGCGAACGACTACTTCGACGATATGGCGTGGCTGACCCTCGCGGTGGGCCGCATGAATTCCTTCTGCATTGAACTGACCGGCGCTAATGATATTGCCGCCCAGGATGCTGGCGCCGCCCTCTTCGAGCAGCTGGCGAAGGGCTTCTCCCCGGTGGGTGGCATGAGTTGGCGCAAGTCCAAGCGTGATTTTGTGAATGCTGCGGCAACCGCCCCGACCGCTCTGGCGTATGCGCGTGCGGGCGACCCGAAGACTGCTGCAGCGCTCATGGATTGGATGAACGAAACCCTCTGGGATGCAGAACGTTCGCTCTATATTGACGGCGTGAACGTGCGCGGCGACGAGTACGAGTACGAGTACGAGCGCAGCGAATTCACCTACAACCAGGGAACCGCCCTGGGCGCCCTGCTGAGCCTCGCAGCTTCCGGTGTGCCCTGCGAGGTGGATCCCGCAGAACGCGCCGAGCGCCTCATCGTCGGCATCGTCAAGCACATGACCGAAGAGGTGGAGTTCCTCTCCGGTGCGCGCCGCCGCATCCTCATCTCTCACGGCGACGGCGACGGTGGTCTGTTCACCGGCATTCTCGTGCGTTACCTGGGCATGGCGGCATCCTCGCCGCTGCTCAGTGATGAGGCGCGAGCGCTCGCCTCGACCCTGGTGTACTCGACCGCACGCGCCCTGTGGGAGGGCCGCCGCGAGTTCGACCCCAACCTGCCGATGAACGAGTACGGCATTGACCCGAATGAGATTCGCGGTAAGGCGCTCGTGCAGTTCTCCCCGCGGTTCACCGAGCCGATGAGCAAGGTTGTGAAACCCGGCGCGCCGGTGGAGCTGTCCGCTCAGGTGCAGGCGTGGACTATTTTTGAGACGGCGGCGCGTCTGGCGCATGCGCGGTACCTCGCCTCCCACAGTTTCTAAAGCGCGGCTTCTAAAAGCTACTGCGCTTTACCCCAGCCCTAATCTTCTTCCAGCGGTGCGTTCTCGCATCGGCGCATTCTCCCAGTAGCGCAGAAGGTTAGGGCTGGGTTCATTGCGGGGGCGTGCACACGGGCGTACGGTGAATTTTATGCTTGCTTCAGAATCACAACAGGTCACTGCCAGCCCGAACGCTAACACCATTTTCATGGTGTGGAAGTTCAAGGAAGGCATCAGCCAGGATGCGCTCATTGAGGGGTTCCAGAACCTCTGCGGGCTCGTCATTAACCTCAACCACACCGCCGCAAACCGCTACTCGCCCGAGAACGCCAGCATTGTGCTGGGTATCAGCCACAGCGCGTGGCTGACCCTGGATCTGCCCAAGCCGCTGCCGCAGGAGCTCGTGGAGTTCGAGGAGATTAGGGGCCCTAAGCATACCGCGGTGTCCACTCCCGGTGATTTGCACTTCCACATCCGCGCGACCCAGCCGTCCGTCGCCTACGATATGGCGTCCGCTATTACCGCGGCACTGCGCGATATTGCCGAGGTACTGGATGAGGTGCACGGCTTCCGCTACTGGGACGGCCGCTCCATCATCGGTTTTGTGGACGGCACCGAGAACCCGCAGACCCCCGCGGCACGCGAATACTTCGGCATCATCGGTGACAGCGACCCCATGTACAGGGGCGGCAGCTATCAGTTCGTGCAGAAGTACATCCACGACATGACCGCGTGGAACGCCCTGCCTGTCTCCGAGCAGGAGAAGGTCATTGGCCGTTCCAAGCACGACGACATCGAGATGAGCGAGGATGAGAAACCCGCCAACTCACACTCCGCTATCGCTAATATCGGTGACGACTTCAAGGTTATTCGCGACAACATGCCCTTCGGCACCGTGGGTAACAACGAGCTGGGCACCTACTTCATCTGCTACGCCAGCACCTTCTCGACCGTTCAGAAGATGCTGAAGAACATGTTCCTGGGAGTGGACGGCGCCAACTACGACCGCCTGCTGGATTTCAGCACCGCGGTGACCGGCACCCTCTTCTTCGTGCCGACCGTGGATATGCTCGGCGACTTCGCAGGCTAAGATCAGCTACCCTCAGCTAAATTCTCGTGAACCCCGCCTCCGGCAAGAGAGGCGGGGTTTTCCGGTAGGCTAGGGTGTAGACATTCAGACGGAAAGCAAACAATCGAGAGAAGAATGAGCGTTCTAGATAACTCTTTCCCCACCGAGGACTTTGGCTTCACCATCACCAGCCGCCTGGCGGACACCGCCTCCCCCAGCACTGAACGTGTAGAAGCTAACGGCGGACAGTTCCGCGGACGCGCCGGTATCATCACCACCCCGCACGGACAGATCCAGACCCCCGCCTTCACCCCCGTGGGCACCAAGGCAACCGTCAAGGCGGTCCTACCCGAATCCATGAAGGAGCTCGGCGCTCAGGCTCTGCTCTCCAACGCCTACCACCTGTACCTGCAGCCCGGCCCCGAAATCCTCGACGCGGCAGGCGGCCTGGGTGCCTTCATGAACTGGGACGGCCCCACCTTCACCGACTCCGGCGGCTTCCAGGTCATGAGCCTGGGCTCCGGCTTCAAGAAGGTAATCGATATGGGTACCGTCGCGGACGCTAAAGGTGCCGACGGTCGCCCCCTCGGTGACGACGACGTGGCAAAGGGCAAGGAACGCCTCGCCCACATTGATGACGACGGCGTGAACTTCAAGTCGCATATTGACGGCTCGATTCACCGCTTCACCCCCGAGGTGTCCATGCGGGTTCAGCACCAGATCGGTGCCGACGTCATGTTCGCCTTCGACGAGCTGACCACCCTCTACAACTCCCGCGGCTACCAGGAGGAGGCGCTTGAACGCACCCGCCTGTGGGCGCTGCGCTGCATTGCTGAGCACCAGCGCCTGACCGCAGAGCGCGTGGGCAAGCCCTATCAGGCGCTGTTCGGCGTCATTCAGGGTGCACAGTACGAGGACCTGCGCCGCAAGGCATGCCAGGACCTCGGCTCTATGCCCTTTGACGGCTTCGGCATCGGTGGTGCACTCGAGAAGGAAAACCTTGGCACCATCGTGCGCTGGTGCGCCGAAGAGCTGCCCGAATCCAAGCCCCGCCACCTGCTCGGCATCTCCGAACCCGACGACATCTTCGTCGGCATCGAGAACGGTGTAGACACCTTCGACTGCGTCTCTCCCACCCGCGTGGCACGCAACGCCGCCGTCTACTCCCCCACCGGCCGCTACAACATCACCAACGCGCGCTTCAAGGCGGACTTCTCGCCCATCTACGAGGGCTGCGATTGCTACACCTGCACCCACTACACCCGCGCCTACCTGCGTCACCTCTTCAAGGCGGACGAGCGTCTGGCGGCAACCCTCGCCTCCATCCACAATGAGCGCTTCATCGTGCGCATGGTGGACGACGCCCGCGAAGCCATCAAGGACGGCACCTACTTCGAGTACCGTGACGAGTTCCTCGGCAACTACTACTCCGGCAAGAAGCCCTAAACCCGCTCTTCAACCCGTTTAAGGAGAACCCTATGAGCATCACTCATGTTCCCGATGAGGAGCTTCTCGTCTTCGACCACGAGATCGCAGCCCCGGTCGAGGATGTCTTTGGCGCCTACCTGGACCCCGAACTGCTGGTCCGCTGGTACGGCCCCGCCGGCTGGCACGTGCGCCCCACCGACGTTGTCGTAGAGCCCGTCGTCGGCGGCATTCAGCGCCTGTCCATGATCAACGAGGTTGACCCCTCGGTATCCTGCATTCTGCAGAGCCGCTTTTTGAGCATTGAACCGTTCAAGGAGCTCGAATACGCCGAGCAGCTGCCCGACCACCTGGGCAACCCCGGTAGCGTGCTGGTGTACCAGCGTCACCGTTTCTTCCCCGAAACCGTGATTACCGCCGACGGCGTGGGTTCCGGTACCCGCATCGTCATTGAGATTGGTCCCATGCCCGCCTCGGTCCACGAGGAGGTGCGCACCACCTGGCGTTCGACCTTCGCCCGCCTGGATGACGTGCTCGCCGCCCGTGCCCGCGGAGAGTTCTAAAACCCGCCGCGCCAGCTGCTTGAGATAGCTTCGAGACACGAAAGCGCCGCGTTGACGAATCATTCGTCAACGCGGCGCTTGTGTTTAATACCCGTGCCTTGCGGGGGTGTTTCCTTCTGGGGTGTGCCCTGCCGGGTGTGAGTCGTAAACTAGTTGGTCAGCTTCACGGTAATGACGGTGCTGCCACCATCCAGGGACACGCACTCGGGGGTAGCACGATCCACGCCGTCGCCCGGCTTCCAGTAGCAACGCGCCGACATGACGGTACGCTCACCATTCGCCTTATCGGTCACCTCGGCAGGGTTCTGCACCACAAACTGGCGGATCAACTCACGCGCAAACAGGCAATCCACCGCACCCGAGGTCACCTGAACCGTAGCGTTGTGCTTCAGGTAGCCGGTAGCGTCCATGCTGCCGCAGCTACCGCCCGCAGACTGAACATCCGAGCTGGACAAGCTTGCGGTGCTCGACGCGCTTGCCGAAGCACTCGACTTCGCCGAAGCAGAAGAGCTCGCAGCCGCGCTCGCCTGCCCAGTCGCCGCGGGGCTTGCGGTGGTGATGGTTCCGGGGCTCACGGTAGCCGCCGCGGTGGGGGTGTGCACGGTACCGGCAGTCGGGGTGCTTTCAGTGACCGTTGCGGTGCGGGTGGGGCTGGCGGTTGCCTTCGCGCTCGTAGCGCTGGGGCTAGGGGTTGCGGTGGCGCTCGGGGAAGCGGTGGTAGCGCCTCCGGAGCATGCCGACAGCGCCAGCAGGAGCGTAGCACCGAGCGCTACGGGGCTGTAGCGCTGAGCGGTGCGGAGCGTAGTAGAACGAGCCTGGGTAGAAGTCTGGTGCTTCTGTGCCGGATGCATGGTGACCTTTCTGCGTCATCGGTTCGGGTTCCTAACCAGTATTCTAAAGACGCTACCTGTGAGCCAGCTATACGGATATGACATCTCAAGAACTCGCGAGGCAGCCCCAAGAGCACGAAAGGAGGGGCTCCCCGGCATTGCGGGGAGCCCCTCCTTAGCTCTTCACAACTCATTGACTCTGGCGCGGGTGTTTAGCCTTCGTGCCTGCCACGCACCAGAATAGTGTGGCCGTTTCCGTCATGGCAGCTTATCGAGCTATTCTCAATCTCGCCGAAACAGGTCAGCTGATTACCATCAGCAGCGGGCACAGTCACCACATCCCAGGTGTGCATCATCTTCGTGTTTGCGGTGGTGGTTTCCGCGTGCAGAGCCGAGGAGTCATTCGCGGTATTCACCTCGCTAGCGCCGGTCAGGAAGTTCATGCGAGTCACCTCCACCGGACCTGCAAAAGTACGACCGACCGCACCGTCACCGGTCTGCTCACCGGTGCGGCGCTCGCACACCAGGGTTCCATCCGCGGGGTTCAGCTCGCAGAGGGTGCGCTCGTCATCGCTCTTGAAACGGTAGTAGCCGGCACCGGAATCGTAGTAGGAGGGCTCCATGAGGAAGGGAATCGGGGGAGCATCCGGGTTTTCCAGACGAGCCACAAAGGCGACATCCTCACCGATAGTGCACTCGGGGGCGCCGCGATCCTCACGACGGTTCTCAGCCATCGCGTACTGCGGGTTCCAGTAGCAGGTGGCGTCCTGAACCTTCGCAACCTGGTGCTCGGTCAGATTGTCGTCGGCACGCGGGGTGGTGATGTACTCGGTCAGCACGTCCAGGGCGTGGGCGCAGTCCACGGTACCGCGCAGCACCATGATTTCCGCGCCGGTCTTCAGGTAGCCCTTGCGTCCGATGTGTCCGCAGCGCTCGCCGGCGGAGGCGCGTTCAGCCTCCACCTTTTCGGGCACGCGGGGAGTCTCAGCGGCGGTAGGGTTCGCGGCAGAGGTTGCCTTCGCCTCAGCGGGTGCGGAGGATTCAGACGCCTTCGCCTCGGCACTCTCTGCGGGGGCTGACACTTGGGTCTCGGTGACGGTCGGTTCGGTCTTCTTCGTCGGTGACGCGGTGGAGGAAGGGAGCGGGTACTGCGAGTGGTTAGCCGTGCTGGAGGGGCTGGGGCTCGACGAAGAGTTTTCGCTCTGAGAACCTCCAAAGCAGCCGGTCAGAGCAAGGAGCAGGGCGGCAGCGCATCCGGTGGCGCGCATCGTGCGGCACCCCCAGCTGGCGAGGCCTGCCTGAGTGTGGTGAAACGACATTGTTATCTCTCCCGGGAATGAACCTTTTGCACCCTTTGCAGAAGGTATTTAAAGCATACGCTTGACCCCGTTCAAGACCGGTTTATTACAGCGGAGCACCGGTATCTACCCCTAACTTCTGCGGCAGGTAGGAGCTCAACAGCTCACGCTGCTCGGGGCTCAGACGGGTCAAACGCCCCACAGCCGAATCCCAGAACGCCAGCACGGTAAAGGCACGCACGCATTCGCGGCCGTCCACCGGGGAGAGAATCGAGTAGCCAATACGCACGGATGCGGCGCTGACCTTCTCCACGCTCAGGCGCACCGGCACGGGCTCACCAGTGTAAGGCAGCTGAGCCAGGTAGCGGATGCCGTGCTCGGCAATAAGCGCCTGCACACCCTCGGCAACCAGGTCGAAAAGCGGAATCGGAGGCTGCGGTGCCACGGTGGGCTTCTGCCCGGAGGAGGGCGGCGGGCCGAAGAGCGCCACGCGGGCTTCTTCCATGACCGAGAGGATGGCAACGTTGTTGACGTGCCCGTAGGCATCCATATCGCCCCAGCGTGCGGGTACGTGCACCAGCAGTTCATCGGTGGTACCGACCTCAGAGGCGAGGGTCTTTTCAGGGGTGTTTTCGCGGTTCTTTTCCTGGCTTTGCATGGTTTTAACTCTACTCCCCCGCCGCTGTGAGGCGGCTATTCGTACGAATCCGCAAGGTACAGCAAATGAATCAGCTGATGATGATTCGGGGGCTAGAAATATATTTGGTAGTTAAAGCGATGAGGCTCGAAAGCTACGATGCTTTCGAGCCTCATCCAACACACAGACATTTGAACGCATACAAGATCATACGGTTCACTGTCTATGATAGACCCACCCTGAGGGCCAACTGCATTTTTACGGTTTTGTTACGAGGAATTCCAGAAATTTTCCGTATTTTTCGTTTATTACTGTGTTGGAGTCTCTGCAGGCCCCAACACCGACCCTCACGGCAGCCACAGAACCTTAACGGCCCAGCTTCGCCGCAGTCTCCAGGGCATGATCAGCGTCGTACTTCATGGTGTCGTACTCGGCAGTTGCCTGCTGAGCCTCCACAAAGGTCTGCTCATCAATCACGTGAGTGTGGCGGATACGAGCAAAGTACAGCAGGCTCAACACCACAAAGTAGCCCACACCCACAATTGCCGGAACCATAGAACCACGCACCATGAAGAGCGCAACCCACACCGCGAAGAGCAGCAAAACGCCAACCGCCGCGGTGAACTGGCCACCCCACAGGCGGAAACCATTGACTGCAGGCTCAACACGCTTGTACACGATGTAGGCGAACAGAATCAGAACCCACACGGTCAGCGCGCACACCATAATCACGAAAATCATGGAGAGGAACGCTTCCTTCGGGCTGTACAGCGCCAGCAGAATAGCAATGACCATGCCGCTGGTCGACGCCCACACTGCGCGAGCCGGAACGCCAGCACGGTTCACCTGAGCCAGCTGGCGAGGCGCCATGCCGTCAGCCGCCAGGGAGTGCAGCAGACGCGCACCCGCGTACAGGTTTGCGTTCGCGCTCGACAGTGCCGCAATCAGCACCACAAAGTTCACGAAGTGCGCCACGCCCTGAATGCCGAGCTGTTCAAAGACCAGAACGAACGGGGAAGCATCCACCGCATCGCCTATGCCCGAGGCCGAACGCCACGGAATGATAGCAACAACAATTAGCACCGCCAGCACGTAGAAAGTCGCCAGGCGAATCATCATCGCCTTCGCCGAGGAACGCACCGAACGGGAGGGGTCCTTCGCCTCCGCAGCAGAGATCGAGATCATCTCAATACCGCCGAAGGAGAACATCACAACAGCCAGCGACAGCCATACCGACTGGAGACCGTTCGGCATGAAGCCGCCGTCATTGAAGAGGTTCGCGGTACCCACCGCGGCGTGGCCGGGCAGACCGAAGAAAATCAGGCACAGGCCCACCAGCAGGAAGGCAACAATCGAAATGACCTTAATTGAAGACAGGAAGAACTCCAGCATGCCGAAAGACTTCACACTGGTCAGGTTCAGCACAATCAGCGCCACACCAAACGCGGCAATACCCGCCCACAGCGGAAGCTGCGGCCACCAATAATTCAGGTAAGTCGCCACCGACACCAGCTCAACGCCAGCAATCAGAACAGTAGCCGTCCAGTATGCGATGCGAGTCAAAAAGCCCGCGAAGGGGCCCAGATAGCGGGTAGCAATAGTACCGAAACCGCCGCGGACAGGGTAGCGAACCGCCATTTCACCGGTTGCCGCGCCAATCACCGAAGCGAGCGCAGAACCAATAGCGTAGGTGAGAATGACCGCGGGACCAACCATCGCAATGGCGGTGCCCGAACCCAAGAAGAGGCCCGTACCGAGCGCGGAACCCATCACGATCATGGTCATCTGTCCGTGAGACAGAGAACGCTTCAGGGTGCGCGATCCGGCGGTCCCCGCTGCAGCGTGGCTGCGGGTATCGTCGTTGTGGGACACGAAGGTGCCTTCCGTCAGTACGCCTTAGGGGCGTGATGTGCAATGTGTGCTCGCACCCGGCGTCTGCGGCTTCTAGCCTCGTTGATGGGTACGAATAGTTAACTATTCTACGGGCACACTCACACCGCTCAGAACAGCGCCTTCTAGGGTACAAAAGCGAAAAGGCACCGAACGGGGGTGCTCCCCCCATCCGGTGCCTTTTATGTTTTAGCCTCGCGAGGCTTTCACGCTATTTAGTGCTGTGCCACGCTGGTGTTCTCGTCGGCATGCATAGCGTCCAAATCGGGGCGCTTGTAGCCGCCCTGAACCTTCGACGAGATGGCGTAGCCAATAGAAATCAGCACGAAGAAGACGATGCCGACCATGATCGATTCCTGAACACCCGAGCCGGGCAGCATGAACATTGCCGCCAGGGTCGCCAGAACACCCGCCAGGGCAAGACCAGCGGTGACGCGGCCACCCAGCACGATGAAAGAGGAGGCGTCCTTCTGGTCTTTCTTGTACGCCTGGTAGGTCAGCAGAATCATGATCCACACAATCAGGATGCACAGGGTCACCAGCGCCATGAGCAGGGCAAAGATGTCGCCAATCTTGGCAACAGCCATCACGGTTGCCACGACAACGCCGGTGAAGGAGATGAGCAGAGCCACGACCGGTACGCCGCGCGAGGAGGTGCGGGCAGCCACTGCGGGAGCCATGCGGTCAGAGCCCAGGGCGTGCAGCAGGCGGGTTGCCGCATACAGGGAGGCGTTAGCGCCAGAGAGCGCAGCAACGAGCACCACAAAGTTCATGATGTCCGCTGCGAAGGGGATACCCAGTTCAGAGAAGACGAGCACGAACGGCGACTCGGTCAGCTCCGAGTTCTGTGCGGCGGTCTGCCAGGGCACCAGGCACAGAATAATTGCCATGGACACCACGTAGAAGGTGGACAGGCGCCAAATCATTGCCTTCACGCTGGTTGCCACCGAGCGTGCCGGGTCCTTCGCCTCCGCTGCGGAGAGGGAAATCATTTCCACACCGCCGAAGGAGAACATGACAACAGCCATCGAAATCCAGATGGATGCCGGGCCGTTAGGCAGGAAGCCGCCGTCATTCACGAGGTTTGCGGTACCCACCGCAGTGTGACCGGGCAGACCCACGAACACCAGCAGTACACCAATCACCATGAACACGATGACGGCAGAAACCTTAATCGAAGAGAGCAGGAACTCCAGGGCGCCGAAGGACTTCACGCTCACCAGGTTCAGCACCAGAATAATCGCACCGAAGAGAGCAACGAACACAGCCAGGGGAACGTCCGGGAACCAGTACGCCATGTAGTGGCCAACCGCCACCAGCTCAGCACCAGCCAGCGGCACGGTGCACGCCCAATACGCCCAGCGAGTCAGGTAGCCGCTAAAGGGGTTCAGGTATCGGCTCGCAATGGTGCCGAAACCGCCCTGGACGGGGTGACGCACGGACATTTCGCCCGCGCACGCAGCAATGGTTGCCGCAATCATCGAACCAATAGCGTAAGAGAGGATTGCGCTGGGGCCCGCAATTTTAATGGCGGAGGAGGAGCCCAGGAACAGGCCCGTACCCAGCGCCAAGCCCATCGCAATCATGGTCAACTGGCCGTGGGAGAGGGAACGATTCAACGAGTCGTTCTTCTCCGACTGCTCGGGGGTGTTCCCCTGCAGTTTAGACATAACGTATCTCTTTCTTAGACATGCTGTGTATTGAATAAAGCTGAAATGGCAATGCCGCCCGGTCGTTAGGCCGGGCGGCTCTGCACATCAGCTGTCAGGAGGTTAGCTTATGCCACGTACTCGAGTTCGTGACGTTTGAACCAACCAATGATCGGGTAGCTGATCGGCATGAGGATCACCTCGACCAGGCACTTGTAGATATAGCCGATCAGTACGTAGTTGATGAATGCTTCCATGGTGGAGATGCCGAGCACCGGTGCCGCAATGGAGCAGAAGATGACGGTATCGAGCAGCTCACCGACCAGGGTGGAGACGATCATGCGCAGCCACAGGAAACGGCCCTTGCTTGCCTTCTTCATTGCCACCATGACCCAGGCGTTCAGGGTCTGACCGAAGAGGTAACCGAGCAGGGAGCCCGCAAAAATCTGCCAAACCGGGCCGAGAACCTGCGCGAACGCCTCCTGGCCGGTGTAGAAGCTCGCAGCGGGCAGGTGCACGATCAGCAGGAAGCACAGGGCAGCAAAAGCGGCTGAGGCGAAGGAGGCCACAATCGCGCGGCGGGCACGCTTGAAGCCGTACACCTCAGAAAGAAGGTCGCCAATAACGTAGGCGAGAGGGAAAAGGAAGAAACCACCGTCGGTGACGATGGTGTTACCAATGAGGGGCAGTTCGAAGGGCAGCGGACCGAACTCCACGCCCTTGGTTGCACCAATATTCGAAATGATCAGGATGACGCAGGATGCGCCCAGCAGCAGATCAAAGTAGCCGCGGCGACCAGCCCAGGGCACCGTAACGGTGCTCGTCTGAGCCTTAGATTCGCTAACGGGTTTAGCCATTACTTTCCCCAAGTCTTTCTTCATGCGATGTGTTTCTTCACGTAAGGTACGAGCCCTCACGCGTGGTGGGTGAGCACGCTATGCAGGGCGCTACTCACCGGCTCGTCTGCCACCCGAGCCTATCTAATAGTACCTATATGCCGTGCCGGCGGCAGGTTTGTGGGCTTCGTTCAAGAGTGTGGACGCTATATCCGTCCGGCTATCCGGTGCGGGTGCCTGCGGACCCTCCTCATCCCGGCGGCAGTAGAACCCCCGCACCTACAATGGAGATATGAAGAGTCTGATCCGCAGAGTTCACCGCAGCGGAGCTCACCGTACCGGGCAGGTGGCGTCCCCGCTGGAGGCGGGGCGTGCGCTGCGTGCCTCGGTGCGCCGCTCGATTCGGGGCTCTATACGGCGAGCGCGGAGGCGGCGGCACCGTAACCAGCGGCGGCTGAGCGCGCATATTCCGCGTCTGCATCCGCTGGTCACCTATGCGGCGCAGGCTGTGCGCACCGGTCTTTCCCTGTTGGAGCCGATGTTTCTGGCTTCGTCTGAGCTGCTCGGCTACCGGTCGTTTACGCATCGCGGGCGCAATATCTACTATCGGGTCGACAACCTGCACCTTCTGTCCGAGTCTGAGTCTGCGCCCGGTGTGCTGTTCTATTTTGATGGCGACCATCTCTCCCGTGTGGGTAGCCGCCTGTTGCGCCGTGACTCCCCGTTGCGTACCGAGTTGGCGCAGGTGGCGGCTGAGTTCAACTTGCTGTCGGTGCCGGTGCTGTCGCCGGGTAGTTTGCGGGAGCCGCGGCTGGCCGATGGTGATTCTTATGCGCCTCCGCTGACCTATAACTGGTGGGTTCGTGCCCGCTCGAACGGCAGGATGGTTCGCGCCCTCATTGAGGAGATTGCCCTGGCGTACAAGGTGGATATGAGCCGCGTCTGGCTTGCGGGTTATTCGGGCGGTGCGGAGTTTCTCAGCTACGAGCTGTTGTCGCACGATATTGACTGGATTCGAGGAGGCGGCGCGACCTTCATCGGTGGAGGCGGTGCTGACGGCGTGCCGGTTCGGGTGCGTGAACGGGCTGCGCTGAATCCTTCTTCGCATGCGCATCTGTTGATGAGCTGGCATGTGGGTGTGCTGGATGGGCGTTCGCCGTCGGGTCGGTGGCGTATGGCGACGAGTTCTGAGGGGAGTTGGTCGGCGCGGATTGCGGTGCAGGAGGGTAGCGCGTTCTACGAGGGTTTGGGGGCGCGGACTTTGTTGCAGGTGACTCCGGGGCGTGGCCATACGGGGTATCCGATTGCGTCGTTGGTGGGTGCTGATTTGGCGGCGGCTACGCGTTTGGGCTTCTTGTAGTGCCGGTCGTTCTGTCATATTTGTGAAAATTCGCATGGATTGGGCAAATTTCTTGGTGACACATTCGATAAATTCGTCATTTGCTGACGATTTGGGGTAGAGTGTCACTATGCCCCGTATTTCTGCAGCAACCAACGCCGCCCAGCGCGAAAACACCAAGCGCGCCATCCTCAACTCCTTCGGCGAGATCCTCTACAACCGCGGCCTCTCCGGCCTGACCATGACCGACGTCGCCAAGAACGCCGGCATCGGCCGCACCGCGGTCTACAACTACTTTGCCGACATGGGCGAACTGCTGGTCGCCTACGCCCTGGACGAGACCGAACGCTTCCTCAACGAGCTGCGCGTCGGCCTGGAGGGTATCGAAAACCCGATTGACCAGCTCGCGGTCTACATTCGCTTGCAGATCAACGACCTGGCGCGCCGCCACCTGCCTCCGGGCCCTGCGATGCGCTCCATGCTCTCCCCCGAGTCCTACGCGAAGCTCGGCAAGCACGTTCACGAGCTACAGATGGTGCTCGCGCATATTCTTTCTGCCGCCATTGCCGAGAACTACATTCCGAAGAACGACATTCGCGAACTGGCGATGCTCGTGCACGGTTCCCTCTCTTCAAGCGCCGGTCGCGCCGAGGATGCACCGGATGAGGAAACCCGTGAGCGCCAGATTCTGAATACTATCCGTTTTATTCAGATGGGTCTGGGTGCACGTTTCGATGCCGAAGGTAACCCTGTTCGTCTGGACTCCGAGGAGTCTCTGCCTGAGCAGTCTCCGGTGCAGGAGGCAAACCTGAAGGTCGCTTCCTAATGGTTTAGCGGGCTGAATAGCGACATATAATGCCGCGGACCTGATGCTTCTCGCATCGGTCCGCGGCATTTTCTGTATTCGGGTGGGTTTTTACGCGCCGGGAAACAGTGCCGGGGAGATGGAGTCCAGGTCCAGTACGCGCGCGTACATGACGGCGCGGCAGTGCAGGGCGTTACGCAGTGCGCGGTGCACGCCGTCTTCGAGGTAGAGTTCGCCTCCCCATTTGACCACGTGCGGGAAGAGGTCGCCGTAGAAGGTGGAGTCTTCGGCGAGTAGGGTCTCGAGGTTGAGGGTTTTTTGGGTGGTGATGAGGGTGTCGAGGCGTACCTGCTGCGGCGGGATTCCTCCCCAGTCGGCGTGGGTCATGCCGTGCTGGGGGTAGGGGCGACTGTCGCCTACTTTTTTGAAGATCATGGTGGTGCTTTCTGCAGGTATGGGGCGCCTCGGCGGCACGTGTAACCGTGAGGTTCTGATGTAACCGTGGGGTTCTGAAGAAATAGTACCAAGGGGTATAAAAAATCCCCGGTCTTAGAATCTAAGACCGGGGATCGGTGGCGGAGGATGGGGGATTTGAACCCCCGAGGGCTGTTAACCCAACACGCGTTCCAGGCGTGCGCCATAGGCCGCTAGGCGAATCCTCCAGCTATGTTTTCTACGCATTGCGTAGGCAACGAATAAAACTTTACTATGCTTTTGCGAAGCATGCAAGCCCTAGATGGGAAAAGTAACAGAAAGCACATTTATGGATGCTCGTGCCCCTGTTTTTGGGCGGAGCGCCAGCGGAGCGGGCACGCAGTGCATAGACGGGTGCATGACTATGTAGTTACCCGTTTTTTGGGTAAAAAAGACCTCCTACGCACCCGTCATAGCTCGAATACCCTTGCTACCTTCCGGTCCTGGGGGAGTTTTCCAAGATAACGCCACGTAAGAGGCAAGAACCAGTGTACCGGATTTTTGGGTTCTTGGGAATTCGGCGCGTCCGCGGTATTTCTGTGGGCGTACCTTGCCACCCGGGTAAGCGTCCATGGTAGGCGTCACGGTGGCGGTGGTGTGGTGGCGTGTTCACCGGTGACTGTCGGCCACTCGGGCCGGGGGTAAAGCGTCTAAAATGGTAGGGATTGTCCTATCCGCACCCCCGAGTTGAAGAGGTTGCCGTGAGCACTGCCCTTTATCGTCGTTATCGCCCCGAAACCTTTGCTGAGGTTATCGGGCAGGAGCACGTGACCGAACCTCTTATGGTCGCCTTGGAGAAGAACCGTGTGAATCACGCGTACCTGTTTTCGGGTCCGCGTGGTTGTGGTAAGACCACGTCGGCGCGTATTTTGGCGCGTTGCTTGAACTGTGCGCAGGGTCCGACTCCTACTCCGTGTGGTGTGTGCGATTCGTGCCGTGAGCTCTCGCGTGATGGTGGCGGTTCTCTTGACGTGATTGAGATGGATGCGGCGAGCCACGGCGGTGTGGATCATGCCCGTGATTTGCGTGAGCGCGCTACTTTGGCACCGGTCCGTGACCGTTACAAGATCTTCATTATTGATGAGGCGCATATGGTGACCCGTGAGGGTTTCAATGCGCTGCTGAAGATTGTGGAGGAGCCGCCGGAGCACGTGAAGTTTATCTTCGCGACGACTGAGCCGAATAAGGTGCTGGGTACGATTCGTTCGCGTACTCACCATTACCCGTTCCGTCTGGTTCCGCCGGAGGTTCTTCTGCCGTTCCTGCAGGGTCTGTGCGATCAGGAGCAGGTGCCGGTTGAACCGGGTGTGTTGCAGCTGGTGATTCGTGCTGGTGGCGGTTCGGTGCGTGATTCGCTGTCGATTCTTGATCAGCTGATGGCTGGTGCGTCTTCGCAGAACGGTATTGAGTATGACCGTGCGGTGGCGCTGCTGGGTTATACCCACGCGCAGCTTCTGGATGAGGTCATTGAGGCATTGGGTGCGAAGGATGCGCCGACTCTCTTTGGTGCGGTATCTCGTGTGGTGGCTACCGGTCAGGATCCTCGCCGTTTTGTGGAGGATCTGCTGGAGCGTCTGCGTGATTTGATTGTGGTGAAGGCTGTTCCACAGGCTGCCGGCCAGATTTTGCAGGGTGTTCCGCAGGATCAGTTGGAGCGTTTGGCTCAGCAGGCTCAGGCTTTGGGCGAGCGTGAGCTGACGGTTGCTGCGGGTACGGCGAATGAGACTCTGAATGGTATGACGGGTGCGGCGAATCCGCAGCTTCAGCTGGAGTTGCTGTGTGCTCGTCTGCTTCTGCCTGCTGTGGAGGGTTCTGCCGGTGGTGCGGAGGTTGCGGCGTTGGCTTCTCGCCTACAGGTTTTGGAGCGTCGCGTGGCTTCTGGTACTGCTAGTTCGGTTCCGGCGGAGGGCGGCATGTCTGCTGCTCGTGCGGCGGGTATGGTGGCGGCTGGCCTGACTCCTAAGACCCAGGCGCCTAAGACCCCGGCTCCTCAGATTCAGGCGCCTAATGCGCAGACTCCTAGCGCCCCTGCTCAGGAGGCGACTGCCCCGCATTCTGCCCCTCAGCAGGACAGTTCTCAGCATGCCAGCCCGAGTGCTCCCCCGCTGGCTGGCGCACCCCTTAGCGCCGCCCCCTTGGCACCGACCGCGCAGGCCCCTGCAACTCAGGCACCTGCAGCTTCGGCTGGCGCTCCCCTGGCGGGTAACGCCCCGGCGACACCGGATACCCCCGCTTCTTCTGTAGCTGATGCCGCTGCGGCGGGTACCCCCTCCGCACCTCTGAAGCTTAACCCGAACGATCCGCTGGCAGCGGTTCAGGGTAATTGGCGTGCCATTCTTAACCGAATGAGCGTTCCGGGTGCGGCGGAGCAGCTGATGAAGGTTCGCCCCGCCCGCATGGACGGCGCGACCCTGTACGTGAGCGCCGACATTGCGACTTTGCGCGCGGTCAAGGGCTTTGTGCCCGAGCTGACCGCCCGCGTGAGTGAGTTCCTGCGCCGTCAGGTGACCATTCACGCTCAGGTGGCGAAGCCCGGCGCACAGGTCAAACCTGCAGCGCCCGCGGCACAGCCTGCGGCTCCGGCGGCTCCCGCCCCGCAGGCGCCTCAGCCGCCCGTTCAGCAGACTCCCCCGTACCCCGCTCAGCCGGCGCCTCTGGCTGATGGTCCGCGCGGCGGTGAGGATGCGTGGCGTCGCCACGGTCAGCCGCTGACCGGTGCAAACACCCCCGAGTCCACGAGCGTGGATGCGCCCCTGGGCGCGTGGGAGGTTGCCCCGATTCCGCAGAGCGCCCCCGAGGAGGCACCTCAGCAGGTTGCCCCGGCTGCACCGGCTGCGCCGCTGGCTCCGGCTGGTCCGCTTGCGCCTGAGCCCCCGGTTACTCCACAGGTTCCGGCAGGTCAGCAGGTTCCGACTGCTCCGGCGGGCGGTTTTGGTGAGCGTGATTCCTTTGCTGCCTCCGGTAGTGGAGTTCCGCAGCAGGAGGGCGTTCCTGAACCCCAGCAAGCACAGGAACCCCCGTTCTCGCAGGAGCCTCCTCACGCGGAGGAACCTCCGTATGAGGAGGAGCCCCCTTTTGAGGATGAGCCTGCCTACACTGAACCGGTTGAGGCACCTGCTGCGGCCGCAATGCCGACTGCACCCGCAATGCCCGCTGAGCCTGTAGCACCGGCAGGTCCCCTCGTTACTCCGGTTGCCCCGGTGGGCGCCCTCGCACCGGCTGGTCCGTTGGCAGAGGTACCGCAGGCAGCTCCGGCCGATACTGCTCCGGCAAGCGATGAGAAGCCGGCATCGCAGGCTTCTAACGCACCTGCCACACCGACTCCTAGCGCACCGGTGGCACCGGCTCGCCCGGCACGCGCCGCATCCGATGAGGACTACGTCTCTGAGGATGATGAGAAGGTCGAAAACAGCACCTTCATCGGTCTGCGCGCTATCGAAAAAATTATTGGTGGCACCGTCATCGATGAACGCCCCCTGCACCAGCCCTAATCCGGGGTTGTAGGTGCCGCGCCCGCCATCGCACCGATGGCGGGCGCACTCATTCCAGCCGCATACTCGCTACGCGATACGCCCCTAAACTGTCAGGGGTTGGGTGCATACTCATAACGTCGCCCAAGAACAGCGCACCAACGCACCAGCACAACGCACCGCATCTGAAGGAGAAGCCATGTACGAGGGAGCAGTTCAAAACCTCATTGACGAGCTCGGCCGCCTGCCGGGTGTGGGCCCCAAGTCGGCTCAGCGCATCGCTTTTCACATTCTGAATGCGGATGCTGTCGATATGGCGCGCCTAGCCAACGCCATTTCCACGGTGAAGACCAGCGTCAGCTTCTGCGAGGAGTGCGGTAACGTCTCCGAGACGAAGCTGTGCACAATCTGCCGCGATGAGCGCCGCGACCCGTCCGTGCTGTGCGTGGTCGAAGAATCCAAGGATGTGGTGGCGATTGAGCGTACCCGTTCTTTCACCGGCCGCTACCATGTGCTCGGTGGTGCTATTAACCCGCTGGCGGGTGTGGGGCCTGAGCAGCTGCGTATTCGTGAGTTGGTGTCCCGCCTGGCGGATGAGCGTATCCAGGAGATTATTCTGGCGATGGACCCGAACCTTGAGGGCGAGGCGACCGCAACCTACCTCTCGCGCATGCTCGTGCCGCTGGGTGTGCGCCTATCGCGTCTGGCGTCGGGTCTTCCGGTCGGTGGCGATCTGGAGTACGCGGACGAGATTACCCTGGGCCGCGCGCTGGAGGGCCGCCGCGTCATTAGCGAGGGCACGGCGGTGGCTCATACTGCCGCCGAGGATTTTGAGCGTGTGAACCGCGAGGAGGAGCAGGAGCGTGAGCAGGCGGCTCAGGTTCAGGCTCAGGAGGCGAAGCAGAGTCGTCGCCGCTGGAATTCGAGCATGTTTGATGACCTGGATTCTGAAGATTCTGCCGGCTCCCGCACGGAGGCGCCCGCCGCTGAGGGTGTGCAGGGCACGGTGGATGAGCAGCTGATTGAGCAGGTTCTGCAGGAGGCTGAGAAATCAGGCGACAAGGAATCCGGTAACGAGGAATCCCGCCGTGAGGGCTCCCCCACCGATTCCGATGCGGGCTCTACACTTGAATCCGCAGAAGCAGAAGCAACCCCCGACCTGGGTGAAGACTCCGGCGAGGAGGCTCCGGCGAGCGCCGCCTCCGAACCGGTTGAGGCACCCGTAGCCGAGCAGGCAGATGATGCGCCGGAGGTGTTCCGCACCCCGGACTATGAGGAGAAGATCCGCTCGATTCAGAACGCCCCGTTGCGCACCCCGAAGCCGGATGTTCCGCCGTTGCCGGGTGTCACGTACGTGAACCCGTGGACCTAAAAACTAGCCTCCGCGGGCGTGCTGTGCCCGCCTCAGCATCCCGCGTCACCACCGCGTAATACTACGTAATATTTCACGGGGCAATACATACGGGTGCACAGTTCGCCGCTTGCACTGAACGCCGTCTACTATAAATGAGGAGCCGGCGTCTGCCGGTGGCACACAAGTAACTGACCTGGAGAATTCTATGAGCCTGATCGTCCAAAAGTTCGGCGGTTCCTCCGTAGCGGATGCGGAGGGTATTAAGCGCGTTGCCCGCCGCATCGTGGACACTCAGAAGGCAGGTAACGATGTGGTCGTCGTGGTGTCCGCTATGGGTGACACCACCGATGAGCTGCTCGACCTTGCCGCAGAGGTCACCAGCAATGTCACTCCTTCCCGTGAGCTGGACATGCTGCTGACTGCCGGTGAACGCATTTCGACTGCCATCCTGTCGATGGCTGTTAACGACCTGGGTGCTAAGGCCCAGTCTTTCACCGGTTCTCAGGCTGGCATGATTACCGACGGCGTGCACGGTTCTGCACGTCTGGTGGAGGTCAACCCGGAGCGTATCCGTGAGTCGATTGAAGCTGGCAATATTGCGATTGTTGCTGGTTTCCAGGGTGTTCACCGTCAGAGCGGTGATATTACGACTCTGGGTCGTGGCGGTTCTGATACGACCGCTGTTGCTCTGGCTGCTGCTCTGAAGGCTGATGTGTGCGAGATTTACTCGGATGTGGACGGCGTGTTCACTGCCGACCCGCGTATCGTTCCGACCGCGCATAAGCTGGATACTGTCACCAGTGAAGAGATGCTGGAGATGGCGGCGAACGGTGCGAAGATTCTGCACCTGCGCTGTGTCGAGTATGCTCGCCGTTTTAATTTGAAGCTTCACGTGCGTTCTTCGTTCTCGAACCTTGAAGGCACCATTGTAATCCCGGAGGACTCCGCGGAACTGACCCCCACCCATCTGAAGGAGATTCCCTTGGAACAGCCCCTGATTTCTGGTGTTGCACACGATCGTAGCCAGGCGAAGATTACCGTTGTTGGTGTTCCGGATGTTCCCGGTTCGGCAGCGAAGGTGTTCGGTCTGCTCAACGAGGCGAAGGTTAACCTGGACATGATTGTTCAGAACGTGCCGACTGACCGCCCGAACGTGACCGATATTTCCTTCACTCTGGATCAGGCTCAGGGCGATGCTGCGCTGAAGGCGCTGAAGGCTGCGCAGGCTGAGCTGGGCTTCCAGGAGGTTATTTACAACGAGTCTGTGGGTAAGCTATCGCTGGTTGGCGCGGGCATGAAGACTAACCCGGGTGTTTCGTTCACTTTCTTCGATGCGCTGTCGACTGCTGGCGTGAACATTGACATGATTTCGACGTCTGAGATTCGTATTTCGGTGATTACTGAGCTGAGCAAGCTGGATGAGGCTGTTCGTGCGGTGCACACTGCGTTCGGTCTGGATGCTGAGGGTGAGGCTACTGTTTACGGTGGTACTGGCCGCTAGGGTTTAGCTCGTTTGTGAGCTGTACGCTTCGGGAGGGGCGGTGCTGGTTTGATCCGGCGCCGCCCCTCCCTTTTGTCTGTGTATTTGTGGGCGTGCGGGTGCTCTACCCTAGAAGCATGAGTAGTGTTGTTTTTTCCCAGGTGATGGATGCCCGCCAATGGCGTGCCGCAGAGGCAGCACATGAGGCGTGTGCCGGCCGCTACGCCGACCCGTTTGCGCAGCGTCGCGCCCGCCACGAAGTGCACCCCGTGGAAGACTTCCTCTTCACCTACTACACACTCAAGCCCGGCCAGTTCAAGCGCTGGCATCCCGGCGCCGGTGTCATTCTGCTGGATGCGCCCGAGCGCGCCTCCTGGCGTTTCTACCGACCCGCAACCGAGCAGGAGCTCCTTGACGCAGGCTGCACCCCCGAGGTTGCGCGTGCCCAGGCGGACGCCGCATCCGCCGTCACGGTGGACGTCACCGATTTTGTGGAGCGCCGCGCTACCGCCCTCGCCTTCACCCACGAGATCCTGCGCAACACCGCGGCAAAGAAGGGTCAGTTTGGTTGCTTCGGCATGCACGAGTGGGCGATGGCGTACAAGTCGGTGGAGAACAATATCCGCCACGACTACCTGGAACTGCGCCTGGGTGCGGAGGGTACGGACCGCGTGGTGGAGGAGCACCGCATCCGTTGCTCGCACTTTGATGCGTTCCGTTTCTTCATGCCGCAGGCTGCGCCGATGAACGAGCTGCAGCCGACCCGCGAGACGCAGCGCGTGCTGGAGCAGCCCGCGTGCCTGCACGCGAATATGGACGTGTACAAATGGGCGTATAAGCTGCTTCCGCTGGTTGATTCGACTCTGGTCATGGATTGTTTCGACCTGGCGTGGGATGCGCGCGAACTGGATATGCGCGCAGCCCCCTACGATATTCGCGACTGGGGATACGAACCGATTCCGGTGGAGACGACCGAGGGTAAGGCTGAGTACGTGCGGATTCAGCGTGAGCTGTCGGAGCGTTCGATTGAGCTGCGTGAGCGCCTGTTGCAGGTGTGCGAGCGCTACCTGCCGCCGCTAAGTAGTGAGTAGGCTGGGCGGCGAGTAGACCGTGCGGTGAGTAGCTGGTTGGTGGCGCGGGCTGATTGCGTTTTTGGTGCTGTGGCCTGTGGGTTTGGTGCCCAGTGCGTGAGAAAAGGGTGACTTGGGGCTCTCTATTTGGTAATTGGTGGTCTCGTCATCTCACTTTCCGCTGTACTGGGGTAGAATGAGATACGGCTCATACAGAACCCACGCACCCAAGGAGTGCCCACACATGGCCCGTATTGTTGTTGATGTTATGCTCAAGCCCGAAATTCTTGACCCGCAGGGTAAGGCTATTTCTCACGAGCTGCCCCGTATCGGCGTTGATTCCTTCGTTGATGTTCGCCAGGGTAAGCGCTTCGAGCTGACCGTCGAGGGTGAGGCAACCGAGGAGCACCTCGCGGCTGCCCGCAAGGCTGCTGAAGAGTTGCTCTCGAACCCCGTCATCGAAGACGTTGTGAACGTTTCGGTTCTGGAGGACTAATACCTATGGCAGAGTCCCTCGCACCCACTGAAGTCCCCCTGGTTGGCGACTTCTCTATCTACTCCCCGAACCCCGCTTTCGCTGACGCACGCGTTGGCGTGGTGACTTTCCCTGGCACCCTGGATGACCGTGACGCTGCGCGTGCTGTCCGTCTGGCTGGCGGTACCGTCGTTGAGCTGTGGCACGACGACGCTGATTTGAAGAACGTTGATGCCGTCATTATTCCTGGCGGTTTCTCCTACGGTGACTACCTGCGTGCTGGCGCTATTGCTGCGAAGGCTCCCGTGATGCGTTCGGTGATTGATGCCGCTAACGCTGCTGGTACCTCCGGTTCCGCTCCCCTGCCTGTTCTAGGTATTTGCAATGGTTTCCAGATTCTGACTGAGTCTCACCTGCTGCCCGGTTCGATGATTAAGAACGATCACCGCAAGTTCATTTGCCGTGACCAGGTTCTGCGCATCGAGAATAACTCCACCTCCTGGACGAGCGATTACGCTACTGGCCAGGAGATTGTTGTCCCTCTGAAGAACCAGGACGGTCAGTATGTTGCTGACCCGAAGACTCTGGAAGCGCTGGAGGCTGAGGGTCGCGTGGTGTTCCGCTACGTTGGTTTCAACCCGAACGGTTCCCGTAATGACATTGCTGGTATCAGCAATGAGCGCGGTAACGTGGTCGGTCTGATGCCGCACCCGGAGCACGCTGTGGAGCCTGGCTTCGGTCCTTCCTCTTCCGGTTTTGGTGAGGTTTCTTTGCGCGGTGGCGCCGATGGTCTCGGCGTGTTCACCTCCGTTCTTGCCAACCTGATTAACGCCCGCTAACGCACGACAAGGATTCTAAGAAGTTATGAGCGAAAAGCAGTTTAACCTCGACACCGTCGAGCACGCGGCGGCAACCCCGGACACCGAACTCCCCTGGGCTGAACTGGGTCTGAAGGAGAACGAGTTCGAGGATATTAAGGAGATTCTTGGTCGCCGTCCTACCGCGGCTGAGCTGGCAATGTACTCGGTCATGTGGTCCGAGCACTGCTCCTACAAGTCTTCTAAGGTTCATCTGAAGCAGTTCGGTGCAAAGGTCACCGATGAGATGAAGAAGGACCTGATGGTCGGTATCGGTGAGAACGCCGGTGTGACCGATATTGGTGACGGCTGGGCTGTTACCTTCAAGATTGAGTCCCACAACCACCCCTCGTACGTGGAGCCCTACCAGGGTGCTGCGACCGGTGTGGGCGGTATTGTGCGTGACATTATTTCCATGGGTGCACGCCCGATTGCTGTGATGGATCCGCTGCGTTTCGGCGCGATTGATCACCCGGACACCGCCCGTGTTATTGGCGGCGTGGTTGCCGGTATTGGTGGTTACGGTAACTCCCTGGGTCTGCCGAACATCGGCGGCGAGGTTGAGTTCGATTCCTGCTACCAGGCAAACCCGCTGGTCAACGCACTGGCTGTGGGCATTATGCGTCACGAGGACATCCGCCTGGCGAACGCATCGGGCGTGGGCAACAAGGTTGTTCTGTTCGGTGCACGCACCGGTGGCGACGGCATCGGCGGTGCGTCGGTGCTGGCGTCCGAGTCTTTCGATGACACCAAGCCCTCGAAGCGTCCTGCCGTTCAGGTGGGCGACCCCTTCGCTGAGAAGGTTCTGATTGAGTGCTGCCTGGAGCTGTTCAAGGGCTCCGTGGTTGAGGGTATTCAGGACCTGGGTGCTGCGGGTATTTCCTGCGCAACCAGCGAGCTGGCTTCTAACGGTGAGGGCGGCATGCACGTCGACCTGACCAAGGTTCTGCTGCGTGACCCCACCCTGACCCCCGGCGAGATTCTGATGTCTGAGTCTCAGGAACGCATGATGGCTGTTGTCTCCCCCGAGAACGTGGAGCGCTTCGAAGCGATCATGAACAAGTGGGGCGTGGAGTACTCCTTCCTCGGTGAGGTCACCAACTCTGGCCGCCTGGTTATCGAGTGGGACGGCGAGGTCATCGTGGATGTTGACCCCCGCACCGTTGCGCACGACGGCCCGACCTACGAGCGTCCTTACGCACGCCCCGAGTGGCAGGATGACGTTCAGGCTAACCACTTCACCGGTTCGGCTGCCGACGATTCCCGCCCGCGCGGTAAGGAGCTGGGCGAGGCAATCAAGGCGTTCATGGCCTCCCCGAACATGTGCTCCAAGTCCTGGATCACCAACCAGTACGACCGCTACGTTCAGGGCAACACCGCCCTGTCCATGCCGGACGACGGCGGCGTGGTGCGCGTGGACGAGAACACCAACCTCGGTGTTGCTCTGGCGACCGACGCCTCCCCGCGTTTCACCTACTTGGATCCGTACGAGGGTGCTCGCGCGTCCTTGGCTGAGGCGTACCGTAACGTTGCGACCGTTGGTGCACGCCCCGTAGCTGTGTCTGACTGCCTGAACTTCGGTTCTCCCGAGGATCCGGACGTCATGTGGCAGTTCGCTGAGGCTGTTCGCGGCCTGGCTGATGGCTGCATGGAGCTGGGTGTTCCGGTGACCGGCGGTAACGTGTCCCTGTACAACCAGACCGGTGGTAAGGCTATTAACCCGACCCCCGTGGTGGCGATGATGGGCGTGATGGATGACGTCACCCGCCGCACCCCGTCGGGTTGGGCTCCTGAGCATGACGGTCAGGCTATCTACCTGCTGGGTACCACTCGCGATGAGCTGGACGGCTCCGAGTGGGCTCGCTTCAAGGGTCACCTGGGCGGTCAGCCGCCGAAGGTTGATCTGGCTCTGGAGCGTCAGCTGGGTGACATGCTGGTGAACATGTCTCGTGACGGCATGATTGATGCCGCGCACGACGTGTCTGCTGGTGGTCTGGCTGCTGCTCTGTCGGAGGCTTGCCTGCGTTTCAACACCGGTGCCCGCATTGGTCTGGGTGAGGTTGCTGAGCGTGACGGCGTGGACCTGTTCACCCTGCTGTTCTCGGAGTCCCTGGGCCGTGTTGTGGTTTCGGTTCCGCGTTCTGAGGAGGTGCGCTTCAAAGATATGTGCACCGCTCGCCAGTTCCCCTTCGCACGTATTGGTGTGGTGGATGCTGAGTCGAACGCTCTGGACTTCCAGGATGAGGTTTCCATTGACCTGGATGAGCTGCGTGCAGCTCACGAGGGTACTCTCGCTTCTTACTTCGGTGAGGTTGCGAAGGGCTAGTTTTCGACTAGTTTGAGACTAACGCCGAAAGGGGCGGATGCTTGTGAAAGCATCCGCCCCTTTTGTTATGCCCGCTGGCTTGTGCCAGCGAACTTGTGCCTTGAGTGTTTAGGCGTTGAGCGTTGAGGTGTTCGGTGTTTATGCCTCGGCGACCTTGCGGCCCAGCTGTGCGAACAGCGAGGCGTTGATGCGGAAGCCTTCGATGCATTCTTCGATGAGGGCTTCGCGCTGTTCGTCGGTCAGGGGTGCGTTGTCGAGCAGTTCGCGGTAGCCGTCCTTGAAGACCTTGGGCTTGGGCAGTTCGGTGAAGCGGTACATGCTCAGTGCTTCTGCGGGGATGCCGTAGTGGCGGGTGACGAGCGCTGCGACTGCCTGGCCGCCGGAGAGGTCGCCGAGGTAGCGCAGGTAGTGGTGTGCGAGGTAGCGTTCGGGGGAGTTGATGGTGGCGCGGATGCGCTCTACGTATTCTGCGGTTGCGGGCAGGGGCGCGTCGATGTCACCTTCCTGGCCGAGTGCGCGGATGTCTGCGCGGATGTATTCTGCTCGGTCGAGGCCGGGGTGGGTGAAGGGTTCGGTGATGGGGCTGGGTTCTGCGCGGTAGTGTTCGGAGACTGCTTCGAGTGCTTCGTAGATGTGCACGTACTGGTTGATGAGGCGCAGGTATGCCTCGGTGTTGAGGGAGCCGCCCATGAGGTCTTCCATGAAGGTGGAGTGTTCGGCGTTGTCATGGACATGTTTGGTGCTTTCCTTCAGGCGTGCGGAGAAGCGTTCCTGGGTGGTTTCGGGGGCGGTCACAGTCATGGTGAGTTCCTAAAGTGGCTTGTGGGTGAACAATAAATGTTTTAGTGACACGATGTCACCAAAACCTGTTAATGACATATTGTCACCAAAAACCGGTTTTGGCAATAGCTCTCACAAAAAAATTTGCTAAGGTAAACCTCATACACAAGTCACCCTAGGCATTAAGTTACACAAACATAGGCTAATAGGGCTAGACTTGATACGAACACCACAATCACAGAATCCAAGGAGACACCGAATGTCTACCCCCTCTCTCACCAAGCGCACTTGGGCGTTCTTGGCTTCAGCAACCATCGGTCTCAGCGGCGTCGCTGGCGTACCCGTAGCCTTCGCAGCTGAAACCAACTCCCACGTCAGCGCCGGTGAGGTAACCGCAGCTTCAGAGCAGAGCCTGCAGGACGTCACCGTCAACTGGGGCCTGAAGAAGTCCTTCCGCTCCTACATCAACGGCGCCTTCTCCCAGGGCTCCCAGGAACTGACCGGCGTCACCACCAACGAAGACGGCTCCTACCACTTCACCTCCGCCAAAGGCACCGTAGCTAACGGCGAATACTCGGTCACCTTCACCGGCTCCTCGATTCACTACACCGCTCACCACGGTCTGCTGGAAGTCATCATCTCCGACCTCTCCGTCACCATTAAGGACGGCGTGGGCACCGTGCGCGCCAACGTTCAGTCGCGCCCCTACAACGGCAACACCACCCCGAACGACCTGGTCGAAACCAAGAACATGACCCTCGGCACTTTCAACGCCTCCGGTCTGAAGGTTGAGGGTAACACCATCACCCTGCCCAGCGTTGACGAGGAAAACGGCACCCGCGTCAAGCTTTCCGAAGAGGCAACCGGCGCCTTCGCGGGCTTCTACAAGGCAGGTCAGGAGCTGGATGCACTCGGCTTCTCCGCAACCATCGTGACCAAGGAAGCACCCGCGCCGAGCCCTGAGCCCAGCACTGAACCCAGCGCCGAGCCGAGTGCTGCGCCGACCGCAGAGCCTTCCTCCGCACCGACCAGCGAGGCACCCAAGCCCGCAGAGCCCACTTCTGCAGCACCGAGCGCAGCTCCCACCTCCACAGCTCCCTCCTCCCCCGCCGCAACCACCGAGCCCAAGCGTGAAGAAAAGGTCACCGGCAACGTCGTCGAGTCCGGCACCCTCAGCTGGGATATCCGCGAGTCCTTCCTGAAGTACCTGACCGGCTTCGCGCACGGCTCCGTGAACGTTGAGGGCATGGAGAAGACCGCGGCTGGCGGCTTCAAGTACACTCAGGCATCCGGCGTGTACAACCCCGAGACCAAGACCGGTCAGATCAACTTCGCGGGCACCGCAGAGTTCACCGGCCACAACGGTCAGCTCAAGAGCACCATCAAGAACATGCGCCTGGTCGTCGTCAACGGCAAGGGCACCCTGGTTGCTGACGTTGACGCGCTGACCCGCGACGGCAAGTCCGTTTCTAAGACCGGCCTGGCTATCGCCGAGGTGGACCTCTCCGGCGCGAGCGTGAAGGACGGCGTCTTCTCCGCACAGAACGCAGCAGTCGCGCTCACCGCTGAAGGTTCCGACGTGCTCTTCGCGGGCCAGTACCGCGGTGCCGACAACGCCATGGCGCCGCTGAGCTTCTCCGTAAAGCTCAGCGAGCAGACCGCGGAGAACACCGTTGAGGTTCCCCGCGTCTCTGAGAATAAGTCCTCCGATAACAAGGGTTCTGAGAACGGCTCCTCCGATAACAGCTCCTCGAACGCCTCCGGTAACTCCGGCGCTAACGGCTCCGGTTCTAATGGTTCGGCAGGCACCTCCGGCAGCATTTCTAACGGCGGTTTCTCCTCGAACAGTTCTGTCAGCAACAACCCGGCACAGCCTGTCTGCGTACCCGTCACCCGCACCCGCGAGGTGCAGGAGCAGGGCGCATCCGACGGCACCATTAAGAGCGCAAACCTTGGCTGGGGCGTGCGTGATTCCTTCCGCAACTACGTGCGCGGCGGCATCGCGAACGGTAGCTGGGAGCTGAACGGCACCTCCTACTCTTCGGATGCGTTCAACTGGTCTAACGGCACCGGCACCTTCAAGGGCGGTAAGGGTTCCATCTCCTTCAGCGGTTCGGTTCGTTTCACCGGTCACCACGGCATTCTGGACACCACCATTGCGAACCCGCGCCTTGAGATTAACGGTAATTCCGGCACTCTCTACGCGACCATGAACAGCAATGACCCCTCCGGCAAGGCAACTAACTACGGTGAGGTGGCACTGCTGAAGGTGGATCTTTCGGGTCTGCAGAGCTCCGCTGACGCTGTGAGCGTCAACGGTGCGGCAACCACCCTGACCGCTGAGGGCGCGAAGGCGTTTGCTGGCTTCTACGACGCCGGTAAGGACATGGCTCCGCTGAGCTTCTCCGCGGCGATTAACGGCGCGAAGACCACCACCAAGACCGTGTCCGAGACTGTCTACGAGGGTGAGGGTTGCGACCCGGTCACCGGCAAGCCTCTGGCTTCCACCGGCGCCTCCGGTGTTGAGGGCACCCTGGTTGCAGGCTTCATCGCTGTTGCAGCCGGCGCGGGTACCGTCGTATACACTCGCCGCCGCAAGAAGGCATAACGGCACCTCACGAGGATGCCCACGCTGTCGGCTTGCCCGTGAGACTCAACCATAAGGTTCACCGGTGAGCCGACACGGCCCATGCGGGGGTGCAGATTTTCACTGCACCCCCGCTTCAGGTACCAGGTTTTACCCCGGCGCCTACCCCAGTTTTTCTAGTTCCCTTTTTTCTGTGAGACGACGATGTTTTCTTCCCTTTCTTCTTCTGCCCTGAACCGCCGCGATGCAGTGAAGTATACGGCGTTCTCCATCACTTCCGCGTTCCTGCTGAGCTCTTGCGGTGTGGGTACTCAGAACCCTGCCGCTTCTTCAAGTACTTCGCAGGCTGTGGTGGATGAGCAGAGCACCCGCACCGTTTTGGAGAGCCTTGCCGATCAGCTGCGTTCTTCTATTGCCCCAGATCAGAAGGCTCTGCGCGGCCCCAATAGCGCCGCGGATACCCCCGAAATTCAGCCGATGGTCGATACCCCCACTCCGGCTTTCCCCGTGACGTTCAAGGATTTCAACGGCACTGAGGTGACCGTTAAGTCCGCTGACCGTGTGCTGGCACTGGACCTGTACGGCACTCTGGCTCAGCAGATGATTGCGCTGGGCCTGGGCGGTCGTCTGGTTGGCCGTGTCACCTCCTCGACGGAGCAGTCGCTGGCTCACCTGCCGCTGGTGACCCAGAACGGTCACGACCTGAACGCTGAGGCGATTCTGGCGACCTCCCCGGACCTGGTGCTGTGGGATAAGAGCAACGGCCCGATTGAGATTGTGGATCAGCTGCGCGCAGCGGGCGTGACCGTGGTGGTCTTCGATCATGAGCGTCGTATGGATAAGATCATTCCGCAGCTCAAGGCTGTTTCGCAGGCACTGGGTGTTCCGGAGGCGGGCGAGCAGGTTGCTACCCGCGTGCAGCAGGACCTGGATTATGCCCTGCAGGTGCTCAAGGACGTCGCCCCGAAGGGTGCACAGCAGGTGTCGTTCGCGTTCCTGTACGTGCGCGGTACTGCTGGCGTGTTCTTTGTGCTCGGCAAGGGTTCGGGCGCTGACGATTTGATTCAGGCTATTGGCGGCAAGGATGTGGCGTCTGAGCAGAACGCGACGAATATTATTCCGGCGACCAGTGAGGCGCTGGTGAAGCTGAACCCGGATGTCATTCTGACCATGAGCGGCGGCATTAAGTCCACCGGCGGTTTGGATGGTTTCTTGGCTCGCCCGGGTGTGGGTGAGACGACTGCTGGTAAGAATAAGCGCATTATTGATATGGGCGACGGCCAGATTCTGTCCTATGGCCCGAATACTCCGGCGGTGTTGCTCTCGCTGGCTAAGGCTGCGTACTCGACTCCTGCGGGGGCCCAGTAGTGGCTGCCGTGAAGAGTGCTACGGGTGCGCGGGATTATCGCGCTTCGCGTCGGCGTCGTGCCGGTCTGACGTTTACGTTTTTGGCGGTGGCGCTGTGCGTTGTGATGGTGCTGTCTGCGGGTTTGGGTCAGTACAATATCCCGATTGATCAGGTGGTTGCTTCTGTGGGCCGCCGCCTGGGCCTGGCACCGGAGAACCCGGCGATGCAGCTGGCGGATAGCACTCTGTGGAATATCCGTTTCCCGCGTGTGCTGTTGGGCGTGCTGGCGGGCGCCGCTTTGGGTACCTCCGGCGCGGTGATGCAGTCGGTGTTTGGTAACCCGTTGGCTGAGCCGGGCGTGATTGGTGTTTCCTCAGGTGCGGCGGTTGGCGCGTGTTTGTCGATTGTGTTGAACCTGCAGTTCTTCGGTATTTTCACGACTCCTGCATTCGCGTTTGTGGGTGCGTTGGCGGCTACTGCGCTGGTGTATTTCCTGTCGCGTTCTTCGGGTCGTGCGAAGGTCCTGTCGATGATTTTGACGGGTATTGCGGTGACTGCGGTGGCGAATGCGATTATTGCGTTCCTCATGTTTATTGCTGATACGACGAGCCGCGATCAGATTGTGTTCTGGCAGATGGGTTCGCTGAACGGTTCCACATGGAAGGCTGTGGCGAGCGTGTGGCCGGTTATTCTGATTGGCTTGGTGGCGTGTTTTGTGATGGCTTCTTCGCTGGATGTTCTGGCGTTGGGTGAGCGTGCGGCGCAGCATTCGGGTGTGAACGTGGAGCGCCTGCGTGCGGTGTCTATTGCGGCGACGGCTTTGTTGACGGGTGCTGCGGTGGCGTATGCGGGCATTATTGCGTTTATTGGTCTGATTATTCCTCACCTGTTGCGCATGATTTTGGGTCCGTCGAATCGTGTGTTGTTGCCGGCTTCGGCATTGGGCGGCGCGCTGTTGATTGCGCTGTCTGATTTGGGTGCGCGTACGCTGGTACCTTTTGCTGATTTGCCGATTGGTATTTTTACGGCTTTGGTGGGCGGCCCGACGTTCTTCGTGTTGTTGCGTCGTTCCCTGGGTCAGGGCGGAGGTGCTTCGTGAGTGAATTGTTGAGCCTGTCCGGTGTGTGTTTTAACGCTGGTGGGCGTCAGATTTTGAATGATGTGTCTTTGTCTGTTGCTGCGGGCGAGGTTGTGTCGCTGATTGGCCCTAATGGTGCCGGTAAGTCGACTCTGTTGGGTGTGATTGCTGGTGATATTGCCCCCAGTGGCGGTGAGATTCTGTTGGATGGCGCCCCTCTGGGTTCAATTCCTGCCCGTCAGATGGCGCGTCAGCGTGCGATGCTGTTGCAGAAGTTGAATGTGGCGTTTTCGTACACGGTGCATGAGGTGGTTCAGATGGGCCGCACCCCGTGGAAGGGCACGGAGCGCGCTGAAGAGGATGACGCCGTGGTTGCTTCAATGATGGAGCGTACGTCGGTGACTCATTTGTCGGATCGCGATATTACGACTCTGTCCGGTGGTGAGAGTGGCCGTGCGCATTTGGCGCGTGTGTTCGCTCAGCAGACCCCGCTGATTCTTTTGGATGAGCCGACTGCGGCGTTGGATATTACGCATCAGGAGCAGACGTTGCGGGTGAGCCGTGAGTTGGCTGTTGAGGGTGCTGCCGTGTTGACGGTGCTGCATGACTTGGATGTGGCGGCTGCGTATTCTGACCGTATGGTGTTGTTGCGTGGTGGTGAGGTGGTTGCTTCGGGCGCCCCTGAGCAGGTGTGTTCGGCGGAGTTGTTGTCTGAGGTGTATCAGCATCCGATTGAGGTGTTGAGGCATCCGGTGACGAATCGTTTATTGATTCTGCCGGAACGCTGAGTCTGCTAGCGTGCTGAGTCTGCTGGCGCGCTGATTTTATAGGGCGTTAGTGAACCATCCCGCAAACACTTTCCACCTCAAAATATGCCAGTATTCGCATATATTAAATCTCCGTTCTGGAATGGCTGTAAATATCAGTTCATTACAGGGCGGAGATTATCTTTATCCCCTCCTGCACGGATACACTGAAAGGTAGTGTCCGCAATACTGAACTCTATTCAGTTCAGCATTCCATCCATTCGAGAAAGAGACCCCCGCATGGATCCTCAGCAGAAAACGGCAGCGCCTGCCGTTGCCGGCTACATTCCCGAATATTCTGAAACACCGCATAGCGGATCTTTCGATATTGCCCAGCACGGTTTGAGCAGCGATGATGTTGCCCGCCTGACTGCTGAGGGTAGGGTCAATACCCAGAACAATAAGTCTTCTCGCACGCTGTGGAGCATTATGCGTGCGCACCTGTTCACGGTCTTCAACTTTGTGTTGGGTGCCTGTGGTGCCGTGGTGATCATGTACCAGCGTTGGGCTGATCTGCTCTTCCTGGGGGCTGTTATCGCTAACGTGGTGATTGGTTTTGTGCAGGAGTACAAGGCGAAGCTTGAGCTGGACCGCATCTCCCTGCTGGACCGCTCCCCCGCTACTGCCGTGCGTGACGGCAAAAGCGTTGAGGTTCCGATGGAGCAGCTGGTTGAGGGTGACGTTGTCATCCTCAAGCGCGGCGATCAGGTTCCGGCGGATGCTGTTGTACTCACCTCCGATTCTTTGGAGCTGGATGAGTCCCTGCTGACCGGTGAGAACGACCCGATTGCTAAGCGCCCCGGCGATATGGTGCTGTCGGCGTCGAGTGTGCTGGGTGGTACTGGCCGCGTCCTGCTCTCTCACGTGGGTGCTAATTCTCGTGCAAGCAAGATTTCTGATGAGGCGCGCCAGTTCTCACGTATTCAGTCCGAGCTGCGTGATGCGCTGAACCGTGTGGTCCGCTGGATTACGGTGGGTCTTGCGGTCATTATTCCTGTGGTGTCGTGGGGTCAGATTCAGGCCGCTGGCGGCCTGGAGACCGTGCAGCAGAACCACCTGTGGGAGCAGGTTTCTATTGCGGTGGTGTCTTCGGTTGCTTCGATGATTCCGCAGGGCCTGGCACTGATGACTACTCTGGCGTTTGCGGCGGCGGCTGTGGCGCTGGGTCGTAAACACAACATCCTGGTGCAGGAGCAGCCTGCGGTTGAGGTTCTGGCTCGTGTGGACGTGGTCTGCTTCGATAAGACCGGCACTCTCACCGAGGGTGGCGTGATTTTTGATTCGGTGCGCCCGCTGGACACCGTTGCTGAGGCTGAGGGCCCCGATGCTGACTCGGCTGAGCACACTTCCTGGCGTGCTTCTCTGCCCGCCGGTTGGAATGAGGCGCTGGCGTGGTTCGGTCACGATGAGAACGCGAACCCGACTGCGGCGGCTCTGACCGGCGGTTTCCCGGATGCTTCCTCGGCTTCGGTGAGCGGTATTGTGCCGTTCTCGTCGGCGCTGCGTTTTAGCGCGATTGAGTTTAAGGATTCGGGTGCTTGGCTTCTGGGTGCTCCGGAGGCACTTCTCGCCAAGGGCACCGCTGAGCGTGAGCGTGCCGCTGAGCTGGCGGCGCTGGGTCTGCGCACGATGGTTTTGGCGCATGCTTCTGCGGTGGTTCGCAATGAGAAGGATGAGCCAATCCAGAAGATCCCGTCGGATGCTGCCCCGGTTCTGTTCGTGATTTTCCGTGAGAATGTGCGTGCGGATGCGCCTGAAATTGTGGAGTATTTCCACCGTCAGGGTGTGACTCTGAAGGTCTTCTCGGGTGATAACCCGTTCACTGTAGCTGCGGCTGCGAAGACTGCGGGCATGGATACGTCTGCGGGCGCGGTTGATGCGTCGACTCTGCCTGAGGACGGTCCGGAGCTTGCTGAGGCTGCGGTTACTCACAATATTTTCGGTCGTGTGTCGCCCGAGCAGAAGAAGAACATGGTGATTGCTCTGAAGGAGCGCGGCCATGTGGTGGCGATGACCGGTGACGGCATTAATGACGCTCTGGCGCTTAAGCATGCAAGCTTGGGTATTGCGATGGGTAACGCTGCTCCGGCGACGAAGGCTGTTTCTCGCCTGGTTCTTCTGGACGGTAAGTTCTCGTCTCTGCCGGCTGCGTTGGAGCAGGGCCGTCAGGTCATTACGAACATTGAGATGGTGGCGAACCTGTTCTTGACGAAGACTGGTTTCGCGATTCTTCTGGGTGTTCTGTTCAGTATTTTCGGTTTGACCTTCCCGTTCTTGCCGCGTCAGTACTCGACTGCGGACTTCTTGATTGTGGGTGCGTCGTCCTTCGCGTTGACTCTGCTGCCGAATTCGCGCCGTTACGTGCCGGGCTTCTTGCGCCGCGTGCTGAATTACACGGTTCCGAACTCGATTATTGTGGTTGCGATGCTGTTGGCGGTGACGTTCACGGCTCGCGGCATGGGTGTTGAGGATATCCGTCAGATTCAGACGGCTTCGTTCATTACCCTGGTGATGATGGGTCTGTGGAACTTGGCTGCGGTGGCTCGTCCGTTCAACCGTGCTCGTGTTCTGCTGTTTGGCGCGTTGCTGGCGGTGTTCTTCGCGGCGCTGTTCGTGCCGATTCTGGTGGAGTACCACCAGTTCGTTACTGTGCTTCCGCATCTGCTGTGGACGTCTCTGGGTGCCGGTGCTCTGGGTGCCGCGCTGATTGAGGTGAATGCGCATCGTAATCGCCGTTGGCAGAAGCGTAATTACCCTGAGCTGGAGGTTGCTCCGCTAAATTTCTTCCCGACTAAGTAGCTAGTCGGAAAGGTAGCTGCTTCGGTAGCGTGTGGGCCCCGTATCCTGTGGATGCGGGGCCCTTTCGTGTCTTCGCAAGCATCCCCTCCGTAGTGTTCCGGAACCAGCCGGAGTACTCCTACTAGCAGCACCGAGGGTGTGTCCCATCTATCACTTGGGTGAAATATTTAACAGCTTCTGATAGCTTTTGCCTCTCACCTTGCTCTTAACCTGGGAAAACCCTTAGAGTTACAGGGAACTATTTGAGAAGGGAAACCTTCTTCAGGGTTGTTACTGGTTTGGCAGGCAAGACCTGAGTTACTCAACACCGTATGGGACGGCAGCATATATCTGCCGAGAATCCCCTCTATTTGCTGTACCGAAGCTCCATAGTGGGCACGAGTGTAGTGCTTCCGGTGGTCGAGAGACTCGGGTCTTTTGTGTTTTCTGGACGTGTTTTCCGGGGCTTTCTCGGCTACCGCAACGTCAGGTAGGCACAGCCTCCGGCAGCAACCGTATAGACATTGACCGCATATCTAAGGAAGTATCGTGAATAACCGCGAACTTGGCGAGAAGATTCTTGACGGCCTGGGTGGCCCCGAGAACATCGCGCACATTACTCACTGTGCAACCCGCCTTCGTGTCACTCCTGTGTCTAACGATGCAGTGCAGAACAAGAAGATTGAGGGCCTGCCCGGCGTTCTCTCTGTGATTGAGCAGTCCGGCCAGACTCAGGTTGTTCTGGGCGATCGCGTTGAGGCTGTGTACAACGAAATCAACGCTCTGCCTTCTATGTCCGGCCACGCTGAGGGTGACACCAAGGTTGAGGCTGAGGGCAAGAAGTCCGGCTGGCTTACCAACGTCTTCGACGTTCTGTCTGACTCCTTCCGTCCTCTGCTGTGGGCACTTCTGGGTACCTCGATGATTCTGACCCTGATTGTGTTCCTGCAGCAGCTGGGCTTCTTCGGCCAGTACACTGACTTGACCGGTCAAAGCGTGAACATCGACATCATTAACGGTGCTCGTGTGGCTGACCCGGAGGCTGCTAAGGCTCTGAACACCCAGTGGATGCAGCAGTTCGCTTTCTGGTACATTCTGAAGGCTGCTTCGCTGTCGGTTCTGAACTTCATGCCCATCATGCTGGGTGCTACCGCTGCTAAGCGTCTGGGCGCGAACATGTGGGTTGGTGCGGCTATCCCCGCTGCACTGATGACCGGTACTTTCACCGATCTGACTGCTCTGGCTGACAAGACCACCAAGGTTCTGAACGTTCCGTTCTTCGGTCTGGATCTGCCGCTGTACGCATTCAGCTACACCGGCCAGGTCTTCCCCCCGCTGCTAGCTGTTGCTCTGCTGGCTCCGCTTGAGCGCTTCCTGAAGAAGGTTATTCCTTCGATGCTGCAGATGGTGTTCGTGCCGATGATTTCGGTCATGATTCTGGTTCCGGTGACCGCGTTCCTGGTTGGCCCCATCGGTATCGGTGTGGCTATGGGCATCTCTGACTTCCTGAAGATGATTAACGATGTTGCTCCGGCTCTGGTTGGTGCTCTGATTGCTGGCCTGTACCTGTTCATGGTTCCGCTGGGTCTGCACTGGCCGCTGAACGCTGTCATGATTAACAACCTGCAGACCATGGGTACTGACTTCATTCAGTCCCCGATGGGTGCATACAACTTCGCTGTGTTCGGTGTTGTGACAGGTGTGGCTATTAAGGCTAAGCACGACCGCGAGCTGCGCCAGACCGCTGTTGGTGCGTCGATGTCCGGTCTGCTCGGTGGTATTTCTGAGCCGTCCCTGTACGGTGTTGTGCTCCGTTACAAGCGCGTGATTCCGATTATTCTGGTTCCCGCTGTTATTGGTGGCGCTACCATTTCCTTCCTGGGCGTTAAGTCCTACGCGTTCGCGTTCACTTCGCTGCTGTCGATTCCGGCTATGCAGCCTTCCTACCTGTACGTGATTGGTCTGGCTATTGCGTTCTTCGGCGCTATGACCGGTGTTCTGCTGTTCGGTTACGAGTCGAAGGCTGACGCTGTAAGGCACGCTGCGGAGCGTAAGGCTGAGGATGCTGAGGCCGCTCCCAAGGCTGAGGCTGTTGCCGCTAAGGCTGCTCCGGCTGCTGCCGCTACTGCGACCGCCGCTGCTGCACCCGCTGCTTCCGCCGGTGAGGTCATTGAGCTGCACGCTCCCATTGAGGGTACTGCTGTTGCTCTGTCTGATGTTCCGGACCCGATTTTCGCTGCTGGCAAGCTGGGCGAGGGTGTGGCTATTGAGCCGACCGGTACCACTGTTGTTGCTCCCGCAGCCGGTAAGGTTGCTGCAACCTACCCCTCGGGCCACGCTGTGGGTCTGAAGCTGGAGAACGGCATTGAGCTGCTGATTCACGTTGGTCTGGATACCGTGAACCTGGACGGTAAGGGCTTCAGCGTGAAGGTTGCTAAGGGCGATGTTGTTGCTGCTGGCGACGCTCTGATTGAGTTCGATCCTGAGGTTATCAAGGAGGCGGGTTACCCGCTGATTACCCCGGTTATTGTGACCAACACCCGCAAGTTCGCTGAGGTTAAGGGTCTGCCGGGCGTTGCTCACCAGAACCTGAGCACTGTCCTGAAGGTGACCACTAAGTAGTTCGCTTTCTAAGCTCTAAGGGGCCCCACCATTGTGGTGGGGTCCCTTTCCTTATGCTCCCTTTCCTCTATACCCCCTTTCCCTTATGTCCTGTTTCCTGATGTGCTGGTTCTTTGGACAGGGTTTGCTAGACCGGGTTTGCTGGGGTTTAGGCACTAGCCGGGGGGGGTATTTATGCTAGTGTAAGAATACGCCCAACAAGGAAGTTCTCAAGTGATAGGGAATACGATGATGTCTTCTGATACTAGGACATGGGATACCGAGGTGTGGGAAGAGCAGCAAAAAGAGCTACGCGCTCTTTCTCCTGTTCGGCGGCTGATGCGCCGGCTCAATCTTGAGGCGCTCGTCTACGAGTCAGCGCCGTTCCCGGTTCTGCTGCGTAAGCTCTCCGCGCTGATTCCAGCCTGCCTTCTGTGGTGGGTTATCTACGAGCCGCACCGGCTTGCTTCCTCCACCAGCCTCCCCGAGGGTACTCACGCTATTACACTGCTCCCCGGAGCCTGGGGTGACCCCGCTACGAGGGCTTATGAGAGGTCTTCCTGAGCTGCCTGGGGTCCTCGTGCGCTGGATACTGTGCATCGCGGCAATGGTAGCTGTCGTTCATCTCTGCGGCGTCAAGGCGAAGGGTCAGAGCTTCACCATTCCTCACGATGCGCGTTCACGGTTGATTGCTCTGATGCAGGCTCTGGGCATTTTCGGTGCCTTTGCGCTGGCCATCTGGATTGAGTACATGATGACTCCGCTGACCCTCATGTTTGAAACCGTGTACGCTGGCCCGACCGCCGTCTATAGCGGTGACGGCATGATTCCCCTGCACCTGTTCCTGTCCTCGTCGTTGAGCGCTATTTTCTTGGGCTATTTTTGTGTGAACATTCTTGCCTCGCTGAATATCCCCGGGTACCTGGGCATCCCCGCAATTATTTACGTGGGGGCGCTCCCATGGGCTCAGGCGGAGCGGCACCAGTTCACGTTGGCACTGGCGTGGGTCATTGCGGTAACGCTGGTGAGTTGGCTCGTGCGCGGCATGTGGGGCACTCTGCTCGCCTGCGTGGGCTATTCTCTCTGGATTGTGCTGGTGGCAACCAGCGGTGATCCTTTTGACCTGTCCGCTAATATGAGCCGTGTGCTCGTGATTTTGGGGTTCCCGCTGGCTTTCATCGTTGCTGGAGGCGGCATTTACCGTATCTTCTATCTGCGGCAGAACCCGAAGATGTTGAGGTACCTGCAGGAGCGCGCCCTGTACCTGGGTGAGTGGTAGCAACCGGTTAGGGCGGTATTAGGGCGGTGTTCCCCTCCCCTTCTTTTTTGTAATTACATATCCCGCTAATGTATCCAGCTAAAGGACGCAGAACAAGCGGGACAGAAAAATCCCGGGCACTCTCTGTATGAGAGCACCCGGGATTCTGTTGTCCTACAGGACGGCTAGAGCGTTACCGCAAGCGGTACTACTCCTGCCAGCCAACGTTGACCCAGTAGTCAGCACTGGTGTAGCTCTGCTTGAACAGGGACGGACCGTAGTTCGCAACCTTAGCCTTGACAGCGGCGTACATCGGGCCGTTTGCGTAGGGCAGGTACACTGCGACCTTCTCGTAGTAGAGCTTCTCCGCCTCGTTAGCGATCTTGATGCGCTCGTCTTCCTTCTCGGTGTTCTGCAGCTTCTCGATGAGCTTATCAACTTCGGGGTCACCGACTCCGAACACCTCGGTGGTGAAGAAGTAGGGTGCCGAGGAAGCCAGGTCGGGCAGAACGCCCCAACCGGTGAAGATTGCTTCGTAGCTCTTCTGGCCAAGCACGGAGTTGGAGTTCGACTGCGGCTGGTTGTCAGCGCTCAGGCGGATACCTGCGGACTTCAGCTGCTGCTCCAGAATCTGGTAGACCGCCTGGTAGACAGCCTCGGAACCGAAGGAGGTCAGAGCGAAGCCAGCAACCTTGCCGTTCTTAGCGTAGTAGTCGCCGGACTTGGAGTAGCCTGCGGCCTCCAGAATCTTGCCAGCTGCCTGTGCACCGGTGTCACCAGCGTAGTTGTTCTGGTAGCCCTTCTGGAACGGCATTGCGATGATGGAGCCGGGCAGCGGCTCGGTCCAGCCGAGCTGCGAGAAGTATGCCTTAGCAATCTGCTCGCGGTCCACAGAAGCGAGGATTGCGCGGCGCAGTGCCAGGTCCTCGATGCGCTTGGGGTTCAGCTGAATGATGTTGACGTTGGTGTTCTGGCTCTGGCGAATCTCGGTGCCTGCCTGGCCCTTCACAGCGTTGTAGCTGGTTGCGCCCACGAAGGTAAAGGCGTCCAGTTCGCCGTTCTTGAAGCTTGCACGGATTGCTTCGGAGTCCATCTGACGCCAGATGATGCGGTCCAGCACCGGCTTCTCGCCCCACCACTTGTCGTTCTTGACCAGGGTGAGAACCTTCTGGGAGGAGTTCCACTCGCCAACCTTGAAGGGGCCAGCCCAGTACTGGTCGAGGGGCTTGTCAACGAAGCCTTCGTTGAAGAGGTTGACGTCTTCCAGTGCGGGGTGGATTGCGAAGGCGCACAGACCCTCGGAGGGGTAGTACGGAGCCTTCATGGTGACCTTGACGTGGAAGTTGTCTCCGTCCACAGCCTCGATGCTCTCAACCTGCTGCCACATGGTGTTATCGGTGATGTGGTAGGGGTTGTCGGTGGTTGCGCGGTAGACCTTCCACACGGCGCGAACAGCGTTCACGTCCATGGGGGTGCCGTCGTTGAAGGTAGCCTTGGGGTTGATCTTGAAGGTCGCGGTCTGCACGCCATTGACGGTCTCGGTCTTGTGCTCGGTGCAGAACTCGGGGTTGAGGGTACCTTCGCCTTCGGGGCTCATGGTGTAGAAGCCCATCACGGCGGGAATGTTGCAGGGTGCCAGAGCGTCCAGGTTGCTGGAGGTGTAGCCGCTCTGGGTCTGCAGGTTGAAGTTGGGGCCCAGGGCGGTAGCCGCGAGGGTCAGGGTGCCACCCTGCTTGAGGGAGGAACGGTCCTGCTTGTTGACCTGAAGGTTCTTCAGAATATCTTCAGCGTTGTTAGCGGCGCTACCGCCAACCTTTTCCTTCGAGCTGCCGCAGGCAGCCAGTAGACCAACGGTGCCGAGGGCAACGGTGCCGGTCAGGAGGGTACGGCGAGAGACAGACATGCTCTTCATGGAATTTCTCCTAGAGTATTCGCAGTGTTGTGGAGGCGGTACGCGAACGGTGCGTAACCCACACTCCAACCCGGCGGGAGGACAGTCTCTGCCGGGGTTGCGGGCAGAATGCCCACATTTGTTTTAAGTATATCCGTGCGACTCTCTTAGGAACGGGAAAGCGGCGTGCTACAGAAGGTTTTAATCCTTTTGTAACACGCCGCTGTAGCGCTTTTACCCCTTATGGAGTGTGTGAGCGGTGCTCAACGCTTAGTTTTGCTTCTCCCAACCGACGTTGATCCATACGTTCGGGTTGTAGTAGGGCAGGCCGAAGAGCATGGGGCCGTAGTTCGCCAGGCCCTTACGGCACGCCTTGAAGTTCGGGCCGTTGTGGGTGGGCACGTAGATGGCGACCTCGTCCAGGTGGCGCTTCTCCAGCTCGTTCATGATCTTGAGCTGTTCCTTCGGGTCCTCGGTGGACATCATGGTTGCTGCCAGCGAGTCCAGATCCTTACCGTGACCGTTGTTGGTCTCGGAGATGTAGAAGTAGTTCGCCGCATCCACCGGGGAGGTGGTGATGCCGTAGCCACCGGTCTTAATCGCGAAGTTCTTCGAGGAGATGATGCTCGACATTTCAGAGGCACCGTGGTTCTCGATGGTCAGTTCAACGCCGATTTCCTTCATCTGCTGGACGAGGAACTGCGCGGTGGAGCTGACAACCGGGTCGCTACCGAAGGTGATGACCGGGTAGGAGACCTTAGCGCCGTCCTTGGTGTAGTAGTCACCGGACTTGGTGTAGCCTGCGTCCTCAAGGATCTTGGTAGCGACGTCCTTGCCGAGCTTGGTCGGGTAGTTGTCCTGGTAGCCTTCCTGCATGGGCAGCATGCACATGGAGCCGGGCAGGGTTTCCTTCCAGCCGAGCTTCTCGTAGCGCAGCTTCTGCAGCTGCTCACGGTTGAGGGCTGCAACGAATGCGCGGCGGACGGGCAGGGGCACCTTTTCGGGGTTGATTTCGTAGTTGCCCACGCTGAGAGCGCTACCCTTGCGAATGTCGGTGTTTGCCACGCCGGAGAGCTCGTTGTAGGAGCTGAGGGTGCTGGCATCCACGTAGTCGATTTCGCCGTTCTTGTAAGCTGCCTGCTCTGCCTGGGAGCTCATTTCACGCCAGGTGATGCGCTCAAGAGCGGGCTTCTGGCCCCACCACTTCTCGTTGCGGACGACGGTGAGCACCTTGGAGGAGGAGTTCCACTCGCCGACCTTGAAGGGACCTGCCCAGTACTGGTCGAGGGGCTTGTCGTTCAGGCCGTCGTTGAAGAATTTGGGATCGGCGAATGCCGGGTGCAGGAACGAGGTGAAGCTGCCTTCGATGGGGTACCAGGGCTTGGACATGGTGACCTTCACGTGGCGGGTATCGCCGTCCACAGCCTCGACGCTTGCGACCTGTTCCCAGATGGGCGAGGGGGTAATCTGGTAGTCCGAACCGGATGCCGCGGCGGTGTAGATGGTCTGGTAGCTCTTGACGGCGTTCACGTCGATGGGGGTACCGTCGTTGAAGGCTGCCTTCGGGTTGATCTTGAAGGTCACGGTCTGCACGCCGTCAACGGTCTGCGCCTTGTATTCGGTGACGTAGTCCTCGTTCATGTGCGACTCGCCGCGGAAGTCGGCGTAGAAGCCGCCGGTGAAGGCGGAGTTGATGGCTGCCTGAATGTTCAGGTTGCCGGCGGTGTAGCCGTTGGTGTTGAGGATGTTGAAGTTCGGGCCAATGCCGTCAGCGCTCAGTCGTAGCTCGCCGCCGTCCTTGAGGGCGGAGCGGTCCTTCTCGTTGTAGGAGACTGCCTTGGACAGGTCGTCGCCGGCGGAGAGAGCGCTGTTCTCGTTCTTGGAGGAGTTGCCGCCGCAGGCTGCGAGCAGGCCGACGGTGCCCAGGGCAACGGTGCCGGTGAGCAGGGTACGACGGTTGAGGGTGAAAGTGGTCATTAGTTTTCCTCAGTTAGGTGGGATGCTGCTTTGCTGTACGCGGGGGAACACAACCCGCACACCTTTGTGACAGCACGCACATTTTGCATTGGCAATAGTATACACACATTTCCCACCCACTATGACCCAGTTCACCGTTTTAGGGGAAATATTTCAGCTCATTCCCGAAACCACCCCACCACAGAACCACCCATCAAAAACGCAGAAAAGTCCCGCAGCACCCCGCCTCTAAGGCGGAATACCGCGGGACTTTACCCTTCCGGAGTCTTATGCCGGCGCCTCCAAAAATTCAGAAACTACCGAATAGAAATCCAGAAAATTAACCTGTGGCTTTAGTTCTGCCAACCCACATTGACCCAGCGCTTGGGGTCGGTGTAGCTGGTTGCGAAGAGGGAAGGACCGTAGTTAGCCAGCTTCTCCTTCACAGCTGCGTAGCTGGGGCCGTTAGCGTAGGGGAAGTAAATAGCGACCTTCTCCATGTGCTGCTTCTCAGCCTCAGCAGCCATCTTCAACTGCTCCTCGTGGGATTCCTTCTCGTAAATAGACGCGATGAACTTATCCAGCTCGGGATCGCCCACACCTTCGTTGATTTCGCTGGTGTAGAAGTACTGAACACTGTCTGCGGGGTCAGCACCAATACCCCAGCCGGAGAAGGCGCAGTCGTACTGCTTAGAGCCCATCACGGAGTTGAACTGGGACTGCGGCTGGTTGTCCTGCTCGAGCTTAATACCTGCTGCCTTGAGCTGCTGCTCGAGGTTCTGGAACTGAGCCAGGGAGGTTGCATCCGAACCGAAGTAGGTGATGGAGAAGCCTGCAGTCTTACCGTCCTTGGCGTAGTAGTCGCCATTCTTGGAGTAGCCTGCTGCTTCCAGGATCTTTGCCGCAGCCTCGGGGCCGGGGTTGGTGGGCATAGCGTCCTGGTAGCCCTTCTGGAAGGGCATAGCAATCAGGGAGCCGGTCAGAGGCTCTTCCCAGTTGATCTGGCCGAACTTGACCTTAGCCAGCTGAGAGCGGTCAACCGCGGCGAAGACTGCACGGCGCAGGGCGGTGTCGGTCACGCGGGTCGGGTTGAACTGCAGGTTGATCACGCCGACGCTCTGGCCGGAGCGAATCTGGACACCGGGCTGACCCTTGACGGCGTTGTAGGTTGCCAGGCCAGCAAAGCCGATGCTGTCCAGCTCACCATTCTTGAACGCTGCGCGCTCTGCCTCATCGCCCATTTCACGCCAGATAATGCGGTCCAGCAGCGGCTTCTCGCCCCACCACTTGTCGTTGGGCACGAGCGTGAGGGTCTTAGCCGAAGAGTTCCACTCGCCAATCTTGAAGGGGCCGGACCAGTACTGATCCATGGGCTTGTTCACGAAGCCGTTGTTGAAGAGCTCCTTGTCGGTCAGTGCGGGGTGCAGACCGAGCAGGCCGAGGGTCTCAGCGGGGTACAGGGGCTTGGACATAACGATCTTGACGCGGGTCTTGTCGCCATCCACGGGGTCGATGGACGCCACCTGCTGCCAGAAGGGAGCGGCGATAACGTTGTAGCCGTCATCGGGGTTGCGGTAGACGGTCCACGCGGCGCGGATTGCCTCAACGTCAACGGGGGTGCCGTCGTTGAAGACAGCCTTGGAGTTGAGCTTGAAGGTGATGGTCTGAACGCCGTCAACGGTCTCAGCCTTGTAGTCGCTGACGTAGTCGTCATTGAGGCTGTATTCGCCGGCGGGGCTCAGGGAGGTGAAGCCGATAGCGGAGGGGATGTTGCAGGCGCCACCGAATGCGCTGAGATTCTCGGTGGTGTAGCCGCTCTGGGTCAGAATGTTGAAGTTCGGGCCGACAGCGGAGACGCTACCGCGGAACTCGCCACCCTGCTTGAGGGAGGAGCGGTCCTGCTTGTTAATTTCGAGGTTCTTGACGATTTCCTCGGTGCTCGAAGCAGCCTTACCGCTGATCTTCTTGTCAGAGCCGCCGCCGCAGGCAGCGAGCAGGCCGACGGTACCCAGGGCAACGGTGCCGGTCAGCAGGGTACGGCGATTAATACGTAGATGAGTCATGTATTCTCCTCATGCCGGAGGGCTCAGGTGCTATTCGATAAGCGCACCGTGTTGTGCGCCGATTTTTCGGGAGCGCCGAAGCTCCCGCCCGTCACCTTTGTGAGAGCCCCCACATTGTTTGTGGTTGAAACACAGTATACCCCCAAAAGAAGCGACGCAGACCACAGTCCAATCCGTGGAAGAACTATACACCGTCTAAAAATCACGGGTTCAGCGGCTGAAACCGCATCATCACGCGGAAGCCACGTGCGAAAACTAAAAAATGAAATATTATGTCGCATTGGCGCGCGAGCGCGTCACATCCGATGCTTTGAGAATCATTACACGTTAAAAGCACATCGATGGGCAGCTAAAGCGCCTTGAACCCTCCAAAAGAAAAAGCTCCCCACCCCTATACGACACTGCGAAAACGTATAGGGGCGGGGAGCTTAAAACTGCGGCTTATGCCATCCAGCCGACGGTAGACCAGTCGAGGCTCTTGAAGAGGAACGCACCGTAGTTAGCGAGCTTCGGGCGGCATGCCTTGAAGTCCGGGCCATTGAGGAAGGGGATGAAGAGGCAAACCTCGCTCATGTGCTTCTTCTCAATTTCGTTGCACTTCTCGGCGCGCTTAGCGTCATCGAGGATGGTGACCATCTCGTCGACCATAGCGTCAATTTCGGGGGTGCCGACGCCGTCCCAGTTCTTGGAGTGGTAGAAGTACTCGGCTGCACTGGTCGGCTCGGAGCCTACGCCAAAGCCCGAAATGCTTACGTCGTACTCACGGTTACCAACAACCTTCGAGAATTCAGACTGTGCACGCGAATCGAGCTCGAAGTTAATGCCGATTTCCTTCATGCTCTGAATGAAGGTCTGTGCCTGGCCCTTGGTGGTGGCGTCATCACCAAAGGTGGTCAGCTTCAGGGTGATGGTCTTGCCGTCCTTCGCGTAGAAGTCGCCGGACTTGGTGTAGCCTGCCTTCTCCAGGACCTTGCGTGCTTCCTCCGGGTTACGTGCCGGGTAGTTGTCGCGGTAGTACTGGGAGTAACCCAACAGAAGCATCGAGCCGGGAACTTCCTCTTCGTAAGGCAGACCCTGGAAGCGAATCTTTGCCAGAGCACCACGGTCGATACCCAGGAAGATTGCCTTACGGACAGCAACATCGGTGATGTGCTGTGCGTTCAGGTTCATACCACCGGCGAAGAGGCGGCGACCGCGGCGGATTTCAGAGTTCGCAACGTCCTTCATCTCGTTGTAGGCGCTGAGGGTACGTGATTCCACGACGTCCAGTTCGCCGTTCTTGTAGGCGGCGCGAGCTGCGGCGTCTGCCATTTCACGCACGACGATGCGGTCCAGCTTGGGCTTCTCACCCCACCACTTGTCGTTGGGCACAGCAGTGAAGGTCTTCTCGGAGGAATTCCAGCCGTTGGGTGCCAGGGTGAAGGGGCCGCAACCGAGCTCGGGGTGGGGGTTGTCCACGAAGCCTTCATTGAAGAGGGTGACGTCGAGCATTGCCGGGTGCAGGATTCCGCCGAAGAGCAGACCCTTGACGGGGTTGTGGGCGGTCTTGAGGACAACGCGTGCGTGGTAGCGGTCGCCATCGATAGCTTCAACGCTTTCGATGAACTCGTAGATACCTGCAGCGCCAATCTTGTACGCGCCCTCGGGGTCACGCTGAATCTGCCAGGTTGCCTTGAGAGCGTCGATGTCGATGGGGGTGCCATCGTTGAAGACTGCCTTGGGGTTCAGGCGAACCTCTGCGGTGATCTTGCCGTCTACTTCCTTAGCTTCGAAGCCGAGGCAGTAGTTGGGGTCGAGCTCATCTTCGCCCTTGAAGGTGCTGCGCCAGATGCCGGCACCGGCGATAATGCCCATGGTTTCGGAGACGGAGGTGCTCGAGCCGTTCTGGGAGAAGCGGTTGAAGTCCGGACCAAGGGAGTAAGTGCTCAGGTTCAGGGTACCGCCCTGCTTGAGCTTCGAGGCATCCTGCTCGTTGATTTCATAGAACGGGGTTTCGCTTGCCTTGTGCTCAGTCTTGGAGGATGAGGAGCCACAAGCGCTCAGTACGCCGGCAGCAGCGACGGCGGTTGCGCCGCCGAACAGTACGCGGCGGCTCATGATCGGGTTGAATCCGGAGAGGGAGGGGATGGGGTGGGGGCTCATGATGGGCTCCTTGTGGGTGTGGACTGCGCTGATACAGTGTTTGCAGTGTAGAGTGGGTGGCTCGCGTGCTCTGGAGGCGGGGTTTCCGCCTGTAGGAGCGCCTGCTATCTGCGGTGATGGGCGGGCAGGTCAAGCCATGCAAAATAATGTGACCTAAAGCTATGTTCTAAGCCACATTTAATATTTTTAGTAGTGTACACCACATAAATCACTACAGGTGCGCAACACGATAAATATTTCTCAATTATTACGCCCAGCCCTAATGCAACGGGTCTAAATCCACATCGGCACAACCCCACCACCCTTCGCGCAACATCCCTCCCCCACCTCCAGAAATAGCCAACGGGCACAGCAAAGCGGGACGAACGCGCACACACGCATTCGACCCGCTCGCAAGACAGGCACCTTTTAGGAGTTCATCCAGCCCACAGCAGTCCAGTCCATCGACTTGTACAGGCGCGGACCGTAGTTAGCCAGAGTCTTCTTGACCATCACAAAGTCAGGACCGTTCGTAATGGTGCCCAGGAAGGCGAACTCCGCCATGTGCTTCTTCTCAATCTCGTTGCAGGCGAGGTTACGTTCCTTGTCGTCCTCAATGAGGGTCATGGCGTCGATGAGGGCATCGATTTCCTTGCTGCCGATACCTTCGTTGTTCTCGGAGTAGTAGAACTGTTTGGTACTCTCGGTCGCGTCAGCAGAGACCGAGTAGCCGCTGAAGGAAATATCGTAGTCCCAGTTGCCCAGAATGGTGGCGAACTCGCTATCGGCGTGCTGATCAATCCGGATCTCGATACCGACATCCTTCATCTGCTGAGTGAAGGTCTGAGCCTTACCCTTGTTGGTCGGATCGTCACCGAAGACCACCACTGCGCAGCCAGCCTTCGTGCCGTCCTTCTCGTAGTAGTCGCCGTTCTTGGTGTAGCCGGCGGCCTCCAGAATCTTCTGCGCCTCCGAAACACTATTATTCGGGGTCGGGTAAGAATCCTGGTAGTAGGGCGAGAAGGGCATATGAATCATCGAACCGGGGATAGCTTCCTCGTAGGGCAGACCCTGGAACTGAATCTTTGCGAGTGCTTCACGGTTGGTGCCGACGAAGATTGCCTTACGCAGGGCAGCATCCTTGACGCGGCGGGGATTGATATCCAGGCCACCGGCGTAGAGGCGGGTGCCCTTACGCAGTTCGGTACCCGCAATGTTCTTCACCTCGGCATAGGTGGAGGAGGTGCTCGCACCGATAGCGTCAATTTCATCGTTCTTGAACGCGGCACGTGCAGCGCTGGACTCCATCTGGGTAAAGACAATCTTGTCCAGCAGGGGCTTGGTGCCCCACCACTTGTCATTGGGCACAACACTGAAGGTCTTCGCGGTGGAGTCCCAGCCCTTATCCGCCAGGGTGAAGGGGCCAGCCCAGTACTCGGGGTGGGGCTCATCCACGAAGCCGTTGTTGAAGAGCTCGACGTCTTCCAGTGCGGGGTGCAGAATCTCAGAGAAGAGGCTCTGCAGCGGGTAGAAGGGCTTGGAGAAAGTGACGGTTGCGCTGTAGTCGTCTTCGCCCTTTTCTACGGATTCAACGAATTCGTAGATGCCGCTGGTGACGATGTTGTAGCCGTTATCCAGGCTCTTGAAGATGTTCCAGGTGGACTGGAGCGCCTTGTAGGTGATGGGGGTGCCATCGTTGAAGACAGCCTTGGGGTTGAGCTTGACGGCAACCTGAATCTTATCGTCCTTCTTGCTGTGCTCGAAGGAGACAGCGAAGTCGGTGTTCAGCTTGTAGGTGCCGTCAAAGTCGAGGTTCCACATGCCGGCCTGGCTGATGGTGCTCATAACGTTGACGTTATCGCTGGTGTTACCGCTCTGGGTGTAGAAATTGAAGTTCGGACCGATGGATCCGGCGGGCAGGCGCAGGGTGCCGCCCTTCTTCAGGCTGTTCACGTCCTGAGCGTTGATGTTGTAGAGGTCTTCGATATTGGCACCGGCGCCGGCTGCCTTGGTCTTCTCAGAGCTTGCGCTGCCGTTGCCGCAGGCACTGAGCAGACCTACAGCTCCCAGAGCCGCGGTGCCGCCAATGAGGGCGCGGCGGCTGAAGCTGTTCTTGGTCGCTTCGTGGCTGCTCGCGGTGTATGCGGTGTTGGCGGTCATGGGAGTGGTTTCCTTCTGTCTTGTGCGGGCGGGTTTATCCCGTATCCCCGAAGTAATGATTATTTATACAGAGCACTGCATAACTTTGTATGACTCCACTGTAGCGCACCTCGGGAGCGGAAACCAAGCATTTTCACAATATTTCTTAATATTTATCGTATTTTCTGAATATTCATACCATGAATACCCTGTTTTTGTGCGAATTTTTCGGATTTTTCCGGATAGCTATACCACCGCTCCCCTACATCGATATACAAAAGCACCCAAAGCACCCCTCCAGATATGCAAAAAGTGTCCACCCGGATGATCCGGGTGGACACTTTCATATAGCTCCAGGCTATTCACCTAGTAGGTGAAGGGAAGAGGACTTACTTAGCCCAACCGACCTTCTCCCAGTGAATACCATTGCCCTGGTAGAGGGAAACGCCGTAGTTGCGCAGACCCTTCTTGACGAACTTGTACTCGGGACCATTGAAGAGCGGAACCAGCACAGCAATCTCAGAGAGGTGCTTCTTCTCAATCTCGTTACATGCCAGGTTGCGTTCCTTGTCGTCAGCAATGAGCTTCATCTTCTCGATCATCTCATTGATTTCGTCGGTGCCAGCGTCCTCGGGCTTCTCACGCAGGTAGAACTGCTGGGTAGCCTGGGTAGCATCCGGGTCACTCAGAGCGTAGCCCGATGCAGTTGCGTCGTAGTCCTTAGCCTGCATTGCCTTACCGAATTCGCTTGCAGCGCGGGATTCGAGCTCAACATTAATGCCGACAGCCTTGAGCTGCTGAACAACGGTCTGAGCAACAGCCTTGGAGGTGGGGTCCTCGCCGAAGACGGAGTACTTGAAGGCAGCCTGCTTGCCGTCCTTCTCGTAGAACTCGCCGTTCTTGGTGTAACCTGCCTCTTCCAGAATCTTCGATGCAGCAGCTGCATCGTTGTTCGGGGTCGGGTAGACATCCTGGTAGTACTCGGAGAAGGGCATGTGAATCATCGAACCGGGCTGCTTCTCTTCGTAATCCAGACCCTGGAAACGAACCTTGGCAATTGCCTCACGGTTCATGCCAGCGACCACAGCGCGGCGCAGAGCAACGTCCTGCATGCGGGCGGGGTTCATGACCATGCCGCCGGAGAAGAGGCGAACACCGCGACGCATCTCGGTGTTAGCAATTTCCTTCAGCTCCTTGTAGCTTGCAGCAGCGGTAGCGGGAGCAGCGTCAATTTCATCGTTCTTGAACGCCGCACGCTCAGCAGCGGAATCCATCTGACGGAAGACGATGCGCTCCAGAACAGGCTTCTCGCCCCACCACTTGTCATTGCGGGTCAGGGTCAGGGTCTTCTCGGAGGAGTTCCAGCCGCCCTCAGCTACAGTGAAGGGACCAGTAGCGTATTCGGGGTGCGGGTTGTCCACGAAGCCTTCGTTGAAGAGGTTCTTATCCAGCAGAGCCGGGTGCAGAATTTCACCGAAGAGGATGTTCAGGGGGTAGTACGGCTTTGCGAAAGTGACCTTGACCTTGAAGTCATCACCGTCGCGCTCAACGGAGCCAACGCTGCTGTAGATACCGCTGGTCTCAATCTTGTAGTCGCCATCGACGCTCTTGAGGATGTTCCAGGTAGCCTGCAGCGCCTTGTAGTCGATGGGGGTACCGTCGTTGAACTTAGCCTGGGGGTTCAGCTCAATGGAGACAACGGGCAGACCGTTTTCCTCAGCGATTTCGAAGCTCTTTGCAAAGTCGGTAGACAGGGTGCGCTTACCCATGGGGTTAGCCTGCCAGAGACCGCTGTAGTACATGGGGCTCAGAGCAGCCTGGGTGTAGGAGGTAACACCGGTGCCGAAGAGGTTGAAGTTCGGACCCAGTGCAGTCACAGACAGGCGCAGGGTACCGCCCTGCTTCAGGTCCGAAACAGCGGTCTCAGCAATGTCGTAAAGTTCCTTGGCATCGGTACCCGCGGTTGCTCCCTGGGTGGTTGCCTTGGAGTCCTTGGACGAGCCGCACGCAGCCAGTACGCCCGCGGTACCCAGTGCTGCAGCGCCACCGAGAACGGTACGACGGTTCAGGATGAAATTCTTCTCCATGAGAGTGTCCTCTTATACGTTTGACCCTCAATAATCCTGCAGGAAAGCGTCAAGGGTTCCCTGCTCATGCGCCGCAATAGGCTGCGGTGAGCGATGAATTAGTGCCGGTCTATGAATGTGTTCCTTGAGGTACGCCCCTAGCGGCGCACCCACAGGCTTAATTATGGCTTACTGCCGGCAGGAAAGCCCTTCCATAAATATTCATATCTTGAATGGTGAGAAAGGTTATACCTAGTCAGTGCAGTTTTATCTGTTTCCTGGAGGATTTCAGTGCCTAGCGCCACATTCTGCGGCTCGCACCGTCTCACTAGGTGACAATCTCGAACAACGTACAGCCCACCAATACCGGGCATAAAAAACCCGAGGGGCGAATATTCAACGAATATTCGCCCCTCGGCACACATGCGACTTATTCAGCCGACTCTAGAGCTACACCGTAGCGGCCTCAGCCTCAGGGTAGTAGCAAGCATAACCGTGATCCTGGCCCTCAACGGGGGTCAGTTCCGGCATCTCCTCCAAGCAACGACGCTTCTTGTCCTCAGGCAGAAGCTTGAAGACCGGGCAACGGCTCGAGAAGCCACAGCCCTTAGGCGCGTTCACCGGAGTGGGCAGGTCGCCCTCAAGCATAATGCGGTGGCGCTTTGCCTCAACCTCGGGGTCCGGAACCGGAATCGCCGAGAGCAGTGCACGGGTGTACGGGTGAATCGGGTTGTCGAACACCTGGTCGACGTCACCGATCTCAACAATACGACCCAGGTACATCACTGCAACGCGGTCGGATGCGTGGCGAATCACCGCGAGGTCGTGAGCAACCATCAGGTAGCTCAGACCCAGGTTTGCACGCAGCTCCTCCAGAAGGTTGATCACACCAGCCTGGACGGACACGTCCAGTGCGGACACCGGCTCATCCAGAACCACGAGCTTGGGGTTCACAGCAAGCGCACGAGCAATACCGATACGCTGACGCTGACCACCAGAGAACTGGTTCGGGAAGCGGTTCACGTGGTCAGGCTGCAGACCCACAATGTGCATCAGCTCGATGACGCGCTTCTTGATGTCTGCCTTGTTCATGCCCTGGTTTTCCAGGGGCTCAGCCAGCACCTCGTAAACGGTAAAGCGCGGATCCAGAGCACCGGTGGGGTCCTGGAACACCATCTGCTGGTTCTTACGCAGCTCAAGAATCTCACCTGCGGACTTGCCGTCCTTGGTGGAGGTTCCGTTAATCAGAATCTCACCGTCGGTGTTCTTATTGAACTCCATGATTTCCAGCAGGGTGGTGGTCTTACCACAACCGGACTCACCCACAATGGAGAAGCACTCGCCCTCACGAATATCGAAGGACAGGCCGTTCACAGCCTTCACAGTGCCCACGCGGCGCTTAATCAGTGCACCCTTCATGAGCGGGAAGTGCTTCTTGACGTTGCGGACCTCCAGGACGGGGGCACGCTCCTCACGCGGAATACCGTCGTACTTCGATACCGGGGGTTCCGGAACCGGGTACAGCTCGTCAGCGGTCTTACCGACCAGCTCCTGAGAGATGGTGCAGGAGGAGTAGTGACCCTCGCCAACGCCTTCCAGCAGCTGCAGATCGGGCTCGCCGTTGGAGTCCTGGCAGCACTGGCCACCGCTCTTAGCGATGGGGCAACGCGGGCGGAAGGAGCACGCGGTCACCGGGTTAATCAGGTTCGGAGGGGTACCCTCAATCGGAACCAGGGAGACCTTCTCGGAACGGTCCACACGCGGGACCGCACCCAGCAGACCGATGGTGTACGGGTGGGAGGGATGCTTGTACAGGTCTTCTGCCTTCGCAATCTCCACCGGCTTACCGGCGTACATCACCAGAATGTCGTCAGCCATACCAGCCACAACACCGAGGTCGTGGGTAATCATGATGGTCGCTGCGCCGGTCTCTTCCTGAGCCTTCTGCATAACCTCCAGCACCTGCGCCTGAATGGTCACATCCAGCGCGGTGGTGGGCTCATCGGCGATGAGCACGCGGGGGTCATTCGCAATCGCCATAGCGATCATGATGCGCTGACGCATACCACCGGAGAACTCGTGCGGGAAGGAACGCAGGCGGTCAGCCGGCGAAGGAATACCCACCATACGCATCAGCTCGATGGAACGGTCCTTGATAGCCTGCTTGCTCATGCCCTTGTTGTGGACCTTGAGCACCTCAGCGATCTGATCACCAATGGTGTACACGGGGGTCAGGGAGGACAGCGGATCCTGGAAGACCATGGAGATCTCCTTGCCGCGGTATGCGCACATTTCCTTATCGCTCAGACCCAGCAGCTCGGTACCGTTGTACTTAATCGAGCCGGTGATGTCAGCGGTGGTCGGGTGCAGGCCCATAATCGCCATGGAGGCAACGGACTTACCGGAACCGGACTCACCCACGATACCCAGGGTCTTACCGGGGTACAGGTCAAAGTTCACACCGCGAACAGCGTGCACGACGCCATTCTCAGTGTTGAAGCGGACGTTGAGGTCCTTAACGCTCAGAACGGGAGAGGTACTCATTAGTTCTTCGCCTCCTTTGCAGCGGCAGCGGGTGCCTCTGCCTTCTCGTTCTTCTTGGACTTCTTGATCTTACCGACCGACATCGAAGTCGGGTCGAATGCGTCACGCAGACCGTCGTTCATGAGGGCCAGCGGACCAACCAGCAGGAAGAAGAACAGAACCGGGAACCAGAACATGTGCGGCAGGGTGTTAATCTGCTGCGAAGCATCCGAAATCAGCGAGCCCAGCGAGTAGTTGGGGTACTTAATACCGATGCCGATGAAGGAGTAAGCGACCTCAGAGAGCACAGCGCCCATGATGCCGCTGGTGAAGTTCAGAACCAGCAGGGAGCCAATGTTCGGAACCAGGTGGCGCATCACAATCTTGAAGGGGTGCACACCCATGTAGCGTGCAGCCTTCACGAAGTCGCGGTTGATGAGGGACTGCGCCATTGCACGAATAACACGGGCGCTACCCATCCAGCCGAAGGCAATCAGCACTGCAGAGAGCAGAACCCAGGTGGGGACGCTCTTCTGAATCTGCTTACCAACCTGACCGTTGATCAGAATTGCCAGAATCAGCAGCGAGGGAACCATGATCAGGGTCTCGAGGATGAACAGCATAATCTTGTCAATCCAGCCACCGAAGTACGCCATCACACAACCGTAAACTGCGGAGATGAACACAGTGGCCAAACCGACGACCACACCAATCTGGAGAGAGGTCCAGACGGCCTCAGACATCATGGCGAACACGTCATTACCCGCGATGGTGGTACCGAACCAGTGCTCGGCCGAGGGGCCTTCACCCAGCGCCATGTAGTCAATGTCGTTGGGCTTGTACTTGGTCAGGTACTTACCGAACAGACCGAACAGACCCATGCCGATGAACACGCACAGACCGAAGACTGCAGCCTTGTTACGCAGGAAGCGGCGCAGAATAATAACGCTCTTGTTGATGACCTTGAAGTCACCGTTCTCCTGTACCACCGGTACGGAGGAAGTTGCAGTTACCTGACTCATGAGATCCTCACTCGGGGGTCGACGATGGTGGTAGCGATATCAGCGATGATCGCACCGACAGCGAACAGTGCAGAACCGTACGCGAGGGTCACGGTCGCAGCGTTCACGTCCTGCGCGGAAATGGAGTCAATCGACCACTTACCGATACCGGGCCATGCAAAGACGGTCTCGGCGAAGAATGCACCCGCAAAAATCATCGGAATCTGGTACGCGATGGACTGTGCCACGGGGATGAAGGAGACGCGCAGTGCGTGGCGAGTAATCGCCTGGTTACGGGTCAAGCCCTTAGCACGAGCGGTACGCACGAAGTCAGCGTTCACGTTATCGAGCAGGTACTGACGCTGTGCAATCTGGTAACCAGCCCAACCGAAGATGGTCATACAGAAGGTCGGCACGACGTAGTGCGCCGCCATATCCATGGTGATTTCCCAGAATCCGGTCAGACCCGGAGTCGAAATACCGGTCACATAGAAAATCTTCTCTCCACCATTAGCAACGGCGATGTTGTTGATAGTGGTCGCGCCCTGCTGCACCACGAAGTAAGCAACGGGAGCGGGGATGATGTAGACCAGGTAGGAGTAACCGGTGATAACACGGTCAGAGAACTTGTACTGGCGAGCTGCCGAGTACACACCCAGGGCAATACCAATCACAATCGAGAGAATGGTAGCCACCAGCAGCAGGCGGGTAGAAACCCACACGCGCTGGCCAAATTCCTGGTTAATGTACGCGCCGTTGGGGCTACGGCCCCAATCGAACTTGGTGACCACATTGGTCAGCCACTGAACGTAGCGGTCCCAGGGGTTCATTTCGGGATCGAGACCCAGGGATGCGAAGTTACGGTTCACCTGCTCGGGGCTAGGCTTCGGAACCTTTTCCTGCTCCAAGAGGGCAGGCTTCAGGGCAGTAACCGCTGCAAAGTAACCCATCGTGGTCGTAATAAAGACCATGACGAGGTACGTCAGCGATCGCTGGAGGATGTACCTAAACATGGGACGGTTCCCCTCCTTGTGTAGATGTCGGTGTTAAGGCATGTGTGTCATGCTGTCCTAGCGCACTGCTTCGTGATGACTGTCACTAGGAGCATATGTACTTTATCTTATATAGCCTGTAACACTTCCACCAAACCCACATTGGGCACTTTCACCCCTTAGAACAGCCTGTATGCAAGCTAAAAGGGAGCTGGGTAAAAAAATGCCCCGGAATACCGGGGAAAAGGGGCGGATTAACAATTTTTACGAAAATTTTACATCGGAAACAATTCTCTCGACATAGGGACGTAATAACCTTTTCGATAAGCGCTTTAATGGGGCAAAACACCACGTAAACCCACTATTTAAGGGACTAAACCAACACTTCCAACCCCTAAACCAAGCACTAAGGCACACCTCTTAAGCGCACTGGTTAAGGCAACTCAGCCAAAAGCGGCGCCCCGGCACGAGCACACGACTCGCACCGGGGCGCCGCTTATATAGGAAGGCAACGCCTCCGGCGCGCACCTTTTCGTTATCCCTCGTTCTAGGAACGCGAGGAGCCGCCATCCTCCGAAGAGCCCGCCTCATGCGAAGCATCCGAGCTCACTGACTCAGCAATCGTCCTGCGGTTAGGACCCTGCATGCTCTTCAGAGCCTGCGCATCCTTCGCCGCCATCTCCGGAGTAATCACCGGAATCGCACCGGTCGCCGCACGGGCAATATCAACAGCCGGCTCAGTCTCCAGGGTCGTCGCCAGCGCATCCTCACGAATGAAGAACAGAAGCAGCGTAGACACCAGGCCCAGCGGCACCAGGTACAGGAACAGCGGAATCAGCGCATCGTTATACGCATTCACAATGATGCCGTGCACCGGCTCCGGCAAAGACGCCACCAGCTCAGGAGTCAGGGACGAAGACGCATGGCTACCCGAAGACTGCAGCGCCTGCTGCGGCATACGCTCAGAAATCAGCGAGGTCAGACGCGAGGTAAACAGACCACCCACCAGCGAGGCACCCACAGTAGCACCCACCTGACGGAAGAAGTTATTCGACGCCGTCGCGGTACCAACCACGCTCACCGAGAACGCATTCTGAACAATCAGAGTCAAAAACTGCATAGACATACCCAGACCGGCACCCATCACCGCGAGGTACACACAGAACAGCCAGGTCGGAGTCTCAATAGCCACGGTCGACAGCAGGAACAGGCCCAGCGCCACAATCGCGGTACCGCTCGTCACGTAACGCTTGTAGCGACCGCTCTTCGATACCACGCGGCCCGTCACAATGGACACCACCAGCATGACACCCATCATCGGGATCATCAGCAGACCGGCAACCGTAGCGCTCACACCCAGCGCCATCTGCAGATAAGTCGGGATATACTCCACCGCACCAAACATTGCCACACCCAGCGCCAGCGAAGCGCCCAGAGTCAGCAAGAAGTTACGGTTCTTGAACAGGTACATGGGCATGACCGGCTCAGCCGCACGGTTCTCCACCGGGATGAACACCAGCGCAGCAACCACCGAGAAAATCAGCAGACCAATAATCTGCGGCGAAGCCCACTCGTACTGGTTACCGCCCCAAATCGTGGCAAGCACCAGCGCACTCGTACCCGCCATCAGAATCAGCGAACCAAGGTAGTCGATGCTGTGCTTCTCACGCTCACGGAACGGGCGGTGCGGCAGCAAGAAAATCACCGCAAGAATCGACAGGATAGCCAACGGCAGGTTCAGCCAGAACGCCCAACGCCAACCCGGGCCCTCAGTAATCCAGCCACCAATCAGCGGACCAGCCACCGACGAGAACGCGAAAACGCCACCGATAATACCCATGTAGCGGCCACGGTCGCGGGGAGGAATCACATCAGCAATCACAGCCTGAGAAAGAATCATCAGACCGCCGCCGCCCAGACCCTGCAGGGCACGAGCAAAAATCAGCCAGTTCATGTCCTGAGCGAGCGCACCAACAATCGAACCCGCCATGAAAGCAACAATCGCAAAAATCAGGAAGGGCTTGCGTCCAAACTGGTCAGAAAGCTTGCCGTAGACCGGCATCGTAATCGTCGAAAGCAGGATGAAAATGGTAATCACCCAGCTCATGTGCTCCACGCCATGAAGCTCACCAACGATCGTGGGCAGCGACGGCGCCAGAATCGTCTGGTTCAGCGAGGACATGAGCATCACAATGACCAGGCCCAGGAACATGGCGCGGATGCGGTTTTTACTTTCCTGCTTAGCCTCACCGGCTGGCGGCTGAGGTAGATTCTTTTCCTCTGTACTCATCGTTTAATCCTTAGTTACGTTCTATATGTCTGTTGTGAGTGTCCGCCGGGCTCTGGATTCGGTTGCCTCGATTCGGGGCCTCCGATTCGGTTTCCGGCGGGCTTTTGTAGTTTGTAGCAGTGAACCGCCGCTAGATTGCAGGTCGACTCTGCTCAAAAAGCAGGAACTGGAAGGTCTTCACCGTCTGGCGAATACCGCGGGCGATATCCTCTTTGTCCTCCAGGTTGCGGGCAAACTCCAGCTGACGAAGCACCGCGGAGGCAAGCTGGACCTTTGCGCGCGATCGCTCGCGGAAGTGATCGGTCAGCGGGTCAGCCGGGTTTCGGCGCGGGAAGGGGCCGCGGCGACCAGCAGCATCAAAAGCCACCCAGTCGATGGTGTTCAGGTACTCGGTGAGCACCTGTTCGCACTTCATGTAGTGCATTTTCATTCGCTTCGCGGACTCGGGGAACTCCTGATAGGGAGCTCGAGGGTCCTTGCCCTTGGCGTAGTGGAAGCTCTGGAAAATGACCTCCCAGAGAAGATGGGTTACACGAATAATCGTGTTGTCATCCTCGTGGGCGCGGTCTGTTTCGAGGATTTCTTCGCTGACCACCGGTTCGCGCAGACCCAGGACGGCATCCTCTTTGGAGGGGAAGTAGTTGAAGAAGGTACGCGGGGAGACGCCCGCCTCCTGGGCGATTTCTTCAACGGTGGTTCCGCGCATCCCGTGTTCGCGGACGCGTTTGAGGGCTGCTTCGTGGATTGCCGTCCAGGTTTGTTCGCGGCGGCGTTCGCGAAGGCTCTGTTCCTTTTTCTGCATAACTGCAATTATTTCATCACTGCACACAATGCTCAAGTGCATTTTTGGCGTTAAGGCCCACAGCATAGCCAGCTAAGCTCCACCCCCACACAAAACATCGGCATAATAGAGGGATGAACTTGTTTGCCCCCGCCTATCTCGATTTCCTGCCAGACTGGCTACGCCTCGCACTCGGCATCGCCGATATCCTCATCCGACTCGCAGCCCTCTGTTGGCTCCCCTACAACCGCAAACCCGTGGTTGCCCTGGGCTGGCTCATGGCCATCTTCTTCATCCCCTTCGTAGGGTTCATCGCATTCCTCGTCTTCGGCTCCTCGCGCCTGCCCGCCTACCGCCGCGCACGCCAACACGCCATGAACGACTTGATCCGCGAAGTCAGCGAGAACAAGCCCTTCCTCACCCGCACCGACGACCTCTCCGACCCCGCAAAGGCAGCCAGCCAGCTCAACTACACCCTGGGCTCGCTCCCCCTGGTCGGCGGCAACCAATTCACCCTCCACACCGACAACCACGAGGCAATGGTCGCCATGGCGGAAGAAGTCGACCGCGCCACCAAATACGTGCACTTCGAGTTCTACATCACCGCCTACGACGAGGCGAGCGCAGTCCTCTGGGACGCCCTCTTCGCAGCCCACGAACGCGGTGTACAGGTGCGCGTACTCCTCGACCACATCGGCTCCCGCAAATACCCGTCCTATAAGAAACTCGTGAAAATGCTCAACGACTCGGGTATGCAGTGGCGCCTCATGCTGCCGCTCAAACCGTGGAAACTCAAGTGGCAGCGACCCGACCTGCGTAACCACCGCAAGGTCCTCGTCGTGGACGGACGCGTCGCGTTCTCCGGTTCGCAGAACGCTATTCACCGCTCCTACGACATGCCCGAAAACATTAAGAAGGGCTTGGAGTGGAAGGACCTGACCTTCTCCTGCACCGGCCCCATCGTTGAAGAGCTCAACGCCGTTTTCGTCTCCGACTGGTACTCCGAAACGAACCAGCTGATCCTGGCAGAAATTAACACCAATATCCCCTACTACAAGGATGGGATGCGCGCCCAGGTTGTGCCCTCCGGCCCCGGTTTTGAAACCGAAAACAACCTGCGCCTCATTAACTACCTGATCTACAACGCCGAGCGGCGTATTACCATCTGCTCGCCCTACTTCGTGCCCGAAGAGACCCTACTGCAGGCACTCACGAACGCCGCCTACTCCGGTATTGAAACCACCGTGATTGTGTGCGAGAAGGGCGACCAGTTCCTGCCGAACATGGCGCAGCGTTCCTACTACGAGCAGCTGCTGCAGGCGGGTGTGCGTATTCTGCAGTACCCCAGCCCGACCGTGTTGCACTCCAAGTTCATGATGGTCGACGACGAAATTACGTTCATTGGCTCGTCCAATATGGACCCGCGTTCCTTCTCACTGAACATGGAAGTGTCAACGTTCGTCATTGACCGCGGCATGGTCGCGATGCTGGATGAAGTATGCGCCGAATACGAGCAGGTCTGCACCGAGCTGCTGTACACCCAGTGGGCGGAGCGCCCGCGCCGCATCAAGATGACGGAGAACCTCTGCCGACTGTGGTCATCGCTCCTCTAAACTATTTTTCGCACACTCGCAGGGTCTGAGTTTTCATCCCCGCACTCGCCAAAGGACTATCGGTTGCCCCTTCTAATTCGTAAAGCACGGCGCAAATTCGCTGAACTCGATGCACACGATGTAGCCCACCGCATCTCCGCGTACACCTACGGTAATTTCTTGGTGCTGGCGGCTCTGCTGAGCGTCTACGACGCGAACGCTATCTTTGACGGCACCGCGATTCTCTACATTACGGGTACCGGTCTGACCACCTACATTGCCCACGTCATCGCAGAAATGCAGGAGTACCGGGTACTGCACGGCGGCACCCCGCCGCGAGAATTCGTCAAGCACGCGCTGGGCAACGCAAGCCCGATTCTGGGTACGACCGTATACCCCGTGCTGTTGCTGATTCTGGCGGCAATCCTACCGCCCGGCGCCACCTACGAGATCATTTTTGACTACACTATTCTCCTCTGTCTTGCGACCGTGGTGTGGCGTATTTTTAGCCTCAACTTCGCGATTGCTCGCTACCGCGGCGAACCGCTCTGCTGGCGTACCTTCCGAAGCGCTGTGTGGCTCACCTTCGCCGTTATTGTTCTCGCGATTGTGAAGATTATGTTCACTCACGCTGGTAAATAACCTCAAAGCTCCCCTGAAGCTCAGATTAACCGAGATCAGGGGAGCTTTTGTATGCACCATCGCTGGGATGCGCCGGGCCACATGCTAGAGCAGCGCTATACATTAGGACGGGGCTACCGGCTAGAGCCGCAGCTGGATGCTACATCGGTTCGCCCGGGCCCTTCAAATCGGCGGAGTACAAATACCACACGAAGAGCGCCACTGCAATGTAGAGAACCGTGCACAGGCTCAAAGTGATGATGTGGCGACGGCGAGTAATACTCAAATACCCAATAAACTCACGGATAAAAGCATTCACCGCAAAATACAGCTTCGTACGAGCCCCCGCACCCCAGCATTCCAGACCCAGCGAACGTGCCAACAGCAACGCACGGAACAGGTGGTAGCTGGTTGTTACCACAGCAACTTTCGGGGTTTTACCCTCGGCAACCTCCGGCATCAAGGCGTAAGAGAAGAGCAGGTTCTCGCGGGTGTTCACCGCGCGGTCCTCCACAATAATGTCCGCCTCGGGAATGCCGCGGGATACAGCGTAGCGAGTCATCGCCACGCCCTCGGGCACCTCCTCATCCGCGCCCTGACCGCCAGACATAATCAGCTTCGAGCCGGGGTTCTTACGGTAAATTTCAATGCCGCGATCGATACGACCCGCCAACAGCGGAGTCACCTGGTCACCAATAAGACCCGAACCAAGCACCACCACATAGTCAGCCTGCTGGCGGAAATTTACCAGGTTCAACGCTGCCGCCACAGTAAAGCCCACCGCGTAGATAGTGAAATAGGTCAGCACCAGCGAAAAATAGAAATAAATAGTGCCCCACACGCCGCCAAACGGAACATTCTCCACCGAACCGGGAACAAAGAACGGCCCCACAATAAGAGCGACACCGGCAGCCAATGCCAAAGAATTAGTGAGCGAAAAACCCTCACGAGCAATAAGGCGCACACCGCTATAAAGGAACAGACCGGTCAAACCCAGAGGCGTAAAAAGCGAAAGAATCACCGGAATGATAACAATGAGGAGCGCCAGCACCAGCAAAATCTGGTTCTCTGACACAACCGCCATTGCGCCCAGGCTCGTACCCAGCAACCCCACGGTCACAATCAGTAGCCAGCCGACAAACACGCTACGGCGTTCCCGCAGGTAGAGGCAGATAAAAAGCACCGGCGAAAGCGTCGTCAGCGCATACAGCATCACCAGCGGAATATATAGAGGAGAGTCGGGAGGAGGAAGAAACTGCATAAATTGGGTCCCCAAAAGATAGTGTGCGCCCGCTAAAAATCGGGAGAATCGAAAAAGTTTTCACACAATTCTATCCCCACCGCTGTGCATCTATCACTACAGACCTGCCGTACACGAGCACACATAGAACAAGTACACACAGAAAAAGGCAAAAGGGCAAAAAGAAACACGCGACACCTCCGACATCGCATAACTTCGTATGCGGCGAATGCATCGCGCGTTCATTTCTACCCTGGACTAGTTTAGCGCCATAAACGGTTTCCCGTGTGGATTGAAGAAGGTTTAATCTGCAACCACTCCGGCGCAAGCAGGCGAACAGCCTTCGCACAACCCGACAAAGCAGTAATAATCGACTCGCAACGCTGATTAAACTCGCTCTGATGACGCTTATCCACAATCTGCCCCGGAAAATGGCGATGCATCTTCGACACAGAGTCGCTACTCTCCTGCAAACCGTGGCCCGTATGGCCCGGAACATGCTTCACCAGCACACGCTTCTCGCGGATAGCCTCCGTCAAAGCACGCATCTGAGACACCACACGCTCATCCTGAATACCCTCAGAAACCCACGCCTCAAAAGCCCAACGGCTATGCGCCAAACGCAACACAAACGTCAACGCACCCAAAGAATCCGTATGAATAATCAGGCGGCGCGAACCGCTATGGAACACCGTATAAGCCGCCAACATTGCAGATAGCTCACCGGTCATAATATTCACGCCATCATAGTGGGCATGAAAATAGAAGCCGTCCTCACTCACGCCGGCGATGCCCATCCGGCCGCCACGCTGATACTTCTTATTGTGAGTCGAACGGAACGAACAATCCGTGAAAACGCTATAGTCCTGCAGCTGATCCAGCGGTCGAGGGGTCAGCGCCTCCTCCACCATCTCATCCACGGCGGTACGTGCCGCACACACCTCAGCCTGCACCCGCTCATACGCGGGCGTGCCGGCAAGCTTCACATGCACTTCACCCAAAGAATGGTTATCGTACGGGTCCAGCACCTTCTCAAAGGCGCGGTACTCCATGATCGCCTTCAACTGGTCGCAATCACGGAAAAGCTGCTTCAAATTCTTACGGTCAGCAGCAATCGTCACCAGGTTCTGGCGGTACTGCTCCGGAACCATATCCCACGCAGAAAGCACGGCGCGACCCAGCAGACGCGGATGCACCTCATCGCAACACTCCATGAGGGAATGGACGTGGGTAGAGAGCATCTGCTCCTCATTCACCACGGTGCGGGTGCCGTCCTGCTTTGAAATAAAAACCACCGTTGACAAGGCGGAATAACAAAAACCCTGCGCCTTACGATGCTCCTGAGCCACCGCAATCACAGCAACGCCCTGATCCGTGTACCCGGCAGGGTACGAGGCGCTATAGTCGGGCGCCTCCCAGGTCAGGGTGCATCGTTTGATATGCGCCGGTGAAAATCCCATGAGTGTCACCCCCCATGTGTGCCATACCGCGTCTCCTTCCATTCATGCGGTGTATCGTCCTCATTCTTTTATAGGTCGAAAAGAAAGGGGCACGCAAATATAAAACACCTTTTTTACAGTTAGCGAATGGAATAACCGCAACTCCTCTCACGCACCGGCACAACACAAAACCCAGCACAGAACACAGCGCGAGAAACCCCCGCGCATACCTCCCCGCCGTAGGGGTGAAGGTGTACGGTAAAAGAGTCATATACGACGCGGCAACCGCCGCACCACCCCACAAGGAGAGCCCCATGATTGGTGTCTACGCCGGAGTATCCGTCAAGCCCGAGCACGTCGAAGAATTCCTCAAGACCATCGAACCGCTCGTGACCGCAAGCCGCCAGGACGAAGGCAACGTCAGCTACGACTTCGGTGCCGTCTCCGACACCGACTTCGCATTCATCGAGCGTTGGGAATCCCAGGAACTGCTCGAAAAGCACATGGGCACCGAACACTTCCAGAAGGGTGTCGCCGCATGGGAGCCGCTGCTCTCCTCCGAGCTGGACGTTCGCATCGTCAACTTCCGCTAAGCAACGTTAAAGACCGAGGTGCCCGGCACCCCCTCACTGAGGGGGTGCCGGGCACCTTCGCATGTCAGTTATGGAGGCGAGCGCGGCTACTCGCAGCGCGCCTTCATTCTCGGTTTAGCGGCGCTCTATGCCGACCTCCACCGAATCAAGAGTGAAACCACTCGTCGCGCTCACGCAATGCACCTTACCGGTATTCACCGACTTGCAGGTATAACCGTACGCAGTCACCACCTGACCAGCCGGCAGCGCAGTAATGCCCTCGGTCTTCACCGGTTCCGGGGTGGCGCTCTGACCGACCAGGCTCGCCTCGGGAGCCTGACCCTGCACCATGTGCACGCGCTGCTGCGCCTTACCGGAGGCGGCATCCCAGCCCTCCAGGGTCACACCCACCAGCGCCTGGCAATCCACACCCGACGGGGTCACCGAGCACGCGACCTTAGAGTCCGGGCTGGTGAAACGCAGCGCCTCAACAGTCTTCGCTGAATCGCCCTGACCGAAAGTTCCGCCGCCGTAGACTTCAGCGAAAGTCAGCGTACCCGAGAGCATGCGGGTCTGCGCCGGAATCAACGCCAGGCGCGGCTTCTCAACGCCACCACCCTGCGTGAAGCAGGCACCCGTAATGTAGTCGCGACCCTGCACCTTCGTAGCGCACTGGTACCACTCAACACTCGCCGAACCGTCCTGGTTCTTGCGGCTGTTGAACAGACGCACCGCCTCCTGAGCCTTCGCACAATCCGAACCGTCATACACGTAAATACCGGCGGAACCACCCAGCAGGCTCGTCACACCGCAGCGGGTGCCCGCATCAATAGTGTTCGCGGAACCACTCGCCGAGGCGTATGCCGCCTCGTACTCGGCGTCGGTGCTCGGCTCATCGGTCGGGGTTGCTACAGCATCGAAAGTTGCCGGCGCGTCCAGGCCGGCAGAGATCTGCACAGTATTCGGCTTCCAGGAGCCATCCGCCGATTTAAACAGGGTCTTCGCATCAACGGACGCCGAGGAAGTCGCCACCATCATCGGGGTGGTTTCAGACTCCTCAGCCTGCGGCTGAGCAGAGCAAGAGCTCAAAGCGAGCGCACCGATGCAGGCAAGAGCCGTCAGGGCACGACGAGTAAAAGCACGCTGTGCGCGTGCGGGCAAGGTAACCATGAATACGTCCTTGTGAGGGTTGCGAATTGCGTTGTGTTTGAGTGGTTGTGCTGAGTCGGTGAAGCGGGTACCTAAATACCTTCTTACACCCTACTGCACCGCAACTGACAAGGCAATACGCCGCACCGGGTATCCCACGACGGCAGACAAAGACGCGGACAAAGAACAGCGCCCCGCCCGCAGAAAAACCGCGGAACGGGGCGCCAGCCCATCAGGGCAAGATATTAAATTCTCACACGATACGTGAGGGGCTTATACGTCCTCGGGCAGGATGCGCACGCCACCCTTATCAGCCGAAGCAGCCAACATGCCGTACACCTTCAGAGCGTTCGATACCTGACGCTCACGCGGCTTAGTCGGACGCCACGGTGCAGCACCCTTCGCCTCGCGGCGAGCAGCAAGCTCCTCATCCGAAACGTTCACACGCAGGATGCGGTTGTTCACGTCGATCTCAATCTCGTCGCCGGTCTGCACCAGGCCGATTGCGCCGCCAGCAGCAGCCTCCGGGGAGACGTGACCGATTGAAATACCGGAAGTACCACCGGAGAAACGACCGTCAGTGATCAGAGCACACTTCTTGCCCAAACCCAAACCCTTCAGGTAGGAGGTCGGGTACAGCATCTCCTGCATACCCGGGCCGCCCTTCGGACCCTCGTACTGGATGACGACAACGTCGCCTTCCTTCACGTTTTTCGACAGGATCTCGTACACAGCCTCATCCTGAGACTCGACCACGAAGGCGCGACCCTTGAAGTGGAACAGTTCCTCATCAATACCAGCGGACTTAATGATCGCACCGTTCTGGGCGATGTTGCCGTACAGGACCGCCAGACCGCCATCCTTGGTGTACGCGTGCTCCACAGCGCGGATGCAACCATTCTCGGAGTCAGTCTCGTGGGACTCGTACTTGTTCGCGGTAGAGAACGCCTGAGTGGTGCGCACGCCACCGGGAGCCGCGAGGAACAGTTCCTTCGCCTTCTCACTCGCCTTGCCACCGCGGATATCCCACTCATCCAGCCACTCGTCCAGCGAGTCAGCATGAACAGAATGAACGTTCTTATGCAGCAGGCCGGCACGGTTCAGCTCACCCAGCAGGGCGGGGATACCGCCGGCACGGTGCACATGCTCAATGTGGTACTTAGTGGAGTTCGGGGCAACCTTCGCCAGGCAGGGAACCTGACGCGAAATACGGTCAATGTCATCCAGAGTGAAGTCAGCGCCCGCCTCGTGAGCAATCGCCAGGGTGTGCAGCACAGTGTTGGTTGAACCGCCCATCGCCACATCCAGCGCCATAGCGTTCTCGAACGCCTCCTTGGTCGCGATAGAGCGGGGCAGAACCGACTCGTCATCCTGCTCGTAGTAGCGCTTAGCCAGCTCAACGATGCGGCGGCCAGCGTCCAGGAACAGCTCCTTACGAGCAACCTGAGTAGCCAGGGTGGTGCCGTTACCGGGCAGAGCCAGACCAATCGCCTCATTCAGGCAGTTCATGGAGTTCGCGGTGAACATACCCGCACACGAACCGCAGGTCGGGCACGCATTCTTTTCAACCTGAGCGAGCGCAGCGTCACTGACGCTATCGTCAACAGCCATCACCATGGCGTCAATCAGGTCGAGGCGGTGCTCAACAATACCCTCAATGCCCTCGCCGGACTCCATGGGGCCGCCAGAGACAAAGATGGTGGGGATGTTCAGGCGCATAGCCGCCAGAAGCATACCGGGGGTGATCTTGTCACAGTTAGAGATGCAGACCAGCGCGTCGGCACGGTGCGCGTTGACCATGTACTCGACCGAGTCAGCGATCAGATCGCGGGAAGGCAGCGAGTAGAGCATACCGTCGTGGCCCATCGCAATACCGTCATCAACAGCGATGGTGTTAAATTCCTTGGCGACGCCGCCAGCCTCACGAATCGCGCCGGCGACCAGCTCACCCATGTCCTTCAGGTGCACGTGGCCGGGCACGAACTGGGTGAAAGAGTTCGCGATAGCAATAATGGGCTTGCCGAAGTCGTCATCGCCCATGCCGGTGGCACGCCACAGGGCGCGGGCACCAGCCATGTTACGGCCGTGAGTTGAAGTACGTGAACGCAGTTCTGGCATTGTTTTACCTTCCGTAGTGATGCAAGTACTGATTTTACGCGCGGCGTCCAACGCTCTTCAGCTCAGGGTCACTTTGGTTTCATGCATCGAAACGCGCACGAGCCTGCAACCGCCTATCGGTGGGAGTGTTGAGGCCACGGGGTTGTGCCGGATCTGCGGCAGAATTGCCCCCTTTGGGGTAGATGGGGGACATCACCCCATTATGCCCCCTAATCTGGAATGAGCCCAGGTTGCGGGCGGCGATATTCAGTCGGCGAACGCACCGGGAGGCGGCGGGCTGCCGTGCCTGCCGCGTACGGGCCTCGCTGCGCATACGTAGCACCACATGTAGCACCGGCGCGGTTCGTTTCCAACACACTGATTTATACACGCTTTTATACACACTGAACGCTGCATACATTTCAGAAGGTTTCTATGACACAGGCACCCACCGCATCGCTCACCCTCACGCCGGTAACCAGCCCGGCAGGCGGTAAAGATTTCGCGTCCTCCGTCATCTACCAGGTGTACCCCAAGTCCTTCTACTCCTCGGCGGGTGGCGTCTACGGCGACCTGCGCGGCGTCATCGAGAAGGTGCCCTACATTGCTTCCCTGGGTGTGGATATGGTGTGGTTCAACCCGTTCTTCGCCTCCCCGCAGAACGACAACGGCTACGACATCTCCGACTACTACGCCATTAACCCCGACCTTGGCACCATGGAGGACGTCGAAGAGATGATTGCTGCCCTCGCCGAGCACGGTGTGGGCGTCATGTTCGATATGGTGCTCAACCATGTTTCGACCGAGCACGAGTGGTTCCAGCGTGCGCTCGCCGGTGAACGCGAGTACTGGGATTACTTCTACATTCGCCCCGGCAAATACACCGAGGACGGTCAGCTGCGCGAACCGACCAACTGGGAGTCGAAGTTCGGCGGCTCCTGCTGGTCCCGCTTTGGCGAGTACACGGATGAGCACGGCACTCCCCTGTTCTATATGCACCTGTACGACCGCACCCAGGCGGACGTGAACTGGTACAACCCGACTGTGCGCGACGAACTGTTTAAGGTCGTGAATTTCTGGTACGAGAAGGGTGTGCGCGGTTTCCGTTTTGACGTCATTAACGTCATCGGTAAGGACGAAGAGCTGCTCGACGCCCCCGAAGGCACCGTGGACAAGGCACAATACACCGACACCCCGATTGTGCACACCCGCATTCAGCAACTGAACCGCGCCTCATTCGGTCAGCATGATGACACCGTGACCGTGGGCGAAATGTCCTCGACCAGCATCGAAAACTGCGTGGGCTACTCCAACCCGGTAAACCACGAGCTGGACATGGTGTTCAGCTTCCACCACCTGAAGGTGGACTACGAGAACGGCGAGAAGTGGTCGAAGGTGCCGTTCCGTTTTGCCGAGTTGAAGCAAATCCTGAACGATTGGGCGCTGGGTATGCAGGCCGGCGGCGGCTGGAACGCGCTGTTCTGGAATAACCACGACCAGCCGCGCGCGCTGAACCGTTTTGGTGACGTTGAGCGTTACCGTGCCGAGTCGGCGACCATGCTAGCGACCGTAATTCACCTGCTGCGCGGCACCCCGTACGTGTACCAGGGCGAGGAAATCGGCATGATTGACCCGGTCTACTCCTCAATCGAGCAGTATGTGGATGTGGAGGCGCACAACGCCTACGCGATGCTGCGTGAGCGCGGTCTGAGCGAGCAGCAGGCCCTGGAGATTGTAGCCTCGAAGGCTCGCGATAATTCGCGTGTGCCGATGCAGTGGACCGCGGATTCGGCGACTGCCGGTTTTGGTTCCACGTCGCCGTGGCTGGTTCCCGCCCCGGTGCGTGACGCGGCGACCGGTGCCGGCATTTCGGTGGAGGATGAGGAACGCGACGGCGTGATTCTGCCCTACTACCGCAACCTGATTGCCCTGCGTAAGCAGTACCCGGTCATCTCTGCGGGTTCGTACGCGCCCTACGCGCTGGATCACGAGCGGGTGTTTGCGTACTTGCGTGAGCTGCCCGCTGAGGCTAGTGCTGAGAACGGTAGCCCGGCGCAGCGCCTGCTGGTACTGACGAACTTCTACGGTGAGCCGACCGAGGTTGAGGTTCCGGCTGAATTTGTTCGTTCCGGTCGCGTGCTGGTGTGTAATTACAAGAATTCTACGGTCGATTCCGCTGCGGCGGATTCTGCTGTATCTGATTCAGCTGAGACGGTGACGCTGAGCCTGCGCCCCTACGAGGCTCTGGCGTTGCTGATTGAGGGCTAAAAGCTACTATATGCCCCTCCCCTAACGTGTGGGATAAGGGCAATATAAACCGACCTGGCAATATTCTATTTCTAGAATATTCCCAGGTCGGTTTTGTTTATAGACATTCCTATAGAGGAATTAATATGGAATATCAGGAAGAATCTTAGAAGCCGTGCTCGTTCAGCCAGGTAGCCGCCGCCTGCGCGGGCTCCTGCTTAGAGGTACCCGAAACACGGTCATTCAAAGTACGCAAATCAGCGGTAGTGAGCTTCGCCGAAACGCGGTTCAGAACCTCCGCCGCAGAGTCGGGAACTCGCGACGTATTGATAATGGGCAGCACCTGCTGAGCCAGAATCATGTTCTTCGGATCCTCCAGCACCACCAGCTGATTCTGCTCAATTGCGGGGGTGGTCGAGTAGAGGTCAACCACCTGCACGGTGTCATCCAGCAGAGCCTTAACGGTCAGCGCGCCGCCGCCATCCGAGAGGGGCACAAACTCGGCGGGGATGCATCCGTACTTCTCTTTCAGACCCGGGATGCCGTAGGCGCGCTCGGCAAACTCCGGGGCGGCGCCAAGCTTCAGATTCGTGCAGCGGGAGGCGAGGTCTTCAAGGCTTCGCAGACCGTACTTCTGGGCGGTCTGCGCGGTAACGACCAGCGAATCCTTATCCTCCGCCTCGGAGGCGTTGAGGGCGCGGATTTCAGCCCCGGAGCCACCCGTGGCAAGGGTTCTGAGGGCGGCGGGTAGCGCCTGCAGAATCTCCTGCGCAGTGTTAGCTGTAGCCTTCGGGTCAAGGTAAAGCAGCAGGTTTCCGGAGTAGTCCGGGATAACGTCCACCGCACCGGAGGCGAGTGCCCCCAGATACGCCTCACGGGCACCGATGCTCAGCTGGGTGCGGGCATTGAATCCCGCCCGGGTGAGGGATCCAGCGTAGATTTCGGCAAGGATTTGGGATTCGGCGAAGGCCGCTGAGCCAACGATGATTCCTTCGTGTTCGCCGCTGAAAACTTTGTCGCCACTGAGCCCGCAGGCGCTAAGAATACCCGCCATGCCGAGCGCTCCGGCTGCGGTGAGGGCAGTGCGACGAGATACGGTACGGCGTGCGAAGGTTTGAGGCGTCTGATTCATCGGGTTCATGCCTTCTTCCGGTTGATGGTGAGCCCCGTGGGGGTGAGCGCACGCTGCACAAGGCCCATGAGCGCGTCCACAGCGAAGGCGAGAAGCGCCACGAGCAGGGTTGCGACGAGCATGCGCGGGTAATCGCGCACAGCGAGCCCATCGAAGAGGTACCTGCCGAGGGTTCCGCCGCTCAGGTAGGCGACGATGGTCGCGGTTGCAATGACCTGCACGAGTGCGGAGCGGAGCCCGCCGAGCATCATGTTGGCGGCGAGCGGGATTTCGAGGCGGGTCAGAATCTGCCATTCGGGCAGGCCTTGGGCGCGGGCTGCGTCCACGAGGTCTTCGGGTACGGCGGCGAGGCCTTCAAGAACTCCGGCGAGCAGGGGTGCTGCCGCAATAATAATGAGCACGATGAGGGCGGGCAGGGTTGAGACACCCAGCCAGAGCGCCAGAATGGTGAGCAGACCGAGCGCGGGTAGCGCGCGGGTGGCGGCTACGGTGCTCATGAGCAGGTTGCTGCGGCGACGGTTAGTGCCGTCGGAGGGGCGGTGGTGCCCAGCCCAGAGGCCGAGGGGCACGACGATGAGTGCCGCGCAGGCGGTGGCGAGGGCGGTGACGCTCAGGTGTTCGAGCAGACGCACGAGGATTCCGCCGCTTCCCTGCCAATTGGAGCCGTCCATGAGGTAGGCGAAGGTTCGTTCTATGACGTTCACGGGTTATGCCTTCCTTTCGGGGCTGTGGCGGTTCGTAACCGTAGCCGCCTGCCAGGGCGTAAGTGCCCTCGTCAGAAGGATAAGGAGCAGGTCGAGGACCAGTGCCAGCAGCAGGCTAAGGATTACGCCAGCCAGGATCTCCGAAGGGATATTGCGCGCGAGTCCATCGGTGAAAAGCGTACCGAGCGAGGGCACACCGATGAGGGCACCCACGGACACCATCGCAATATTTGCCACGGTTGCCACACGGATTCCCGACATAATGACGGGTGTAGCAAGGGGCAGGTAGAGCTCCATCAGCGCCTGTCGGGGCGTGTATCCGAGGGCGCGTGCAGATTCGTGCACGCTATCGGGTACGGAGTCGAAGGCATCCACACCGGAGCGCACCATGAGCGAGAAGGAGTAGACGCTCAGGGCGACGAGCACGTTCAGCGGGGAAATAATGGAGGTTCCCAGAATGAGCGGCATCAGCACGAACAGTGCGATGGAGGGGATGGTGTAGAGCAGCGAGGAGAGCTGCATGAGGGTTCGTGCACCGATGCGGCGTTCGGAACCGCGGTCACGGCGACGGCTCGCGTAGTAGGCGACCGGCAGCGCGACGAGAGCGCCAATCGCGACGGGTACGACGCCCTGGTAGAGGTGGCTGAGGGTCAGCTCTAGGATGCGCTGACTATTGGTGGCTACCCATTCCCAGTGCATATCGCTTGCGGCGAGGGGTGATACCACTAGGGGCTGCGCGGCGAGAGGTGGTGCCGCGAGCACAATATTTTCTAGAAGACTCATTCGCTTTTCTCGCCTTCTACCGCACCGTTCTGCGCTTTTCGGGAGGCGGCAAGTCGGCGTGCGCGCGCCTGGCGCACCGTCTGCTCATCCAGCAGACCGGCAACGGAGCGGCTCACGAAGGAGCGCACAAAATCATCGGCGGGGCTGTAGAGAATCTCTTCTGGAGTACCGAACTGTGCGAGGCGGCCGCCCTCCGCGAAGACGGCGATTGTATCGCCGAGCAGAAGCGCCTCATCAATGTCGTGGGTGACGAACACAATCGTCTTGGCGAGTTCCCCCTGTAGGCGTAGCAGCTCTTTCTGCAGGTCGGTGCGCACTACCGGATCCACTGCGGAGAACGGCTCGTCCATCAGCAGGACGGGCGCATCGGCGGCGAGAGCACGTGCCACACCAACGCGCTGCACCTGACCGCCCGAAAGCTGGGAGGGGTAGCGCTTGGCGTACGAAGAATCCAGACCGACCACGTCGAGCAGTTCGAGGGCGCGAGCTTGCGCCTCCTTGCGGGAGGCACCGAGCAGACGCGGCACGGTGGCAATATTCTGCGCGACGGTACGGTGCGGCATGAGCCCGCCCTGCTGCATCACGTAGCCAATGCCGCGGCGCAGCTCGTAGGGGTTCTTCTCGTGCACGTTCACGCCGTCAATGGTGATGGTGCCATTATTGGGTTCAACCATGCGGTTAATCATGCGTAGACTAGTGGTTTTACCGCAGCCGGAGGGTCCGACGAACACGGTAATCTGCCCGGCGGGAATATGCAGGTTCAGGTTCTGCAGCACTGTGGTGGGTTCACCGGTTCGGCTCGGGTAGCTTTTGGTGATGTTCTCGAAGCGGATTCCGCCCGCCTGCGCACTATCGACAGCAGCATTTTTTGCCCACGGAATTTGAGGTGAGTCCTCTAGGCGTTGGTGGGTTGAATTTTGGGCGGCTGAATTTTGGGCAGTCATGGGTGCGTTGGTGCTTTCTGCAGTGGCTATAGGGTAGGTGTCTCTGTATACAATCTATATACAAAAAGGCGGCATCTGAGGGTTTTATTCCCAAGATGCCGCCTTTTCGACGGCTTTGCAGTATCTGCAACCGCAAAGTTTTTTAAAAACAAAACCCGCCCCACTGTAGAAGCCTGGAGGCGGATTTCGTGGCTCCGACCGGCGTCGATCCGGTGACCTTACGATTTTCAGTCGTACGCTCTACCAACTGAGCTACAGAGCCTTGCGTATTTACTTTTAGATACGCAATGACCGCGTCTTCGGATGAATAATCATCTGAACTTACGCGGCCAGAGCGACCCCGACGGGACTTGAACCCGCGACCTCCGCCGTGACAGGGCGGCGCGCTAACCAACTGCGCTACGGGGCCTTGTTGGAATCAACAGAAGTAAACTCTATATCATCTAACTTGGCTTTGCAAATCGTGAGATTTGCAAGTACCCCCAACGGGATTTGAACCCGTGCTACCGCCGTGAAAGGGCGGCGTCCTAGGCCGCTAGACGATGGGGGCCTAGTCGATCGAACAGGTTCCGTTTTCTTCATCCCGTCGTTCGAACCTCCACTAGTCTATGACAGATTTGCGGAGGCGTGCAAACCGTTTTGTTCGATTTTACCCGATTTTGACCCCCATTTTCGACCATTTATAGCCTGGCACATATGTGTTTAAGCTTGTCAATGACGATTCAGAAAAACTTCAAAAAATTTTAAAATTTCTTCACAACACCCCATATCAGGAGCTTTTGGAGGGGTTTTAGCGACTTTTGGGTGCCTGCAGAGGCCTCGAAGAAGCCCTATTTCCCGCTCTGATTTCTACAGATTTTCTACAAACTCCTCCGAAACTCCTCCGAAATTTTGTTTCGAAGATGTCGGAATCAATCCCGCAAGAATTCCGAAAACCCACCTTCACATCTCTTATACACCCCTCTTATGCGCATCGCAGCGGCCAAAAAACTCCACAATATCTCCAAAAATTTTTCGACAACTTTCTACGCGCTTATATAGGACATGCAGGCAAGACGCTACCCTGGGTGCAAATATCTGCAAGAGAGTGCACAGCAACACCTCTCTAGAGGGTTCACCCCAGCCTCCCCGGAGCCCTCAAAAATGTGCCGCGCAAAGCAACTACAGGCCAGAATGCACGTAGATGCAAATATTCACTCTTGGGAATACAATAAACCGGCTTGTCAGACGCTTATTTTTCTCTCAGTGCAGATATCTACGCAATTATGACGACTCAGAAATATAAAGATTTGATAAACCTCTAGCGATTGACAAGGAGAGATGAAAGCCGGCTGAAAATACCCCCTGAAATAGCTTGAAGCCCCCTCTTTGAGCACCGTACTATAGAGGGCGTGAGGTCACTTCCGGACCTTGCACGGGGCCACTTCCGGAGCCCCAGACGTAAAGTCACCGCACATTACAGCACCGATAAACCGCATAGAGATCCAAAGGGGGATCCAGTGTCCGCAACGATGAATCGCCGCACGGCATTCCGTGCACTCGGCGTAGGCACCGCAACCATCGCTCTCGGCTGTGCAGCTGCACCTGCAGCGCAGGCACAGCAGATGGCGCACCCGCAGAAGGCAATGACTGCCGACCAGCAGCTCAAGCTGATTCTGCGCCGCCTAGAGCAGGTACCTGCCCGTTTGAAGTATGCGAAGCCTGGATCCTCCAACCGCGTTAATAGCGGCATTGAGAGCGCACTGGGCAACCTGACCACCGTCCAGGGCACTGACGCAGGCCGTCAGATTGCAAGCGCTAAGGCCGCTGTTCGTAAGTCTGATGGACGCGCCCACGTAGCGCTCTCCCCCGTTGGTGTTATTGCCTGCGTTGTCAGTATTGCAAAGTTTGTCATTCAGCTGGGCATCGCCATTTACAAGCTTATTAAGGCACTCGTTAACGCCTTCAAGCAGTGGAAGACCTTCAAGAACATCGTGAAGGCCGTCATTTCTGGTGAAGCCCGCAAGAAGCTGGGTACTGAAACTGAAACCGTACTCAAGGCCATTTTGGGCATTGAAGACGTCCTCAAAAAGTGTGCATAGTCTACACACCGTACGGCTATGCGCTTGTTTAGAGAGCTAATCTTGGTGTTTCTTTAGCTTTCTAGACCCCGTTAAGGGATGCGCCGCACGTGGAGTCACTGCATGGGCTCGCTGCGCGTCCGGGTAGCCGGAGGGTATGTCCTCGAGTGTCTTCGGCACCTACCCAGCCCACCCCGCATGACCTCATGGTGCGGGGTGGGTTTCTTTAACCGCTCTTTCGATAACTCTTCCGGGCGAGCACTTTCCGAGAGCCCCCTACTCCCCCGCTTCCTTATATATAGACAAAAATCGACCCCGCACCGGTTCACGGTACGGGGTCGATTTCTATGCTCTACGTGCTAGAGGTAAGGATTACTCGCCGCGGGAGATGTTGACCATCTCGTCGCGGTCCACAACCTTCACGCGGGCGCGAGGCTCACCGGCTGCATCCTTGGATGCGGCGCCCAGTGCCTTCTCGTGGTCGTCCAGGCGGTGCCAGCCTTCCCAGGTGGTGTACTTGATGCCCTTGGAGTCCAGGTAGGCGCTGAATGCCTCTGCCTCCGGCTCGGGTGCGGTGTAGAGGTTCTCGCGGTCCTCGAGCAGGTGGGTGATGGTTTCGAGCGCGTCAGACTTGGTGGAGCCGATCAGGCCGACAGGGCCGCGCTTAATCCAACCGGATGCGTACAGGCCGGGAACGACCTCGCCGTTCTCGTCCACGACGCGACCCTCAACGTTGGTGATGACGCCGCGCTTGTCGTCGTAACCGATTTCGGGCAGTTCGGAACCGAAGTAGCCGATTGCGCGGTAGACAGCCTGTACGGGGTAGTCCACGTACTCGCCGGTGCCGATGATGCCGCCGTTGCCGTCGAGCTTGTTGCGTTCCATGCGCAGGCCCACGACCTTGCCGTCTTCGCCGAGAATCTCGTGCGGGGACTGCAGGAAGTGTAGGTGCAGGCGGCGGGATGCGGTCTGCTCGTTGGTCTTCTGGTCTTCCAGCCAGCCGCGCAGGGTCTTCATCATGACCTTGGTCTGTGCGTTCTTCTCCATTGCTTCTTCGGAAGCAGCGTCGAACTGGAAGTCCTCTTCGTACAGGACGATGTCCACGTCGCGGGAGTGTGCGAGTTCGCGCAGCTCGAGCGGGGTGAACTTCATCTGTGCGGGGCCGCGGCGACCGAAGACGTGCACGTCGGTCACGGGGGAAGCCTTCAGACCCTCGTAGACGTTGTCGGGGATTTCGGTGACGAGCAGGTCGTCAGCGTGCTTGGAGAGGATGCGGGAGACGTCCAGAGCGACGTTGCCGTTACCGAGCACTGCAACCTGCTCAGCTTCGAGCGGCCAGGTGCGGGGGTAGTCGGGGTGGCCGTCGTACCAGGAGACGAAGTCTGCTGCGCCGTAGGAGCCGTCCAGGTCGATGCCCTTAATGTTCAGGGGTGCATCAAAAATCGCGCCGGTTGCGAAGATGATGGCGTCGTAGTGTTCGCGCAGGTCGGCGAGGGTCAGGTCCTTGCCGTATTCAACGTTGCCGAAGAAACGGATGTCGCCGCGGTCCAGGACCTTGTGCAGTGCGGTGATGATGCCCTTGATGCGGGGGTGATCCGGTGCCACACCGTAGCGGATCAGGCCGAAGGGGGCGGGGTAGCGGTCGAAGATGTCGATGGCGACCTCGACGGCGCCGGTGCGGACCTCTTCAGACTTGGTGAGGATGTCGGCGGTGTAAATACCGGCGGGACCTGCACCAATAACGGCGACGCGCAGGGGGCGTGCTGCTTCAGACACGAAAATCTTCCTTTCGAAGTTCACCGTCCGGCGCCCGGTGCGGCGCGAACAGGCGGTGAGCTTAGTGTTCACTTCTTGCCTATTTTACCGGGGATTGACGGGTGTTCGGTGGCTTATATGTCTTCGCCCACTAAATAGGATAATTTTCTGTCACCTAATCCGGGCGGGGTCACCTAATTCAGGAGGGGTCGCCTAATCCGGGCAGGGCGGCGCATCCGACCCCGGGCACCTCCGCACGCAGCGGGCATAGAACTGCCCCACCCTCCGAGGTGCAGGAGGGCGGGGCAGGGTAACGAAGACTAGAAAGCAGGGACTAGGAGGCGGGTACCGCCTCAAAGGTCACGACCAGTTCGTCGCGTTCGCCGAAGCGGACCAGGTGGCGGTCCAGCACATCCGCCAGACCAGCAGCCAACTCGTCGTTTTCGGCGCGTACCTCCATGACGAGGGCACCGTCGATTTCGCGCAGGTCACCGTAGCCGCGGAAAATACCATCGCGGTTGAAGGTGAGGCGCAGACCGTCGGGTAGTTCTGCGGTGCCGAGCTTGCGGCCCATGTGCGAACCGAGCTGCTTGATGTATCGGGCGGGGCGGTCGGTTGCTACGACGGCGCGCTGGCGTACCGGCAGGGATTCCGCGGCGGGATAGTTCTCAGCGGTGTTTTCTTGGGGAGTTTCAGTCACGGTGGGCTCCTTCTCATCTATGCCGAATTCTCATCTATGCCGAAAAAGGCTCACCACACGGAACCTGGCATCCGGCGACGCATGTTTCACCTCGAATATAGCAGAAACTTAGGGTCTACTAACCTAACAAACTATCATTGTTCGCGCAGGGGCGATAAACAACCACCGTTCTTTACACGCCTACCTCTTGAGCTTAATCTCAGCAGCAGCACCCAAATGTGCCGAAGTGACCGCATCATTCAAACGCTTAAAATCCGACCGGTCAGTGTACGTAATCGTCAAAACAGCCTTCTGCCCATCGCACAGAAGAGTCTGGGAGAACTCAACATTCTTCGCAGCCGAACGAATAGCATTAAGCTCTTCAGTCCGCGCAAGAGCTTGCTGTACATCCTCCGGTGAAGAAGCTGTTGCACAGGCTGGTGTAGTGGTCGAATACTCATTCAGCCATGGCTCAAAAGCCCCGCCCCAGTACAGGCACAGAAGAGCGCCAACAAACACCACGCAAGATACTAGAACGCCCACCACTTTTCGCGGCAGGTGCCGCAATCCGTTTTTTCGAGGGGCATCGCTTCCTGAATTTTCCGGCGCACGATCATACTCATCACGAGCTAGAGGGCTCCTTGTCGTCATGATCCGTTCTCCTTCCGATGAGAATTTACATTTACATCCACTAATCCCGAATCGGGAATTCTGGTAGGGCTTTCAAGACGGCATAGCCTATCGCAGGCGGCCATCATATCCGCGTCATGAGTCGCCACGATAACTGTGGCTCCACGCCGAGCAGCAGAGCTCAACAGCTCAACAACCAATGCCCGGTTCTCAGCATCGAGACTTGCCGTCGGCTCATCCGCAAAAATGTAGCGCACACCCTTATGGATTGCCCGAGCGATACCCACCCTCTGCTTCTCACCACCACTCAGCAGGGCAGCCGAAGTACGTTCCTTCCCCTCAAGACCAATGACACTCAGAAGCTCGCGGCTCTCATCCGTAATACGAGCACGACCAAAGGTCTTACGATCAAGCAGAATATTCTCGATAACGCTCCATTCCTCAATAATTCCGTAATCCTGAAAAACGAAGGAAGCTTCATCAGCCCAGAACGCAAGACGCTCCTTCTCGCGAGCACGTTCCATATGCCGGCCCCCAATAACAACCTCACCCTCATGAGGCGGCATCAGCAGACCCAACACATTCAAAAGCGTCGTTTTACCGCATCCGCTCGGACCCACAATGCCAGTTACTTCCCCCGCATATGCCTCAAAGTGAGGACTCTGGAGAATGGGCTGCCCCTGCGCATACACCACAATGTTGCGGGAGGCGATAGTTACCTCAGGGTGTTCCACATTGCCAGAGGGATAAACAGTATTCCTCATCATTCACTCCTATACGTGACGACGGTGAACCGTCGCGGAGAAGATACGGTTAAAACTCAGTCTCAGCACCAACGCCAGAATAGTGCCGTACAACAGCGGTGCCGTCATCGCTGAAAAAGCGTACTCTGCTCCCTGCACCAGAAGAAGTACCAACCCAGCAGCAGAGCAAAGGCACACAATGCAGGTTTCTTTCAGAAGGTACCCACTAAAAATTGTTCTAAGAGGCAGACCAGCAGTACGTAAAACAAAATCATTACGAGCACGAGCCGCAAGGGTAATGTACGTATTAATTGCTGTGCCAATAATGAGTGCCGCACAGAGAATTGCTAGGCCCACAAGATGCGCAACATACTGGTTACGTTCCAGCTGCGCGATGTAAAGGTGTTCTTCTCCCGCGCGGTCCACAGAAAGTAGGGTCTGCCCAATTTCCTCAGCGTTGTAGGCAGCCCGTACAGACGCAGGCTGAGAGACCATGACGTTACCGGTAGTCAAGGCCGCAGAAATAAAGGAAGGTTGTAGATTCTGCGTCGCCGATTCGGTTACCACAAGAACAGGCTTTTTATAGTTCAGAAGCCGTGAATCCTGAGAGCTCAAAGCAGGCACCTTTACCCCCGACGAGTTGGTTTTATCCTCCACAGTGAGCAGAGTAAATCCGCGATCCTCCCGGTCCTTCTGGTGGAAAGAATACTCTGCACGCAAAGACTGAGATCCAGGGAAGTTGCTATCCTCAACGTTCTTGAACGACAAGCCAAGACGCTGCTGAAGAAGGTCCACATAGGCGCGGTTCACCATAAGAGCACCATCGTATCCGCTACCCTCCAAACCCTTAACGTTTTCCAACGCATAGGACAAGAGGACACCGTTCCGTGATTCAAGAGAACCTAAAGCACGCACTGTAGCCTGGTCGTAGGAGGCGAGCGCCTGTTCATCCCGTATCGTCGCTTCAGGCACGTTCACCCGTAAGGTGTACTGGTCAGAAAGAAGAGACCAGCCAGCCGCCGAATCGCTCCTACCCAAACTCACTTGAGCGCTTGAGACCAGACCCGGAATAGTGCACGCCACTAAAACCACCACAGCATACTTAGCGATTGCACTCGGAACTGTAAAACGTCGATACGCCGGTTCCCTACGTCCCACAGCAGTAATACTCGGCCAAGTCATGAGGTTGATCAGCAGTAGAGCAACCAGCATGAGAACGGTAAACACGGCAAAAATCAGCGCCGTAACCCCCAACAGTTGAGGAAGATGCGCCACACCATACACGAACCCCTCTACGCATCCCATGCACAATGCTGTTACCGCTGCAGGAGGTAGCGCCAGGAGCAGGAGGTCTTGTGCATCCCTTCGCTGCAGACGCTGCGGGGAGTATCCGTTCAGAAGCAGAATATTCTGAGTTCGCGAACGGACCGACAACCACCCCATGATTGCGGTACAGAAGAGCACAGCGAGGCAGATAAGGCTCGTCAGAGAGCCCGAAGAAGTAACTGCCCCGTAGACAACACGCACCGGGTTAACGGAGGTAACTTTAACATCCATGCCTTGTTCACGGGCAAGGTTTTCAAAAGCACGCACAAATTCTTGGCTACCCGCTAGCGCGTATTGGCCGTCAAGCGAAGAATCCCCAAGTGCTCGTGACGGATATTTTTTCCCGTGCTTATCCGGGTCGAACCAATCGATAGTTTCACCGTCAGAGCTCAGTGAATTCGCCCCAAACACGTAGACGGATTTTCCGTGCCAAAAATCTTCGGGGTCGGCGACCACCTTGAGTAGCTGGGCACCATCGGCAGCGTAGCGATCCACCAGAGTATCAAAGTTCTGAATCAGCTCAGACTTAGACTGTTGCGAAGCACGGAGAGAAAGCTGTGCCTGCGCATTGGTACCCAGAGGAGTCTGCGTCTCCAGGACAGAGATGAGGGCGCTACCCAGCAGAAAGGTCAGAACTGTGCACAATACTGCGCACACTCTCAGAGCATTTTTCATCGTTGAATCCCCGTCTGTAGCGGGTGGGTCTAAACTTCACCACCGCAGGCCTGGTGCTAGAAGACTACCACCTTCACAACCTAAATGGTATAGATTTTCGAATTATTTAGATTCAAAACATATATTTTTTTACTAGTCAGCGGATTTTATAGTTTCTACAGTGCCTTTTCAGGCTTTCTGAACGAAAGCTGGGAATTTCCTGGATTAACGCTTAGAGAAACTTTAACCGTAGAATATTTCGGTAACAACAGTGTCACCTCCCCAACACACCGGGAAGTGGCACTTTTTTATGCGGGATCGGAACCCCGAACCCCGCCCCGACTATGAGTATCTACGGATTTTCACGAATGTCTTCTGAGAACACCGCGGCTCCCCAGAGCCCCAAGGCAGAAGCCAAGGGCGCACTGGACCGTTACTTCAAGATCACTGAGCGAGGCTCCACCATCGCCGCAGAATTCCGCGGCGGCCTCGCCACCTTCTTCGCGATGAGCTACATCGTCGTGCTGAACCCCCTCATCATCGGCCTCGGCAAGGACGCATCCGGCAACGCCCTCGGCGTACCGCAGGTCGCAGCAATGACCGCACTGGTCGCAGGCGTCATGACCATCCTCATGGGCGTCATCGCCAAGCAGCCCTTCGCCATGGCGGCAGGCCTCGGCGTGAACGCGCTGCTGGCAACCACCATCGCCTCCACCCCCAACCTGACCTGGCCCGCCATCATGGGCCTCGTCGTCTGGGCTGGTGTGCTGATGACCATCCTCGTGCTGACCGGCTTCCGCACCGCAGTGTTCAACGCGGTTCCCGAATCGCTCAAGGTTGCAATCGTCGTCGGTATCGGCTTCTTCATCGCCTTCATCGGCCTCGTTAACGCAGGCATCATCCGCCGCATGCCCGACGCAGCCGGCACCACCGTGCCCGTCTCCTTCGGCGTGAGCGGCCACCTGCTCGGCTGGCCCACCCTGGTCTTCCTGTTCGGCCTGTTCCTCACCATTGCGCTGTTCATCCGTAATGTGAAGGGTGCAATCCTCTACGGTGTGCTCGCCTCCACCGCCCTCTCCATCATCCTGGAGAAGGTCGTGCCCTCCGGCAGCTCGCTTCAGTCCCCCACCGGCTGGTCTCTGAACGTCCCCGTCTGGGACTCCAACACCAGCAAGCTGCCCGACTTCTCCCTGTTCGGCTCCGCTGACCTGTTTGGCGCCTTCGGCACCCTCGGCGGCATGGCTGCAGTTCTGCTGATCTTCACCATCCTCATCTCCGCGTTCTTCGACGCAATGGGCACCTCCGTCGGTCTCGCAACCGAAGCAGGCACCATCAAGGACGGCCAGATCGAGAACGTCGACAAGGTCCTGCTCGTGGACGCCCTCGGCTCCGTAGCCGGCGGTGGCACCTCCTCCTCCGCAAGCCAGATCTTCGTGGAGTCCGCAACCGGTATCGGCGCGGGCGCACGCACCGGCTTCGCGAACATCGTCACCGGCGCACTGTTCCTCGTCGCAATCTTCCTGTCCCCGCTGGTCACCATCGTGCCCTTCGAAGCTGTTGCACCCGCAATGGTGTTCGTTGGCTTCCTGATGATCCGCCAAGCAGTGAACATCGACTGGAACGACTGGGGTCTGGGTATCCCCGCGTTCATGACCATCATCTTCATGCCGCTGGCATACTCCATCGCGGACGGTATCGGCGCAGGCTTCCTGTCCTACGTCTTCATCCGCTTGGTGCAGGGTCGCGGCAAGGAAGTTCACTGGCTCATGTACGTGGTTTCCGCAGTGTTCCTCATCTTCTTCGCTAACGGCCTGATTACCGGCTGGATGCACTAAATACATCAGGTGCCTCACCCTCCACACGTGGAGGCGCGGGCACCATCAGGGCGGGGTATCGGCACCTTCGGGTTGCCGGTACCCCGCCCTGCGCTATTCTTCCCTCTACCCCAACTACCCAATTCTGGGTTGCAGGGGTCGGGGAAACACCACATCACCGACTGAACCGCCGCACACAACGCGTTTCAACGGCACAAGCTAAGCGGCGGCGCCTACAATAGTTGAACCATTGTGGCGCCCAACCCGGGACTTACCCGCGAGCTTTACCCTCGAAACCGGCGGCGCAACAGTACACACCGAACAACATCAACGGATCCTCACATGTCTGAACCCCAGAAGGCGGCAGCGCCCACCAGCGCACTCGACCGCTACTTCAAGATTTCCGAACGCGGCTCCTCCATCGCCGCAGAATTCCGCGGCGGCCTCGCCGCATTCTTCGCCATGAGCTACATCGTGGTGCTGAACCCCCTCGTCATCGGTACCGGTGCTGACGCCTCCGAACGCACTCTCGGTATCGCACCCGTCGCGGCTGTGACCGCGCTGGTTGCTGGCGTGATGACCATCCTCATGGGCGTTATCGCCAAGCAGCCCTTCGCCATGGCGGCTGGCCTGGGCGTGAACGCGCTGCTCGCCTCCACCATTGCCACCACCCCGAACCTGACCTGGGCAGACATCATGGGCCTGGTCGTTCTTGCCGGTCTAATCATGACCGTTCTGGTGCTCACCGGCTTCCGTACCGCGGTGTTTGAGGCGGTCCCTGAGTCGCTCAAGACCGCGATTGTGGTCGGTATCGGCTTCTTCATTTCCTTTATCGGTCTGGTCGACTCCGGCATTATCCGCCGCATGCCTGACGCAGCCGGCACCACCGTTCCGGTGAGCCTCGGCGCGGGCGGTCACCTGCTCGGCTGGCCCACCCTCGTCTTCCTCTTCGGCTTGTTCTTCACCATCGCCCTGTTCATCCGTAACGTGAAGGGTGCGATCCTGTGGGGCGTGCTCGCCTCCACCGCGCTGTCCCTGATTCTGGAGGCGGTTGTCCCCTCCGGTTCCGTGAAGGAGGCGGCGACCGGCTGGTCCCTGAACGTGCCTTCCCTGGCGGACATGAAGTTCACCACCCCGAACTTCTCCCTCATCGGTTCCGCTGACCTGTTCGGCGCGTTCACCCATATCGGTCCGCTGGCTGCTTCGCTGCTGGTGTTCACCATTCTGCTGTCCGTGTTCTTCGACGCGATGGGCGTTTCGGTTGGTCTTGCCGCCGAGGCTGGCACCATGAAGGACGGCAAGGTTGAGGACATCGACAAGGTCCTGCTCGTGGACGCTTTTGGTTCCGTTGTTGGTGGTGGCGCGTCCGGTTCGGCGAACCAGATTTTCGTGGAGTCCGCTACCGGTATTGGTGCGGGTGCACGCACCGGCTTTGCGAACATTGTGACCGGTGTGCTGTTCCTACTGGCGATTTTCATTTCGCCGCTGGTCACCATCGTTCCTTTCGAGGCGGTTGCTCCGGCGCTGGTCGTGGTCGGCTTCCTGATGATTCGCCAGGCCGTGAATATTGACTGGACCGACTGGGGTCTGGGTATTCCGGCATTCTTGACCATTATTTTCATGCCGCTGTCGTACTCAATTGCGAACGGTATTGGTGCCGGCTTCGTGGCGTACACTTTCATTCGCCTGGTGCAGGGCCGCGGTAAGGACGTGCACTGGCTGATGTACCTGGTGTCCGCGGTGTTCGTGATCTACTTCGGTATGGGCATCATTAACGGCTGGACTAGCTAAGTCCGACAGTCCCAATAGTTAGCCTCGTTGAGAGGCATCAACAAAGAATGGCAGAATCGTTCCGTTTTCGGAATGATTCTGCCATTTCTTCCATGCCCACACTCTGCACGTACGAGAGGCAGGGAAAGTTACGAGATTTAGCGGACGTCTCCATCCACATAGAACCAGGTGCCGCCCACCTTCTCAAAGCGCGACAGCTCATGCATGCTGCCCTTCACCCGCTCCTCCGCAGGAACACCCGGCACCGAACGGTAATACGCAACAAACTCCACCGTACCGGACACATCAAACGGGCCACCCGAAGCACCCAGAATGTCCAGACGATACCAGCGGATATCATCCTCCAACTCCAGCGTCGCCGGGCGAGTACTCGGATGCCAGCTCGCCAGCAGGTACGCCGCATCCCCGGTCGCAAACGCGGTAAAACGCGAGCGCATCAGCTGCTCCGACGCGGGAGCAGTCAACGTGCCGGAGGCGGCAAACTCGCCCAGGAACCTGCCACAGCAGGCGCCGTACACCTCGCCGCTCGAGCAGGGGCAGCGGTCATCATGGTTAAGTTCAACCTGGTTCAGTTCAGTCATGCCACCCAGTATAAAGAAACGCCCGCTCTGCCGGGGATACAAATCCTCCAGCAGAACGGGCGTTCTTGTTTTCAATCGTTAAGTTTGAGCGAACCTACACGGTGCGCATCAGCGGCAACGCTTATTCAGCGATTGCGCGAGCCGGGGTGTCAGCAGCCGAAGGCTTGCCCACGTATGCGCCGCGGTACTTAGCAGCCGGGTGGGAGTCAGCAACCTTGGTGTGGCCCTTACCGAAGATGTTCTCACGCAGGGTGTTGCCCTCGTACTCGGTGCGGTAGCGGCCACGCTTCTGCAGCTCGGGAACAACGTACTCGATGAAGTCCTCGAAGGAACCCGGGGAGACGTGGTACGCCAGGTTGATGCCGTCCAGGCCACCCTCGTCGATCCAGCGCTCCAGCTCGTCAGCAACCTGAACCGGGTCACCAACAATGACATCGCCCATGCCGCCGAGGGTGGTGTGCTCAGCGATGGCCTTGCGGGTCCACTTCTTGTCCTTCGCCTGCAGAGTGAAGGGGGTCAGGAAGGACTGAATCGACTCGGTCTGCACGTAGTTCAGGACCTCGTCCTCGTCGAACTGGGACAGGTCAACACCGGACCAGCCGCCGATGATAGCCTGTGCAGAGTCGAGGTTGATGTACTTCTTGTACTCCTCGTACTTTGCCTTTGCCTTCTCTTCGGTCTCATCCACAATGACGGAGAGCATTGCGAGGATCTTGACGTCGTCGCGGCTACGGCCCTGCTCCTCGGCAGCGGCACGAATACGGTCGGTCACAACGCGAGTCAGGTCGGGACGCAGGGCGCTGATGAACACAGCCTCAGCGTGCTTGCCGGAGAACTGCTGGCCACGGCTGGATGCGCCAGCCTGGAAGATCACGGGGGTGCGCTGCGGGCTCGGCTCAGTCAGGGAGATGCCGGGCACGGAGAAGTACTTGCCCTTGTGGCCAATCGGGTGAACCTTGGAGGGGTCAGCGTAGATGCCGCGCTCGCGGTCCTTGATGACTGCGCCGTCTTCCCAGGAGCCTTCCCACAGCTTGTAGCAGACGTCCAGGAACTCGTCAGCGATTTCATAACGCTCGTCGTGCGGGATCTGGGTGGGCAGACCCTGGTTCTCAGCAGCCGAAGGCAGGTAAGAAGTCACCACGTTGAAGCCGACGCGGCCCTCAGTGAGGTGGTCAAGGGAGGCGTAGCGGCGAGCCAGGGTGTAGGGCTGCTCGAAAGTAGCGGCAGCAGTCACACCGAAGCCGAGGTGCTCGGTCACTGCAGCCATTGCAGAAATCTGGGTTGCGGGGTCATTCACGGGAACCTGAGCGGCACCCTCAATGGCGGGAGCGGCAGAGTTCTTGTACACGTCGTAGATGCCGACCACGTCAGCGATGAACACGGCGTCGAACAGGCCGCGCTCAAGGGTCTTAGCCAGGTCAGTCCAGTACTTGATGGTGTTGTACTCGGTTGCGCGGGAGCGCGGGTGACGCCAGAGGTCGAAGCTCTGGTGACCAATGCAGGTCATCTCGAATGCGTTAACTACGATGCGCTTCTTCTGCTCAGCCATCGATTTTCCTTTCGCGAATGATCGGGGACGATCGGGTTTGTACCCTGCACCCCGCGCGCCGCCTCCTTCTTGCCTTCTGCGTTCGGTGGTGGCCTTCGTGCAGGTGGCGCGTTCGCGCCGTACTTGCCTCTTTTCGTTGAGGCCAGATCATCATCTGGGGCACCCCGCTACGGGAGAGGGTTGCCGCCCGGCTAGCCAGAGCTTCGCGCCGGGACTCATGATCTCGTGGTTTGAGTGTACGGGGCGCGCGGGAGGGAGGTCACGTTTGTGACGAAAAAATCTTTTTGTGACGTGGAACCGAAATATTTCGTGATAAATGCGAAATATACGGTCATAGAAATTCATACGCGCCCGCCGGGTTGATTGAGGCACGCCACAGCCCATAGGGTGGGAGAAGCAAACCATCCAGAGCGACTGAGAGACCTGGCTCCACGACGTCGCAGCAACCGGCACGGATTCTTCCGCCCCCGGTGCTAACGCCAGGAACGATGGAAGTGACATGACACTCAACAGTGCAGTAACTGACGTACCCACCAGTGAAAAGAACGGCCACCACGCCGTATCCACCGCCGCCGTCCCCTTGAGCTTTGAAGGCGTCGGACAATCTTTCCCCGTGCCCGGCGGAACCCACGAAGTTCTTCGCGGAGTCTCCTTCACCGCAGCCCCCGGCGAGATTATCTCCGTCATCGGCTCCTCCGGATGCGGCAAATCTACCCTCCTGCGTGCAGCAGCAGGCCTGAACCGCATCACCGCAGGTACCGTGCGTATCGGCGAGAAGGCAGTGACCGGCCTCGACCCCCGCGTAGCTATCGGCTTTCAGGAACCGCGCCTGCTCCCCTGGCGCACCGTCGCCGACAACGTGGCGCTCGGACTGCCGCAGGGCACCAAAAAATCTGAAGGCGCAGCATCCGTAGCGCGTCTGCTCGACCTGGTCGGCCTGGGCGAATACGCAACCCACCGTCCCAAGGAAATTTCAGGCGGTATGGCTCAGCGCGTTTCCCTGGCGCGAGCGCTCGCACGCAACCCCGGCGTGCTGCTGCTCGACGAGCCCTTCGGTGCTCTGGACGCGCTGACCCGCATCAACATGCAGGATTTGCTGTTGGACGTGCACCGTCAAGACCCGACTACGATTCTGCTGGTCACCCACGATGTGGAAGAGGCGCTGTACCTCTCTGACCGGGTGATCGTCCTCGGTAAGGACACCCCGGAGGCGCCCGCCACCATCCAGCGCATTGTGACCGTTGACCGTTCTCACCCGCGTGACCGCGCCGATGCAGAGATCACGGCGCTGCGTAGCGAACTGTTGGCTGAGCTCGGCGTGGAAGATAACGCCTAAAGCCGCCACGCAACACATTTCTCACACATCACATCATCATCTTCAGAAGCGAAAAGATTTCATCATGACTTACTCCCCGTCTCGCCGTACCACCCTCAAGTCCCTTGCCGCAGCCGCCGCTTTTGCTACTCTGCTCAGTGCCTGCGCCGGTGAAGGTTCCGGTTCCGCTAACGCCTCCGGCGCTGCCGGTGGTGGCGATCAGAACACCGTGACCATTGACTACGCGACCTACAACCCGCTGTCCCTGATTATCCGCAAGAAGGGTTGGCTTGAAACCGCCCTCGCCGCCGAGGGTAAGAAGGTTGAGTGGGTCAAGTCGGCCGGTTCGAACAAGGCGAATGAGGCGCTGCGTAGCGGCAATATTGATGTTGGCTCGACCGCCGGTTCGGCGGCGCTGCTGGCACGCGCTAATGGTTCCCCCATCAAGGTCATTAGCCTCTACTCGCAGCCGGAATGGTCGGCGCTGGTGACCCGCAAGGATTCGGGCATCACTAAGGTTGCGGACCTGAAGGGTAAGACCGTTGCCGTGACCAAGGGTACCGACCCGTACTTCCTGCTGCTGCAGGCACTCAAGCAGGAGGGTATTTCCGCTTCGGACCTGACCATTCAGAACCTGCAGCACGCCGACGGCCGCACCGCCCTGGATAACGGTCAGGTCAACGCGTGGAGCGGCCTGGACCCGATCATGGCTGCTGCCGAGGTGGAAAGCGGCGACGTGCTCTTCTACCGCAACCTGAACTTCAACACCTACGGATTCCTGAACGCGACCGAGAAGTTCATTCAGTCCAACCCGACCGCCGCACAGACCATCGTGGACGTGTACGAGTACGCTCGTGCCTGGGCTAAGAAGAACCCCGAAGAGGCTGTGAAGATTGTCGAGGAGGAGTCCGGCATTAAGCACGAGACCGCCCAGGTCGTCATGGAGCGCACCCACCTGGACATCGACCCGGTTCCGGGCGCTAAGCAGGTTGAGGTTCTCAAGGGTGTCGGCCCGATTCTGGTCGAGTCCGGCGACGTTCCCTCCCAGTCCGACGTGGACAAGGCACTGAACAGCATTGTGGACGACCAGTTCGCAAAGAAGGCTGACAGCGCAGCCGTCGAGAAGATCGCAAAGGTGGTTGAGAAGTAATGACCGCCGCAACGGTTACCGCCGCCTCCAGCGCTCGCGCTGAGCGTGCCGAGAAGCGTGTCTCTTCCGTGAAGCTGCCGTCGAACCCGTTCGCCGGTAAGCAGTACCTGGGCCTGATTCTTCCCCTGGCGCTGATTGCCCTCTGGTACATTCTGAGCACGAACGGCGTGTTCACCCAGGTTCAGCTGCCCTCCCCTGACCGTGTGGTCAGCGCCGGTGTTGAGCTGGCACAGCGCGGCGAGTTGGGCCGCCACGTGGCGATTTCTACTCAGCGTGTGCTGATTGGTTTCGGTATTGGTGCCGTGCTCGGCCTGGTGCTGGGTGCGCTGATTGGCTTGTCTGCGCCGGTGCGTCTGATTGCCGCACCGACCATTGGTGCGCTGCGTGCCGTGCCGTCCCTGGCATGGGTTCCGCTGCTTCTGCTGTGGATCGGTATCGGCGAGAATTCCAAGGTGACCCTGGTTGCTATTGGTGCATTCTTCCCGGTGTACACCACGGTTTCTGCGGCTCTGGCGCACGTTGACCCCAAGCTTGTGGAGGCGGCACGCGCCTTCGGTCTGAAGGGTCTGCGCCTGTTCACCACGGTTCAGCTTCCCGCGGTTCTGCCGTCGGTCGTTTCGGGTCTGCGTCTGGCGCTGGCTCAGGCGTGGCTGTTCCTGGTCGCCGCTGAGCTGCTGGGTGCATCCATGGGCCTGGGTTACCTCCTGACCGACTCGCAGAACAACGGTCGCACCGACCGCCTGCTGCTGGCTATTGTGGCGCTGGCGGTGCTCGGTAAGATTACCGACGCCCTGGTGGGTGTTTTCGAGCGCTGGGTGAAGGCGAAGTACCCCAGCAACTAACGCCACCAGTAACTAGCACCACAGCTAAACGCAACACTCAGCACGCGCTGAGTTTTAGGAGAGATGTCCGCCGCGTGGCTGCTCCCCAAAGGTGAGCTAATCATCGCTACGCGCCGGAGAAAGAAGTCGGCGGGGAAACCTGTCGCCTACTGAATGATGATGATGTGCCCCGCCCCGCGCCCCACAGCAGTGAGCGCGGGGCGGGGTCTTTAAATATTTCGGAATATTACGAACTGGTACTCACCATTCCGAATATGACGGTCCCCTTTGCGTCCACCCCCTCGAGCGCGCTTTACTAAGAAGGCAAACCATCCAGAGCGACCGAGAGACCTGGCTCAACGACGTCGCAGCAACCCCCTCGCCAACGCACACACAGACCCCACGGTCACACAGACAGCGGCACGGTGAGCAAGGGTGCTAATGCCAGCAACCGATGGGAGAATAATGGGACTGCCCACCCCCTACTCGTTCACCGACCCGCTGAGCCCCACCCCGAACCCCGCCCACGAATCTGACGAGGCGCGCGTCGCGTTCTGGGAGAAGCAGGCGCAGCGACTCACCTGGGCTGAGCCCTGGCACACCGCGCACCGCTTCGAGAAGCCGAAGTCCCTCGGCTTCGACGAGGACGGCATCGAACAGTTCAACATCCCCGAAATTAAGTGGTTCGAGGGCGGTAAGCTCAACGTCGCCTACAACTGTGTAGACCGCCACGTCGAGGCGGGCCGCGGCGACAAGGTAGCCCTCTACTTTGAAGGTGAACCCGGCGACCGCGAAGCCATCACCTACGCAGAGCTGCAGCGCCGCATTGCGAAGGCAGCGAACGGCCTGCTGTCTCTGGGTGTGCGCAAGGGTGACCGTGTGGTCATCTACCTGCCCGTCATCCCCGAAACCATTATTTTCACCCTCGCCTGCGCGCGTATTGGCGCGATCCATTCCCTCGTCTTCGGTGGCTTCTCCGCTGAGGCGCTGAAGTTCCGTGTGGAAGACACCGGCGCGAAGGTCCTCATCACCACCGACGGCCAGAACCGCCGCGGCAAGGTCGTTCCCGTGAAGGTCAACGCCGACGAGGCATGCTCCGGTGAGAACAACATCGAGCACGTCATCGTGGTGGACCGCACCAGCGCCTCTGACCCTGTAGAGCACGCCGCTGTGCCGTGGACTGAGGGCCGCGACGTCTGGTACCACGACCTGGTTGACGATCAGCCGGATACTCACGCCTACGAACTGCACGACGCAGAAGACCCGCTGTTCATTATTTACACCTCCGGCACGACCGGTAAGCCCAAGGGCCTGGTGCACACGATGGGCGGCTACCTGGTGCAGACCGCGTACACTCACGCGCTGCTGTACGATCTGCTGCCGGATTACGTGGACGAGAACGGCGTGCTGCGCCCCGACGAGCTGTCCGCGGTCAACGACCCCGAGAAGGTTGAGTCCACCGTTCACTGGTGCACCGCCGACCTCGCTTGGGTGACCGCACACACCTACGAAATCTACGGCCCGCTGGTTAACGGTGTCTCCGAGGTGATTTACGAGGGCACCCCGAACACCCCGCACTACGGTCGCCACTTTGAGGTCATCGAACGCTACGGCGTGACCAACTACTACACCGCCCCGACCCTGATTCGTTCCCTCATGGGTGCGTTCCCGAACGGCCCAGAGCCCGGTAAGTACGACTTCTCGACCGTGCGTCTGCTCGGTTCGGTGGGTGAATCCATTAACCCGGAGGCGTGGCGTTGGCTGCGTCAGCACGTGGGCGGCGGCACCGCGGCGTTCATCGACACCTGGTGGCAGTCAGAGACCGGTTCGACCGTGTGCTCCCCGCGCCCGCACGACCCCGCGTTCGCGCCCGAGGGCACCTACCCGGAGGGCACCCCGCACTGCACTCCCCTGCCCGGTTGCGCTACCCGCGCCGTTCCCGGCGTGTCCACCCGCGTGGTGGATGAGCACGGCGACCCGGTCGAACCCGGCAAGCAGGGCTTCATCGTGGTCGATAAGATTGGCCCCTCGATGGCTCGTGCCGTGTGGCAGAACCCGCAGCGTTACCTGGATTCCTACTGGCGCCACTACGGCGAGCGCGGCTGGTTCCTCGCTGGCGACGGAGCGAAGGAAGACGAAGAGGGTAACGTGTACATCCTCGGCCGTATTGATGACGTGATTAACATTTCGGGTCACCGCCTGTCCACCATTGAGATTGAGTCGGCACTGGTGACTCACCCGGCTGTGGTTGAGGCTGGTGTCTGCCCCGTGGAGGATGAGCTGACCGGTCACCAGGCGGTCGCTTACGTGACGCTCACCGATGAGGGTAAGGGCCTGACTGAGGATGAGCTGAAGGCGGCGCTGACCGCACACGTGCGTGAGCACATTGGCCCGATTGCTAAGCCGAAGGACGTTGTGGCGGTTGCCGATATCCCGAAGACCCGTTCGGGTAAGATTACTCGCCGTCTGCTCGGTGAGCTGTACCAGGGCCGTTCTTTGGGTGATGTTTCTTCGCTGCAGAATGAGGAGGCGCTGGGCCACATTGCGCAGGTGCTGGTGGATACCGGCCGCGTGAGCGAGGCTGTCTAGGCTCTGTTGCTGAGCTGAGCACTGTGCCGAGCTGCACGCTGCGCTGAGCTGAAAGCTACATAGAGTAAAGGTGCGGATACCGAATGATGATTCGGTATCCGCACCTTTTGCTATGCCATTTTACTGAGCTGACAAGGCTCTCTGTTGGCGTTGCGCCACCTATTCAGCCTACTTAATCAGGCCCAGCGAACGAGCGTGTTCGGCGGTAATACCGCTCGGCTCAATGTGCTCGGGGCCCTTGTCCTTCTCGGGGTGCTCGGTCGCCTGGAAGCGGATCATCTTCACATCGTTTGCGGCACCCAGGTTCGTGATCATGCCGTCACCGTTCAGGTCCACGGACACCGGCTCGGTGTCGATTTTGCCGTTGCCGTTGAAGTCAATCGGCTGGTTGGCGGGCTTGCCCTTGTACAGGAAGCCAGCCGCGCGGGGACCGAAGCCACGCGCCTCGTACAGCTTCGCCTCGTTGAGCATGCGGTATTCGGCGGTGGAGTAGCCGAAGTAGCGGCTACCGTCAGCCATGGGCACGCCGGTGAGGGTGTACTGGTAGTTCATGACGCTGTAGTAGTTGGGCTTGTAGTTGATTTCGTCCCAGCCGCCGTGGCTCAGTGCGAGGTTGTGGCCGAGCTCGTGCACGAACACTGCCACGCGGATGTTGCTGCTTGCCTCGCCCCAGAAGGTCGGGCCGACGGTGACCATAAAGTTACGACCGCCAAAGTTAGCGATACCGGAGGAGTAGCTGTTGTCGTAGTAGTCGCCCCAGATCATGTAGTGGAAGGTGCCTTCGCGGGCGGGGTTGAACTTACCTTCGGTTGCCTTGATTCGGTGGAGCGCCTTGAATTCGCTGTCGAGTGCCTGGTAGCTGATTTCGTTGCCGCCGCCCAGGTTGTACTTGGCGCTGCGGGCGCTACCGGCGTCCAGGTGGATGTTCACGCCGGTAGTGCCGTCGGGGTTGCGCAGGGGCAGGTCGGCATAAATCTTGGTGATGCGGTCCAGTTCGTCTTCGCTGGGCAGCAGACCTGCCATGTAGTCCATCTCAACGAAGATGTCCTTGTGGTTGGGGTCTGCGCCCATTGCGGGGAAGTCGACGTCGATTTTGCCGTCGCCGTCAGCGTCGTAGCCCTTCATTTCCCAGGTGTTGGGGATGCCGTCGCCGTCAATATCGGGGCTGTAGGCGTTTGCTGCGGGGGCTGCGATAGTGCCCAGGCAGAGCACTGCGAGGGAGGCAAGCGTGACGCGTGCACTCTTCATAAATGCCATGTTGTGTTCCTTCAGTGTGTGGTGACCGGTGGTGTTTCTGTGGAGTTTTCCGGGAGGGCGTTCTCCACGGTTTCCATGATGCTCCCGTTTCACGTATTAGGTGAGCTGGGTGCCGCAATGTTCATACATTGAAGTAAAAGTTGAGATAATTTTGAAGATGAGCTGAATTACATTAGAGTATCAGTAATTCAAATCACATGCATCACCACATTTTTCACAACAAGAGAGATCCCATGACTTCTTCCTCGAACACCACTAACGGTCTGAACCGCCGCGCACTCATCAAGGGTGCCGCATGGAGCACCCCCGTCATCGCAACCGCCGCAGCGGTACCCGCCTACGCGGCATCCACCGACGCGCAGGAAACCCCGACCCTGAAGTTCGGTGTCTTCACCCAGGCGTTCAACTCGAACCCCTCCAACGACTTTGATACCCGCTACGGTCTGGACTCCTACACCGTGCAGGTTCCCAACATCAGCGCAACCTCCACCACCCCGCAGAGCCGCGGCGGCGGCACCTTCACCCCCGGAGGTAGCGTCGGTGCCGGCCTGTACGGTGGCGCGGGTCTGTGGATTTCCGCACCCATCAACTCCAAGGGCGAGTTCCAGGGCAGCTCCTGGCTGTACCCTCAGGCGCATCTGCAGGTGACCTTCGAGTTCACTTTCCCCACCGCCGAGGATGTCACCGACCCGCTGCTGTGGGATGTCGATAACGACGTTGAGATCCCGGCACTCGCCAAGAGTGCGGGCGGCGCAAAGACCAACAACCCCGCCGTGGCGGCGTTCAACGGCATCGCATACACTGCGAAGTTCTACGAGCCGGTCATCGAGGACAACGTCTGGACCGGCGTGCTGGATATCCGCACCTCCGACTACCTGGAAGCCACCGCGAAGGACGGCGTGAGCTACGCGCAGGTGCTGGCTTCGCTGGTTCCGGTGTACTTTACCAAGGTGACCTCCAGCTACACCCTGACCACCACCGCTCAGATCACCAGCGGTAGCGTCGCAATGCAGCTGACCGAGGGTGGCGAGTACACCTTCAAGGATCTGGCTGGTTTGCGCGCTTCGGCAACCATCAGCCGCTAACGCCACAGCAAGCAGAGAGGGGCCCGGCATCCATACTGGATGCCGGGCCCCTCTCTGCTTTAGGACTCAGCCTACCGGCTGCCGCCGAGGTAAATTGTCGCAAAAAGTAGTTCCCAAAAAAAGAGAACTGTATTACAATGTATATATAGTCTTTAGGAACGAGGTACCAACTATGGAAAACCTAGTAATTTCAGTCTTTAACACCGAAAGCGAAGCTTATCAGTCCTTTGCAGATTTGAAGGCTTTCCGCCAAACTCAGACGACCAAGGTTGCTCAAATCGCCCTGGTCAAAAATGAAAACGGTCATATCGTTGAAAAAGAACGCTATGACTTTGAAGATTCAACGACGGATGCAACCCTAAAAGGTGGCTTGCTCGGTGCAGTTATCGGGCTTTTGGGTGGTCCTATCGGCGTCTTGTTTGGTTATGGTATGGGTAGCCTCTATGGTTTGGCTGCTGGTGCTACCGTTGATACGGCAGAAACTGGCCTGATTGACGTTGTTTCTCAGAAATTGACTAACGGTGAAACAGCCGTTGTTGCCTTGGTGCAAGAAGACAACGAAGCAGTCATCGATGCTTACTTCACCAAGTACGACACCCAAATCATGCGTTGGGATGTAGCAACCGTCGTAGCCGAAATCGAAGCAGCTCTGCAAGTCCAAGAAGACCTCTACAACCAGGCGCGTGCACAGATGAAGGCTGAACGTAAAGCCGAACGCAAGGCTAAGCTTGAAGAATTCAAGGCGAATGTCAAAGCAAAGTTTGACAAATTGAAAGCGTAAGCACCCAAGCATCTCATAAAAAATAGGCTATCTACTTCTGGTAGATAGCCTATTTTTTTAAAAACTAGATTTTAGAAAGAGGAAGTGAGGATTTTGGCTCAAGATCTTGAACAAATCAAGGAAGACAATGGCAAAAATACCAAACTCAAGGTGGGGATTTTAGCCATCTCTCTTTCTCCAGGTGGATGTTCACGCCGGTGGTGCCGTTCGGGTTGCGGAGGGGAAGCTGGGCGAAAGATTCGGTGATACGGTCCAGCTCATCCTCGCTAGCGAGCAGGCCAGGCATGTAATCCATCTCGACGAAGATGTCCTTCTTCAGCGGGTTATTGCGCTCTCACGAGGTTTCAACACCTCAGGGCAACAATAACCCGCTTCATCATACACAGCGCTTACATGCCTTGTCCCGGTGTACGCACCGTATTCGCGTTGAGATGGCGAACATTACGTAAAAGCGCTCTGATAAGCCTCTATTTAGTGTTTTCTGCCTCAGTCTCCACCTCAGCGTTCTGTGCGGCGCCCTTCGCCTCGGAGGTCTTCATGGAGGCATAGAACAGGCACACGACCGCGCCCACCGCCGCGGCAACCAGGGGCAGCATCATGGAATCAGCCATTGCCGCCGCGTAGGGTTCACGCAGGACCTGCGGAAGCACGCCTCCAGCAGCGCTGCCGTGAGAGCTACCGCCCGCTGCGGCAGCCGGACCCAACGCGGACAGGTGCGAGGTAATCGCAGAAGCCATAATCGTCGTAATCGCAGCCGAACCCAGCACCGACGCCATCTGGCGGGTCTCGTTGTACACGCCCGAACCGGCACCGGCACGCTGCGGCGGCAGGTTACGGGTCGCAGACACCGACAGCGGACCCCAAATGCAGGCGTTCGCCGCACCCAGAATAATCATCGGACCAACCATCAGCCACAGGTTGCCTTCCGCAACCATCGTCGGGCGGAGCAGAGCAAAACCAACAACCATCAGCGTAAAGCCAATCACGGCAATCCACTTCGGGTCGTTACGGTTCAGACGCGCACCCACCACCGGCGCCAACGCGCCCGAGAACAACGCCATCGGGGCGGTCATCAGCGCAGCCTGGGTCGGGTCCAGGCCCTCCACCTGCTGCAGGTACAGGGTCAGCGGGAATGCCATGCTGATAGCGACCACACCCATAGCGGAGATAGCCACATTCGACACGGAGAAGTTACGGTCACTGAACAGGCTCAGCGGAACCAGCGGCTCACGCGGGTTAATAGCCTGCCAACCAATGAACAGACCCAGCACCAGAATGCCGGCAATAATCAGACCCCACACGCTCACCGCAATACCGGTGCCCAGGAACGAATCGGTCATGGTGCCCCAGTCGTAGGTGGCACCTTCCTGAATACCGAAAACTAGCAGGAACAGACCGACCGCCGAAAGCACCACGCCCAACCAGTCGAAGCTGTGCTTCTTCTGCTCAAACACCGGCACGTTACGCCACGCCAAGAACAGACCGACCAAACCCACCGGAATGTTCACGAAGAAAATCCAGCTCCAATTCAGGGCATCCACGAGCACGCCGCCCAGAATCGGGCCAACCAGCGAGGCGACACCCGCCGTCGCACCCCAAATACTCATCGCAACACCGCGCGCATTCGGCGGGAACATCAGCGTAATCAGAGACATGGTCTGCGGGGTCATCAGCGACGCACCCAGGCCCTGCACCACGCGGGCAGTAATCAGCGATTCAACGTTCGGTGCCAGACCACACCACAAGGAAGCAAGCGTAAAAATAGCCATACCGATCATGTACAGGTTCTTCTGACCGAAGCGGTCACCCATACGGCCGGTAATGAGCAGCGGCACCGCATACGCCAGCAGGTAGGCGCTCGTCACCCACATGCCCGCCGACAGCGACGCATCCAAATCCTGCAGCATGTGCGGCAGGGCGATGGTGACAATATTGCCATCCACCAGGATCATGAAGAAGCCAACAACCAGGGACCAGAGAGCAGGCCAGGGCTTGTAGGGTGTCTTCGCCGGGTTACCGACGAGAGGCGCTTTCTTGGGGCGTGAACTCAATGATCCTCCAGCGGATGAGCGTTGCGGGTACAGTCTGTGTGTTCAGCGTTGCCGCTGATAAATATCACCCCATCTTACTCCCCTTGTGGGCGCGGCTCCGGTTGCTCTACCCTAATCAGCGCTTAGCAGCCGCTGACCGGCGAGCGCGCGGCACCTCGCCGGGCGCGGGCCGAACCCTCTAGACTGAAGCTATAGAAGCTATCAGAGCGCCACCACCGGCGCTCACCCACATCAGACCACCCCCAATGAGATGACCCCGGGAGGACCCATGGGTTTCTTTGATTTCTTCACCGACCGCACTCCGGCAGAACCCGCCGAAATCCGCCTCGTCGCTTTTGTCAGCGGCAAAGTGCAGGGTGTGGGCTTCCGCTGGTGGTGCGCCGGAACCGCCAAGCCCATGGGCCTGACCGGCTACGCCGAAAACCTTGACGACGGGCGCGTGAAAGTCGTTGCGGAGGGTACCTCCGTCTCCTGCGCTCGCCTGGTAGATATTCTGCGCGGCGGCGACACCGCGGGCCGCGTGGATGAGGTGCTCGTCGAGTGGGAGGAGCCGTCCGGCTCGTTCCGCGGCTTCGGCATCAGGTAGCGCGGACTAAAGTAGCGCGGTTTAGCTAGCCCAGAGCTAGTCAGACCAGAGCGCCGCGAACTGGGCGCGGGTCATATCGGCGCGGCGCACCCGATGCTGCACCGGGTGGCCGTTCTCGTCGGGGCGGCCGGAGCTCGGGTCAATATCGTCGTAGATGCCGGTGAAACCCGCTTTAACCGCCACTCGTTCGGAGGGCTCGTTACCCGCCAGGGCGGTCCAGCGCACACTCTCAAGCCCCAAGCCAAGCGGGTCGAAAGCGTAGCCGAGGACGGCACGCAGCGCCTCGGTCATGTAGCCCTTGCCGCGCACTTTCGGGGCGGCATAATAGCCCAGTTCGGCGCGGGTTCCGGGGCTTTCGGGGGTGCCCTCGGGCAGGCGCAGTTCAATGGTCCCGGCAAACACGCCGGAGGCGTCAATCGCCCAACGCTGAATCTGCCCGGCGGCAATCTGGCGGGCGGTGGTGAGCAGGTAGTCTTCGGCGTCGGCGCGCGTGTAGTTCAACGGGAGGCGGGTGTAGCGGAGGGTTTCTTCGTCGCGGCAGGATTCCACGATGTCGGGGATGTCCGCCTCGCACAGGTGGCGGAGGGTGAGGCGCTCGGTAATGAGTTCGGGCTGGTTGGGCTCTACGTGTTCGCTGTGCTCAGAAAAGTCGCTGTGTTCGGGGGTCATGGTTCGAGCTTAAACCCTGGGGTTTACATGTGGGATTTGCGCATGGATATTTGCACGGGGGAGATTTGCACGTAGAGAAGCTTTTTGGACACCCCAGAATGTTCGGTGATGCAAATCATAGTTAAACCTTCGGGTTTTATTCCAACACCACTTGATTATTATGAATTATTCATAATAAAATAGTTATCGAGCCCGCCCACTGGGCAGTAAAAATAAGCGCCGCGCAACGAATCCGCGCGGTACAAAGCAGAAAGAAGAACACTATGGCAGTTCTGACCATCGGCGACCAGTTCCCCGCATACGAGCTCACCGGCGTTGTCCCCGGTAAGCTGGCTGACATCGAAGCAACCAAGCCCGAAGACTACTTCACCACCGTCTCCTCTGAGGGTCTGGACGAAGACACCTGGCGCGTCGTCTTCTTCTGGCCGAAGGACTTCACCTTCGTTTGCCCCACCGAGATTGCTGCATTCGGCAAGCTCGCTGACGAGTTCGAGGCACGCGACACCCAGGTAATCGGTGTTTCCGTTGACAACGAGTACACCCACTACGCATGGCGCCGCTCCCACGAAGAGCTCGTGGACCTGCCCATCGTCATGGCATCCGACCTCAAGCGCGAACTGACCGCAGCACTGGGCATCCTGAACAAGGACGGCGTTGCAGACCGCGCAACCTTCATCATCGATCCCCACAACACCATCCAGTCGGTCTCCATTACCGCTGACTCCGTCGGCCGTAACACCGACGAGGTGCTCCGCCAGCTGGACGCACTGCAGTCCGACGAGCTGTGCGCATGCAACTGGAAGAAGGGTGCAGAGACCATCGACGCATTCAAGGAGATGAAGTAATCCATGAGCATCGATAACCTGCGTTCGGCTCTGCCTTCCTACGCGAAGGACATGAACCTCAACCTGTCCTCCCTGCCCCGCATCACCTCCCTGTCCGAGCAGCAGCTCTGGGGCGCAATCCTCGCAACCGCAGCAGCAACCAAGATTGACTCTGTCGTTGTTGAGATTGCTGCAGAGGCTAAGGAGCACCTGAGCGACACCGCTTACGAGGCTGCTCTGGGTGCTGCATCCATCATGGGCATGAACAACATCTTCTACCGCACCCGTGGCTTCCTGAACGGTGCATACGATGACCAGCGCGCAAACCTGCGTATGCAGATCATCGGCAAGAACGGTGGCATTGAGAAGCTGGACTTCGAGATGTTCGCTCTGGCAGTGTCCGCAGTCAACGGCTGCTCCCACTGCGTTGAGGCTCACGAGCACACCCTGCGTGAAGAGGGCGCAACCAAGGAGCAGGTCAACGACCTGATTCGTATTGCTGCAACCCTCGGTGGCGTGGCACAGGGCATTCAGCTGGCTGAAGCACTGGGCTAAACCCACTAAGCGTTAGAGCTTACACAGAAGCGGCGCGTCCACCCCTTTACGGGTCGGATGCGCCGCTTCCTCTATGCCCTCAAGCCCAGCAACGTGTTGGGCAGAAGTTTCTAAACTTCCCCGATTTGGCGCTATACAATGCCTGTATGCAGTACTGTATTTTGGACTCCACTAGCCCCTATCCCAGCGTGAAAGAACTCACAGAGCTTTACGATTCTGTCGGCTGGAGTGCCTATACCAAAACACCCGAACGTCTCATCCCGATGGTGGAAGGATCGCGGTATCTTTACACCGCACGAGAGGCAATCACGGACGGAATGGGACGGCTCGTCGGGCTAGTCCGCGCCGTCGGGGACGGACACTCTATCGCCTACATTCAGGACCTCCTAGTGCATCCGCACGCCCAACGACAGGGCATTGGTTCTGCGCTTCTAAAGCGTGTCATTGAGGACTTTGACCGAGAAGACATTCGACAGCGACTCATTACTACCGACGTCGGTACTGAACACGCCGTTGCGCTCTACAAACGCTACGGCTACGCCCCCGTAGAGGCGGCAGGATGCATCACCCTTGCATGCTATCGATAAGGCAATTCTCATACGGCTCGACTCGTTCAAGCTGGCTAAGGCACTGGGCTAAACCACTAAGCCGTAGAGCTTGAAACAAGCGTCTCTCAACTAGGAGCAGAGGCGGCGGCGGGTCTACAATAAATCGGTGCCATTTCAGGTACGCGCACAGGCAAACAGAGCCGTATGCGGTGATAACGTCGTCACCCGACCCCCCCGTTGCGCGCACTTCCCCTACCGACACCCACAGCACACGCATCACGTACGCAGGAGAACGCCCATGCACGAGCTCTTTGACCCAGATCAGGTATTCCGCATCGTCGACATTGCCGCCGTTGTCGCTAACGGCCTGCTCGGCGGTGCTGTGGCGCGCGCCTTCCGATTCGACATCGTGGGCTTCCTACTGCTCGCGGTCGCCTGTGGCATGGGCGGCGGTATGATTCGTGACATCCTACTGAACTCCGGACTGCCCGTGGCTCTCACCGACGGCGGCTACTGGGTGGGTGCTATCGTATCTTCCATCCTTGCGTACAGCATCGATTTGAGTGCCCGCTGGGCGACCCGAACCATGCTCATCATTGACTTCATCGGTATGGGTGCGTGGGCGGCAACCGGCACCATTAAGTCCCTGAACTTGGGCCTGCACTGGCTACCCGCTATTGCACTGGGTGTGACCACCGCGGTCGGTGGCGGCGTTATCCGTGACATTATGGTCAATCGCATCCCGGCGATCTTTGGTGGTAATTCCCTGTACGCGACGGTCGCGTTTGTGGGTGCTTCTGAAACCGCTCTGGTAACCGGCTTGTTCCACCGCCCTAACCTGGCGATGGCACTGTCTATCATCCTGTGTCTGGTGTTTGGTGTGCTCTCCCATATGAAGAATTGGCAGCTGCCGACCACCCCGGCTGAGCTGCGTGTGCCTCGCCCGCGTCTCTTCACTTTTGGTAAGCAGGAGGACCGTGCCGTTGCTAATGAGGGCTGGGCCCCTGGTGCTCCGCTCACTGAGCAGCTTGAGGTAATTAATGCTGAGCAGCTGGAGGAGTACCGCCGCTCCAAGGGGCTTTCAGAATAAAACCGATATATGCTGAATATAGAATATAGGCTGGTTTCCGCTTGTCAGATGCTTATCTGACAGCCAGGAACCAGCCCATATTTACTATGTACAGTACAGCTAAATCGTGTACTCGGTGCTGTCGTACACGGTCAAGAACTTACGGATACGCTCATCATCCGAAACAAAGAAACCGGTCGGCTCCCCGTTATAACGCAGGGTACCGTTCTCCAGGAACACGATACGATCCGCGACCTTCTTCGCAAACGCCATATTGTGCGTCACGATGACCAGGGAGCGGCCCTCCTTCGCCAGCTGCATCAGCACGCGGATAACTTCCGCCTCCAGCTCGGGATCCAGCGCACTCGTCGGCTCATCAAAGAGCAGGTAGGAGGGTTCCAGTGCCAGGGCGCGGGCAATCGCCACACGCTGCTGCTGGCCGCCAGAGAGGGCGTCCGGGTAGGAATCCACCTTGTCGGCAAGACCCACCTTCGCCAGCAGTTCGCGGGCACGCTCCTGCGCCTGCTGAGCATTCAGGGTGCCGTTGAGGGTCGGGGCGAGCGCCACGTTCTTCAACGCCGTATAGTTCGGGAACAGGTTGAACTGTTGGAACACCATCGCCGAACGGGAGCGAATATCACGCACCTGCGCGTCGGTGAGCTTCTGGCTGTAATCCACCTGCGCGTCATCAATGGTAAGCGTGCCGGACTGCGGGGTCTCCAGCAGGTTCAGGCAACGCAGCAGAGTCGACTTACCGCTACCGGAGGGACCCAGAATCACCGTGGTCTCGCCGTCGGGGATGTCCAGGCTAATGTTCTTGAGCACCTGCGTTTCACCGAAGCTCTTCGACAGGGATTCAACGCTAAGCATTGTTGCTCCTCACGTAACGGTTGCTGTACTTCTCCAGCGCCGACTGTGCGGCGGTCAGCAGAGTGAAAATCACCAGGTAAATGATGGCGACCTCGGAGTACATTGCCAGCGGCTCGAAGGTACGCGAAGCGATCTGCTTACCGGTCTGGAACAGGTCAACCATCGAAATGACCGACACCAGCGAGGTGCCCTTAATCAGGTCAATGAAGTTATTGCCCAGGTTCGGCAGAGCAATACGCACCGCCTGCGGAATAACCACGTGGCGCAGGGTCTGCATGCGGGTGAAGTTCAGAGTTGCCGCCGCCTCAAACTGGCCGCGTGGAATAGCCGCCACCGCGGAACGGAAAGTCTCCGCCACGTACGCGCCGGTGTGCAGGCTCATCGTGATGATTGCGGCACTCCACACGTCCAGAGCAATACCGATCTTCGGCAGGCCGTAAAAGACGATGAACAGCTGCACCAGCAGCGGGGTGCCGCGGAAAACCCAAATGTACACCCACGCCAGCCAGTTCACCGGTGCGAAGCGGCTCGTGCGCGCGCCAGCAGAAACAATTCCCACCAGCAGCGCCACCGCGAAAGAAATCAACGACAGCGGAATGGTCACTGCCAGGGTCGAACCCAGCAGCTGGGGCAGGGACTCAGCCCAAAGATTCAGGTAGCGTTCCATGAACGGAACTCAGCTCCTTTAATTAGTTCTTCGGGGAGAGGTCTTCGCCCACGTACTTCTCGTAAATCGCCTTGATGTCACCGTTCTGCAGGTGCTTCTTCAGCGACTCGTCGATAGCGTTACGCAGGGCGTCCTGGCCCTTAGCCATCAGGATGGAGGAGTTGCTTCCGGTGCCCAGGTCACCGGAGAGCAGGCGCAGGTTAGCGTTCGGGTGCTCCTTGAGGTACTCAGCGAAGGACACGGAGTCGTTCGCGGTCATCTCTGCACGGCCCGAGAGGACCTGTTCGATAGCCTCATCGAAACCGGAAACAACCACAATCGAGGCGCCCTTCGCCTCCACCATCTTGCGGAAGTTCGAGGTCTCAGACTGCGCCGAGGAGTGCCCGGAAATCTCGCTCACGTTCTGCAGGGAAGAATCCTTCTTCACGGCAACCTTCGGCTCCGAGTAGAGGTAGGGTACGGAGAAGTCGTACTTCTGCTTACGCTCATCGGTTGCAGAAACGTTGTTGATGACGATGTCGTAGCGGTCAGCATCCACGCCGGCGATCAGCGAATCCCAGGGGGTTTCGGTGAACTCTGCGGTCACGCCCAGGTCCTTAGCGACCAGGTCGATGATTTCCTTCTCGAAACCGACCAGGGTTCCGTTCGAGTCGTGGAAGGAGAAGGGGCGGTAGGTGCCCTCCAGGCCCACACGGATCTTGCCAGCAGACTTAATAGCCTCCAGCTTGTTGGTGCTGGATGCGGTGCTGCTGGACGAACCGCACGCTGCGAGTAGCGCAGCCAGGCCGGTGAACGCGGAGCCTGCGAGGACGGTGCGGCGGTTAATCATTGCGGACATAGTGTTCTTCTTTCGTGTGGTGGTTGATGCTCTTGTAGTTGCGGGTTGTCACCCTGCGGTAACCCGGGGGCATCGTGCGGTGTGCCCCTCTCTGCGGGTGCAACGCTGGCTATCCTACAGCTATTCCCGGTGGGAAAGAATTCAACGTAACATTCCGTCATATTCTCTCATCGGTTCAGGATAAGCCGCAGAGACATTAACCACGACACAATTTCAGAAGTCCTGGCGGGTGAACCCTTTCCGGGCCCCTTCCGAGCCTTTCACGAAAGCTTAGGAGGCGGGGCTCAAGTCCTCGCTCACATGCTTCTCGAAAATTGCTTTGAAGTCGCCGTTGCCCAGGTGCTTCTTGATGGAGGCGTCAATCGCATCCTTCAGCGCGGTCTGGTTCTTGGGCAACAGAACGGCGACGTTGGTGCCGGGGCCGACCTCACCATCCAGCAGGCGCAGGTTGGCGTCCGGGTGCTCCTTGAAGTACTCGGCGAAGGACACGGAGTCGTTGGCGGTCAGCTCGGCGCGACCGGTGAGCACCTGCTCGATAGCCTCGTCAAAGCCGGTGACTTCGATGATGGTGGCGCCGCGTTCCTCCACGAGCTTGCGGTAGTTGCTGGTGGCGCTCTGGGCGGCGCTATGGCCGGAGATTTCGGAGGCGTTCTTCAGGCTCGAGTCCTTCTTCACGCCCACGCGGGCACGGGAGTGCGCGTAGGGCACGGAGAAATCGTACTTCTTCTTACGTTCCTCGGTGGGTGCCACGTTATTGAGCACGATGTCGTAGCGGCCCGCGTCCACGCCGGCGATAAGCGAGTCCCAGGGGGTTTCGATGTACTCGGCGGTCACGCCCAGATCCTTGGCGAGGGTCTCGGCGATGTCGTACTCGAAGCCGGCGAGCTTACCGGAGGCGTCGTGGTAGGTGTAGGGGCGGTAGGTACCCTCCACGCCGATGCGGATCTTGCCCGCGGACTTGATGGACTCCAGCAGGTTGGAGGAGCTCTGTGCGGAGCCTGCGCTGGAGCCATTACCGCCGGAGCAGGCGGCGAGCAGGCCGGCGGTTCCGGCGAGGGCCGCGCCCAGTAGCAGGGAGCGTCGGTTCAGCACGGCGGAGGTGTTGAGAACGGTCATTCTTGGTTCCTTAATCTACGTTGATGTGTGGTGTAAAAGTTGAAATCTGCGGTATGTACCGGCGACGTTCGCCAGCGGTATGAACCGGCGGCACGAACCTAGCCGGAGAAGGCGGCCTTCAAGCCAATCTCCAGGGCCGCGATGAGGTCCTGAATATCCTCAATGCCGATTGCCAGGCGCACGAGGCGGTCATCCACGCCGAACTCGTCGCGGTGCTCCTGGGCGTAGGCGCCGTGCGTAGTGTGCGCGGGCAGGCTCACGAGCGATTCGATGCCACCCAGACTCACGGCGTTCACGAAGATGGGCAGAGAGCGGGCGAAGGCCTGCGCGTCGCCGCCGTCCTTGAGCAGCAGCGAAAAGACGGAGCCGATGCCGCGGGCCTGACGGGACTGCACCTCCGTCTGTTCCTCGGAGGAGCTACCGGCGTAGAAAATCTTCTCGACCTCGGGGCGCTCGGAGAGGAACTCGATGAGCTCGCGGGCGTTCTGCTGCTGGCGTTCCAGGCGCAGGGCCAGGGTCTTCACGTCCTGTAGCAGGCGGTAGGAGTCAATCGGGGGCAGCAGCGCGCCGCTGACGAGCTGACCGCGGTGCAGCAGAATGGCCAGGTCGGGGTCGTTCGTGGCTGCGACACCGGCGAGCAGGTCGGCGTGGCCGGCCAGGAACTTGGTGGCAGATTGCACGGTGATGTCAGCGCCGAGTTCCAGGGGACGCTGCAGGTAGGGCGTCATGAAGGTATTGTCCACGATCAGCAGGGCGCCGTGGCGGTGCACCAGCTCCGCAACCGCGGCAATGTCGGTGACCTGCAAGGTAGGGTTCGTGGGGGTCTCAAGGAAGACGACCTTCACGTCCGGGGTGAAGTCCTCATCGCTCAGGGTCGTGAAGTCGCTGATGAAGCGGGTCTTCACAGCGCGTTTAGTCAGCTCGGTGGTCGCGAAGCGGTAGGTGCCGCCGTAGGTCGGCATGCCCAGTAGCAGGGTGTCGCCCGCCTCCAGAACGCCGAGGGCCGCCGCGGTTGCCGCCATGCCGGAGGGGTACGCGTAGGCGTGCTCGGCCCCCTCAAGCGTGGCGAGGGTCGCCTGCAGGTTATCGCGGGTGGGGTTCGCGCCGCGCTGGTACATGTAGGTGGTGTCCTCACCTGCGGTACCGAAGGCGCTAGCCAGGTAGACCGGCGGCACGGACGCATCGTAGCGGGCATCGTGCACGGCGTGGATGGTGCAGGTCGTGAACCCGGTCGGTTCGAGCTGGTTCTGCTGGCTCATGGTGGTTCTCTTTCGTCCGGCTACCCCGAACGCGGGTGTAGCTGTGTGTGTCGTCGTGTATCTGAGATTTACCCTACCCGCATTTTTTATGCCGTTCTAGCTAAACTTCACGGGGGTTAATATGTTCACGCAACGTCATATAAAAATGCGGTGAGGGTACACAAAATACCCGCATTAAAAACATTCTTTTACATTGAAAGAAATACATTAATCCGGGTATTTTGAGTAATTATTATGGGTGACATTACACCGCGTATTTAGGGCACCTCGAATCACGCGATACGGTCGTGCGGCGCCTCATGTTCAGGGACTATGCCTGATGCGCCAGGGCTGCGGTCAGGCCGCGCTCCAAATCCTCGATAATGTCCTCAATCTCCTCGATGCCGATGGCCAGGCGGATGAGGTTGTCGCTCACGCCATATTCGTCGCGGTGCGCCTGCGTGTAGGCGGCCTGCACCATGAGCGCGGGACGAACCACCAGCGACTCGATACCGCCCAGGCTCACCGCATGGCTGAAAATCTTCAGGGCTTCGAGGAACGCGGGCAGGTCTGCGCCGTCCACCAGCTCCATGGAGATGAGCGCGCCCAGGCCGTTCGCCTGGCGGGCGTGCACCTGCGCCTCATACTCGCTGTGCGAACCCGCGTAGAGCACGCGCTTCACGGCGGGGTGCGCCTCCAGGTAGTTGATGACCTCGATGGTGTTTTTCTGCTGCTGGGTCAGGCGTAGCTTGAGGGTCTTGACCTCCTGCAGCAGGCGGTAGGAGTCGGTGGGCGAAAGCATTGCGCCGGTAATCATCTGCAGGTGCCAGAGGCGCTCAGCGAGCGCGTCATCATTGGTTGCGGCGACGCCTCCGAGTAGGTCGGCGTGGCCGCCCAGGTACTTGGTGGCGGACTGCACGCTGATGTCTGCACCCAGGTCGAGGGGCTTCTGCAGCAGCGGGGTCATGAAGGTGTTGTCGACGACCACGATTGCGCCGTTGCGGTGCGCGATTTCGGCGATGGCGGCGATGTCACTCACGCGCAGTAGCGGGTTGGAGGGGCTCTCCAGGAACACCATGGTCACGTTGTCGGTGAAGTCCTCGTCGGTGAGGGCCGTGAAGTCGCCGATGAAGCGGGTCTTGACGCCGCGGGCGGGCAGCTCGATGGTCGCGAAGCGGTAGGTGCCGCCGTAGGAGGGCATGCCCAGCAGCAGGGTCTCGCCTTCCTTGAGGATGCCGAGGGCGGCAGCGGTGGCGCCCATTCCGGAGGGGTAGGCGAAGGCGTGCTTGGCGCCTTCGAGGGTTGCGAGCGTGGTTTCGAGGGCCGCGCGGGTGGGGTTGCCGCCGCGCTGGTAGTCGTAGGGGCCTTCGGTGCCGTCACAGGGCTGGGCGTAGGTGGTGGTCGTGTAGATCGGAGGCAGGATGGAGCCGTACGGGTTGTCGCGGTCCGTAGTGTGAATTGCCTTCGTCGTAAATCCGGTCATGCTGTCCTCGGCTAAGGTTATGCATAAAATGCGGGGGATAAATATATTGCTAGCTTATGGCTCTTTTTGGGAGCTGACTAGTTTTTTCTTTTCTGTGACCGAGTAACTTTTTATGACCGAAAAATAGCGTTATATTTCGACATTTTGGACATATATTTCGTCATATTTCGCGCGTGAAAAGACCCGGCGGTCGGTACGCGTGTGTGCTGAGTACCGGCCGCCGGGCTCCACACTAGGATACCGGCTCAGCACCCCAGAACATAAGGGTAGGTTTACCTTAAAGCTGAACTGCCCTCCACTAGGGGCGATGCTGCGCCCTCAATCTCGCCCCAACACGCCGGATGCCCTGCCGGGTATTACACCGGGCATAGAAGGAGGGGCGCACCCGGGAATCACCCGGGTACGCCCCTCTCTTAACCCCATGAGAACGCCAGCATCATAATGCGAGGTAGCTGCGGGACTGTCGCTGTTTTTAGAAGATTTTCTGCGAACCTACGCCAACGCAGTAGCTTTCATCCTGCTCCACTAAAGCTTTTATCGCTTTCCACGCCGCCCTCTGACGACGGGTGTTTCCCTGCAAAAGAGCAACGTTAGCGAAGCTGACCAACATACCTTTCGGGTCTGCCTCGCGAAGGTCCTTAGCAAAAATTTTGGGCTTTGCAGAGGTATCAGTCGTCGGCATCCTCCAGAGGCGAGAACCATGAGCTACACGGTTCCTCAGAGTGGTCAGAGACCTAAGACGGCCCTCAAAGTGCTTATGGTTCACCCCCATACGCTCTGCGGTCTTTTTATAGAGCAACATCTTTTCAGGATCTCCAGTCTCAGTGGAGGTTTCTGATGCATAACTTTGGACCACTGCGTGGGAGAGAAGTCCCAGAGAAAACGAATCAACAACAGACCACAGAGGAAGCTCTTTTTGCATCATCTCTCGAAGCTCCTCAACGTCTTCCCAGTCATCCAGGTTTTCAGAGGGGGTTTTAGAGGAACTTTTAGCGCAGGATTTCCACCACTCCTCAATACGCTCACGAACGTACGGTTCACGGTATCGCAGGATATGCCGCATCATATCTTTGATGAGGGCATCTACTGGCCTGTCCTGGTCCATACAGATATATGCATCCGGGTTGAGATACTCATGGGGACTACGATAAGTGCAGAATACGTCCACCCATGCAACTCGAATCGCTTGTTCGCTCTGCCTCATGTACCCGTACAGGAGGGAAGAGACCTTCACATCCATGCGCACAAGATTTAAAACATCCGAGATGCCTGAGTTTTCGGGTAGAAGCCCCTCGCTCTTGTACTTGTTGTAATTACGAAAGTATCCCAGAAGGTAGTGGAAATTAGAGCATGCAAGCATGTCTCGGTCATCATCGCTCAGGGTCGTTCCCTGAGGAAAATATCTCTTGGCAACAAGGTATTCCCTCTGGTCCTCTATTGAAGGCAGAAATACGCACGATTCCTTGGGCAAAACCACTGCTCTCCTTACTCGGTTCGCCGTAGAACCGAACATAAAAAAGGACCCCCTCGAGATGCGCTTGAATCAGAGGCGGAGGGGGGACTGTTACTACAACAATAACATTGGAGCTACACGCGCTCAAGGAATCTGGGTGTTTTCCCTGGTCATCTTATGGTTGCTTATATCACTACTTCGTCCTCAATGAAGGAGGGGCGCACCCGGGAATCACCCGGGTACGCCCCTTCCGTTCAAACGCTAACGAGCGCCTGATTTTTTGTAATTACAAGCTACAGCGGCTTATACAGCACAGGTTGCTTACTTCGACAGCACCTGACGCTTCGAAGAAATCACGCCCGTGTTGAAACCAGCCAGGTGCAGGCCACCGTGGAAACGCGCGTGCTCAATCTTCACGCACTTATCCATCACCACGTTCAGGCCGGCAGCCTCACCAATCGCGGCGGCCTCCTCACTCCAGGAGCCCAGCTGCATCCACACGGTCTTCGCGCCCAGATCTACAGCCTCCTGAACCACGCCCGGCAGGTCCTCATTACGGCGGAAAATCTCCACCAGATCCGGGACCTCCGGCAGGTCCTGCAGCGACGGGTACACCGGCTGACCCAGCACAAGCTTGCCCTTCGCCGCCAGAATCGGGTTCACAAAATACAGCTTGTACGGCGACGCCGACTGCAGGTACGTTGCCACAAAGTACGAGGCACGCGAAATCTTATCGCTCATACCCACAATCGCGATCGTGCGGGTATTACGCAGAATGTTCAGACGCTCAGGGGCGGAAGGACCCACCCAGGTACGCTTCTCAGTCATTACTTTTCCTCCTGAGTGGTAGTAGGCAGGGAGCAGGATGCGCCAGCAGCAGCCTCAGCGGCGGCAGCGTCCTCGGCGGCCTTAGCGGCGGCAACCGCCTCCTCAGCCTCCACAACCTTGTCTGCGCTGGACTCGCCCACACGCTCACCGGCGTGGTTCAGGCCGGTCGCGTAGGTCAGCGCCTGATCCAGGTCCCAAATGATGTCTTCAATATCTTCCAGACCCACGGAAATGCGGATCAGGTCCTCACCGACACCGCCAGCAGCCAGCTGCTCAGCGGTCAGCTGCTGGTGCGTGGTCGAACCCGGGTGCAGCACCAGGGTGCGGGCGTCACCGATGTTCGCCAGGTGGCTTGCCAGCTGCAGGGCACCGATGAACTCGCCGCCGACCAGGCGGCCGGAAGCCTTCTCGGTCGCCTTCACACCGAAGGAGAACACAGAACCGACGCCCAGCGGCAGAAGCTTCTTCGCACGCTCGTGGTGCGGGTGGTCTTCCAGACCGGCGTAGTTCACGTAGGCGATACGCTGATCCTCAACCAGCCATGCGACAACCTGCTTAGCGTTCGCCAGGTGCGCGTCCATGCGCTGCGGCAGGGTCTCAACACCCTGCAGCAGGTTGAACGCGGACTGCGGGCTCAGCGACGGGCCGAAGTCACGCAGCTGCTCAGAACGCAGCTTAGTCAGGAAACCGAACTCACCGAAGTTACCCCACCAGGACACGCCGTTGTAGGAGGGAACCGGCTCGGTCATGGACGGGAAGTTGCCGTTACCCCAGTTGAAACGACCGGACTCGACGACGATACCGCCGAGGGTGGTGCCGTGACCGCCCAGGAACTTGGTGACCGAGTGAATGACGATGTCCGCGCCGTGCTCGATGGGGCGGATCAGGTAGGGGGTGGACAGGGTTGCGTCCACGACCAGGGGGATGCCCGCCTCGTGGGCGACCTCTGCGAGGCCTTCCAGGTCGGCAACCTCACCGGAGGGGTTCGCCACGATCTCGGTGTAGATCGCCTTGGTGTTCTCGGTCAGGGCCGCCTTGTAGTCGGCGGGGTCGGTGCCGGGCACGAAGGTGGTCTCAATGCCGAAGCGGCGCAGAGACACGTCCAGCTGGGTGACGGTGCCGCCGTACAGCTGGGAAGATGCCACAATGTGGTCGCCCTGCTGGCACAGAGCCGCGAAGGTGATGAACTCGGCAGCCATGCCGGATGCGGTCGCTACCGCACCGATGCCGCCTTCGAGGGAGGCGATGCGCTCCTCCAGCGCGGCGACGGTCGGGTTGGACAGGCGCGAGTAGATGTTGCCGTACTTCTGCAGGGAGAAGAGGTTCGCGGCGTCGTCAGCGTCTTTGAAAACGAAGGAGGAAGTCTGGTAGATAGGGACCGCGCGGGCACCGTGTTCAGCGTCGGGGGTGCCGCCCGCGTGTAGTGCGCGGGTGCGGAAGCCGAAAGTGTGTTCAGCCATTGGTTTGCTCCTGGTGTATCTGCCCGCCTGTGTGCGGGGAGTCGATAGTGGCTCGACTTTATACTGTGCCACCGGCGGCGGGGTGCACCAAGTGCGGGTGCCTATATGTCGTTTATTGCGGATTATGACGGGGCTATTTTGGTGAGCGGGGACTGCCGTACGGGTCTTAGCGGGGCATCATATCAGCCGTCATAACAGAAGTTGTTATGACAGCTGATATGATGCGCGGTCAATGAGACCGACAGGAATGCCCAGTTTTAGCCTGCAATTTCGGGGTTTTTAAGATTCTAAGAATGATGAAGACAGCGAATCATATCAACATCATCGCAGGATCATAACAACATCATCGCAGAACTTGTTATGATGCTGTTATGACGTTGCTATGACGTTCACCAAGAAGTAGCCATCGGGAGCATGCATGGAAACAAACACCGCCGAACTCATCGAAAACCTACGCCGTAGCCAGGCTGAAAACGGGCGAGTAGAAGTCAAAGCTGCAGCTGGCGGGTTCCCCAAATCCGTTCTTGAAACCGTTAGTGCCTTCGCCAACGGCGACGGTGGCACCATTCTTCTTGGCCTCACCGACCCGGCAGAAGGTCTACAGCCAGTTGAAGGTTTCAACGCACAGGCAGTCCACGACGCATCCGTTGAGGCAATCCGTTCCAAGATCACACCTCGACCCCCGGTAGATATTCAAATTGAGGCGGCAGACGAGCAGCACCGTATCGTGCGCATCGATGTGCTCCCCGGCGACCCGACACAGAAGCCCTACTACATCGAAGCACACGGTATGTATAACGGCTCCTACCAGCGCGTCGGCGAGGCCGATATTCGCCTCACCAAGTACGAGATTGACCGCCTCCTAGAGAACCGCAGTCAGCCCCGCTACGACGAGGAGCTGGTCAGCGAGGCAAGCTTCAAGGACCTCTCCCCCACCCTTGTGAGTGCCTATGTCGCTCGCCTCCGCGAGGAGCAGCCTCGCGTTTTTGCGGCGCTTTCTGACCGTGAGGTTCTTCTGCAGGCACGCATTCTACGCATCGATTCTGAGGGCCGAGAAGTGCCCACTCTTGGGGCGCTTCTCGCCATGGGATCCTACCCGCAGGCGTTCTTCCCGCAGCTGATGATGAGCGTTGTTGTTCTTCCCGGTGAAGAGCTTGGTGAGATCACTGAGGACGGTCGACGTTTTCTGGACAATCACAGCTGTACCGGGCCTATCCCCTCCATGTTGGATGAAGCTATGGGCGTTTTGGTTCGCAATATGCGCAAAACGTCCACGATGGAGGGCCTCAACAGTAGCGGTATCGGGCGGGTTGAGCGCTACGAGTATCCGCTGGAGGCTATCCGCGAGCTCTTGGTCAACGCCCTCATGCACCGCGACTACTCGCCGGGTGCGCGCGGCTCACAGGTACAGGTTGAGCTCTACACCAACCGCCTGGTGGTGCGTAGCCCGGGTGGTATCTACGGTGCTGTGACTATCCGAGATTTCGGTCAGCCCGGTGTTTCTTCAACCCGCAACAGCTACTTGGCAAGCATTCTGACTGATCTGCCCGACCCGGGTACGGGGCGTTTGATTGCAGAGAATAGGGCTTCCGGTATTCCCACGGTTCTGCGCGCGCTGAAGGAGGCGGGTCTACCCGCTCCCCAATTTGCTGACCGTCTACTCTATGTGCAGGTCACTCTGATGCAGCCCCCGCAGGGTGTGTCTTCTACGGAACAGAAGACCGCGCCTGAGGATAAGACTCAGCACGCAACCCATGCCGCGGGCAAACATTCAGCCGACACCGTCGAACCGGCGGGCGCCGATGCGTCGCTTGACGGCCTCAGCGAACGCCAGGCTGGTATTGTGCGCGGCCTGCGTGCACAGGGCGAGGCTGTTTCCACGGCGTATATCCAAGAGCATTGGGGTCGGGGCGCTTCACGTACCTCCATTACGAATGATCTGCGCCGTCTTGTGGAGGCGAAGCTGATTGTTCCTACAGCTCCGCCGCGTAGTAAGAACCGTAAGTATCGCGCTGCTTAGACGTGCCCGATAAAAGGTACACAAAAAAGGGGAGGGAAATAGAGCGGTTATTCTCTATTTCCCTCCCCCTTCGACTATTCAGCCAAAACCACGTTTAGCCGCAAGCCCATTCAAAGACGACCTGCGAGAAGTCGCGGGCGGCAAGCGCCTCCGGAGTAATCAGCCAGTTCGCCGCACCGGCATCACCCCACATGATCTCAATCTCCTCGTCTTCGTTCTCCTCGTTCTCCGATTCGGAGACGATAGTCAGCAGGTTCACCGTGTGGCCGCGCAGCTCCTTGAACTCGTCACGCGGGTCATTCTGCACGAAGAACGGGTATCCGCCCACGTGGGAGTACTCTTCCTCCGATTCGAAAGGCTCCGTCAACTCGTAGAGAGCTTCGCGGCGAGGCTGGTTCTTATACGGGTTCTCGTGCGCTTCGGGAAGCAACTCATCCGGGTAGGTTTCATCCCACTTCGCACCAAAAACGTCGTAGTAGTCGTAGCCGGAGGCGGTCACACCCTGCTCACGCACCTCAAAGGTCATGCCGTACTCAATTTCGAGCGGGCCGCTCTCACAGTCGAAACCACCGATGGGCCAACCGCCCTCGTCCCAGTCAACGTTGGGGAACGGGGCATCCGGGTTCGGCTCACCCAACGTCTCGTAGTAGACAACGCGGTGATTCTTCTGCGAGAGAGGGTTCTCGTAGTCAAAGCCCCACAAGCACTCTTCATCGTTCGGGTTAATCCAGAACTGCAACATACCGGTCGCCGGGTAAATGTCATTCTCGGGCAGGTCGGCGCAGTTAATCTGCGCAATCATGCCCAGCGGCTCACCCTTCTCATTGGTCGGCGCAGACTCCCCGGCAGGCAGGTACGGTCGGCCACCAAACTTGGATGCGGTCTGCGGCAAGGGTTCGGCAGGAACAAAGGGCTTCAGAGCGATAGCCTTCTTACGGGCGCCCTCCTGGTTGAGCAGGTCAATAACGTGCTTCGCCTGCTTCTCGATGTCCTTGAACGGCTTGTTCTTCGGCATTGCGTGCTCGTTTCGTCGGTGAATTAATCGGTGTGTAAGGTTTCAGTGTGTCAGGCGCGGGCAACGGTACCGCTGCGCCTTCTACCCCCATTAGACCCTATTTCGGGCGGGCGCGCACCAATTCCGGTCACGAGTGCATCCGGCTGGCAAGAAGCAGGTGCGAAAGCAGGTGCCAAGCGTGCAGAAAGCCCCGCCTCCTCACCCTCATGCGCGGGCATGAGAGGTAAGAATGCGGGGCTTCCCGGCGAATCTCTACGAATCTCTACGAGAGGCTAGAACCTTTAGAGCGCCTTCTCGATGGTCTCCAGAACACCAAGCGCGGCAGCCGGGCCAGCGTTCAGGAAGAACATGTCAGAATCCACGCTGTGCGCGTGCTTCTCGGTAACAGCCTCGAGGGTGCTCCACAGTGCCTCACCGGTCAGCTTGGACTCGTCGCCACCCTGCACACCGTAGAACAGGTAGTCGCTGTCAGCCTGGTCAAGCTGCTCGGAGCTCAGGTCGATGGAGGTCTTCTCAACCTGCGCAGCTACGGGACGTGCCAGGGACGCATCCGCGCAGATGGAGCCCACGAATGAGGACTTCGCGAAGATGCGGGTGCGGTCAGCGGAAGCGTACAGGAAGGAGAAGGTCTTCTCGCTGCCAGCCTTCTGACCGACCGACTTCGCCTTGGTGTTGTACTCCTCCATGAGCTTCTCAGCCTTCTCGGTGGTGCCCAGCGCGGCGGCAATCAGCAGGAAGTCCTGCTTCCAGTTGACGCCGGTACCCTCGGTGACCACGGTCGGCGCGATCTTGGCGAGAGACTCGTACAGCTCGTCCTTCTTGTTGGTGTTGTTAATGAGGATAAGGTCGGGCTTGAGGTTTGCGATGGCCTCAACGTCCGGGTCGGTGCGCTTGCCGACCTTGGCAATCTTGTCGAGCTCTGCGGACTTATCGGAGAACTTGGTCTTCAGGTAGGTGGGGACCAGGTCGGCATCACCGGCGGTTGCCGCGCCGACGGGCACGATGCCCAGGGAGAGCACGCCGTCGAGCTGACCGGTAGAGAGAATCACGACCTTGGAGGGTGCGGATTTGATGGTGGTTTCACCGCGGAAGTGCTTGACGGTGCGGGGGAATTCGCCGTCAACGGTGGTGGTGCCCATGCCGGAGGGCAGGGTGGAGGGTGCCACCTTCTTACCGGTCGCAGAAGCAGACGCGGAGGAAGAGCCGGAAGTGTTGGAGGAGCCGCATGCCGCCAGGGCGAGGGCACCGAAGGAACCGAGTGCGAGTGCGCCGAAGGAGCGGCGGGTGATCTTATTCGTCATATTTGCCATTTTATTAGGATAACCTCATATATGCATATGCGATACTTAATACTCATCTATTGATACGTTAAGCATCCTCCGTCCGCACGGGAGCGCACCGCTCCCCCACCACCTCCAAGGCATATGACCCCACAGACCACCACCCCTTCCGGACCCGCCGTCAGCGAAGGCTCCACCGTCAGCGCTGCCTCCCTGGCGAAAATTCGTGCCCTGTCCGCTTCTTCGGACGCCGTATCTGGCGCATCCTCGGGCGGTCAGGGCGGCAAGTCTATCTCGCGTCTGGCGGTTGCGCTCATTATTGGCGGTGTTCTGCTGGTGCTGCTCTGCGCCCTGTCGTTTGCGGTGGGTTCGCGCCTGTTCACCCTGGACCGCTCCATTGACGGTTTCCTCCACCCGGAGGCGAACACCATCGAGTCGAAGCTGATTTGGGCGAAGCGTGCCCCGCGTACCGCCGCGGCGTTGCTGGTGGGTGCCGCGTTGGCGGTGTCGGGTGTGCTCATGCAGGCGTTGAGCCGCAACCCGCTGGCTGAGCCGGGCCTTTTGGGTGTGAACTCGGGTGCTGCCGCCTCCGTGGTGGTGGGTGTGGGCGTTTTTGGGGTGTCGTCCCCGTTCGTTCAGCTGTGGCTGGCGCTACTGGGTTCGGGTCTGGCGGCGGCACTGGTGTTCGTCATGGGCCTGGTGGATTCTAAGCCGAACCTGGATTCAACGGCGCGTCTGGTACTGACAGGCGTGGCGGTGAATGCCTGCCTGGGCACGATTACCGGCATTATCACGATGTTTAATTCGAAGGCTTTTGATTCGCACCGTTTCTGGGTGGTGGGTTCACTGGAGAACCGCACCTTTGAGCAGGTGCTGTCTGCGCTGCCCTTTGTGGCATTGGGTATGGTGCTGTCGTTCATGCTAATTGGCCCTCTGCGTGCCCTGGCACTCGGTGAGGATGCGGCAGCCGGCCTGGGTGTGCCGGTGACGATGGTGCGTGGCGCGACGATTATTGCGATTATGGCGCTGTGTGGTGCGGCGACCGCGATTGCGGGCCCGATTGGTTTTGTGGGTCTGGTCGTGCCGCATGTGGTTCGCCTGCTGGTGGGTTCCGATATTGCGCGTGTGCTGCCGCTGTCACTGGTGTACGGCCCGGTGTTGGTGCTTGCCGCCGATATTTTGGGTCGCGTTCTGGTCATGCCGAGTGAGCTTGAGGTGGGTATTGTGACCGCCTTTATTGGTGCCCCGGTGCTGATGGTTCTGGTGCTGCATTTGAGTACCGGTGCGCGCGGTGCAAAGAAGAGCCGCATGGGCGCTAAGGCGCAGGCGCACGATGCGTCGGGTCCGGCTCACGTGTCGGAGCACGGTCCGCATCATGCTCACCGCCCTGTTGTGCGCGGCTCGGCTGGCTCGACTGGTTCGGCTGGCTCATCTGGCGTATCTGGTTCGTAGGTCCCGGTTTCTGAGAGGTTTTATTGTGAGCGTTATGTCTCGTTCTGCAGCCGGGTCTGTGCATATTCCCGGGCGTTATCGCACCCCCATTCCGCGTACCCTGCTGGTGGTGGCGGTGCTTGTGGTGGCGGCGGTCGCCTCCCTGGTGTTTGGTAGTTATCAGATGAGCCCTGATCAGGTGTTTCGCCTGATTTTTCAGGGTGAGGGCACGGAGATTGAGCGTCAGCTGGTGTTGAATCAGCGTCTGCCGCGTATGCTTGCCGCCGTGGTGGTGGGTGCGGCTTTGGGCTTGTCGGGCGCTATTTTTCAATCGGTTTCCCGTAATGCTCTGGGTTCGCCGGATATTATCGGCTTCACGGTGGGTTCGGCAACCGGTGCACTGTCTGTGGTGCTGATTGGGTCGTTGAGTTCTACCGGCGTGGGTATGGGTATGGGCGCTATTATTGGCGGTTTTGCGACGGCGGCTGTGGTGATGCTTCTGGCGGGTGCGCGCGGTGGTGCGACGATGGGTCAGAAGATGGTGCTGATCGGTATTGCGGTGAGTGCGATGCTCAGTTCCGTGAACGATTATCTGATTACGCGCGGTGATTTGGAGAAGGCGGAGGCGGCGAAGACCTGGCAACACGGTTCACTAAATGCCCTGTCGTGGAACCAGATGTCGGTGCAGGCGGTGCTGCTGCTGGTGGCGATTCCGCTGGTGCTGATGCTGACGCATCGCCTGCGCGTCTTGGAGCTCGGCGACGATTTAGCGGCGGGTTTGGGTTTGCCTGTGAAGAGGACCGTGAACCTGCTGGTGGCGGCTGCCGTGCTCCTGGTGGCTGTGGCGATTTCTGTTGCGGGCCCGATTGGTTTTTTGGCGCTGGTTGCCCCGCAGATTGCGCGCCGCCTGTGGAACACTCCGGGTATGGCGATGTGGCATTCGGCGTTGCTGGGTTCGGTGATTTTGGTACTGGCTGATTTTGTGTCGGCTCGTGCGTTGGCGCCGTTCCAGATTCCGGTGGGCCTAGTGACGGGCGCGTTGGGTGGCGTGTACATGCTGTGGTTGCTGTACCGTCAGCGCTAGTTGTGCCGTCTTATTCCGTATGAGTGACCGGGTGTTTCCGACTGTGGGGCACCCGGTTTTCTCTGTTTCACGGGGTTTCACGGGTGTTTTCAGAATTTTTCAGAATTTTCTCAGTTTTACCCCGGGGTAGATTAAAAACTGCTTATCGTGTCAGGGGTCGCTCATAGAGTGTAGGTGTTGGAAGGGACGATCCTTCCGGCCGGGCACACCGCCTCCCGCGGTGTTGCCAGCGGATTGATTCAGCATCTACGGAAGGAACGGTCATGGACAACACCACTCGCGAGGGCCAGCACGCACAGGCGCAGATTTCTTGCACTGCCGATGAGCAGCTTCGCTGTGATGAGGAGTTCAACTGGCTGATGCAGTGCGGCACCGTGGTGCGTATGGAACGCTTCGAGGTGGAGGAGTTCCGCACCGTTCTGGAACAGCTGGTTGCCGAAGGTTCGTGCTTCCGTACCGCGCCGGTATCTTCCACTATGGGCCGCGTGATGCGTCAGCTGACTCAGGGTGCTTCCGGTTACGAGGCGAACCTGACTGAGCTTCGTGCGGCGGCACAGAACGCTCTGCTGTTCGTGTTCCCCCTGGAGAAGGACCTGGAGATGTGCCTGCGCTTTGAGCGTGTGCAGGGTACCGGTCTGGCGCTGACCGGCATGGGCGTGAGCCCGGTCAATGGTGACCTGTGGGTCAAGCACTGGGCCATGCGTTCTCTGGAGTGCACCGATGCGGTATTCGCGGTGGAGTCAGCTCCGGGTGCCTGCAATTTTGAGCTGCGCCGCAAGACGTTCTACGCAATGCTCACGATGGTTGAGCTGTCGACCTTGGGTCTGGCGGCTGAGCCGAAGGACTTCTCCATGTTCGACGATCCGAAGGCTATGTGCACGAAGTTCAAGCGCGAGCGCCGCGATTGCCGCCGCGCAATGCGTGCCCAGTACGACCGCGCCGCGTAAGGCATGTGTGTATGCCCTGCGCGGCATACGCGTTTAAAGGCCTAGCCAGTGCCGTTTTGTGGACTGTTAGAGCCACTTATTCTTCTTGAAGAACCAGTAGAGGAGCAGACAGGAGACCAGCATCAGCAGCAGGGCCGCCGGGTAGCCGAACTCCCATTTGAGTTCAGGCATGACCTCAAAGTTCATGCCGTAGACGGAGCCAACGATGGTGGGCACCATGAGTAGCGCCGCGTAGGCGGAGATTTTCTTGGTGTCGTCGTTTTGCTGCTGACCGAGCAGGGTGTCGTGCACGCGCAGGGCGTTTTCGAGGGAGCTACGAAGGTCTTCGAGGCGTTCTTTTGTTTGTGTTACGTGGTCGAGCACGTTGCGGAATTGCCGGGCAAGCTCGACCGCTTCTTCGTTCTTTTCTTCGTCGGATACGCCCGGGTAGGGTGAGGGGTCGAGCGCGCCGGTGCGCATCCCTTCGATGATGCGGCCGATCATGGATTCGAGGGGTCGGCAGGCACGCTGGAAGTCGATAACCTGGTTGAGCAGTTCGTAGATGCGCTGTGCGAGGGAGTTGGCCTCGCGCCGCTCGCTGTGGGAAAAGAGAATGTCTTCGATTTCGTCACTGTCGTTTTCAAGGCCATCGAGCACGGGTGCGTACCCGTCGACGGTGCTGTCGAGGATGCGGTGCAGCAGTCGGGCGGGGGATGCATCGGGGGTGGCGTAGAGCAGGTTGAACTGGTCGTTGATGCGCTGGTTGCTGCGTTGTTCGTCGCGAACGAGTGCGAGGGTGTAGCGGGGGCCGGTGAAGAGGTGCAGTTCGCTGAGGCGCACTTCTTCTTCTTTGTCGAGGTAGATGGCGGGACGGATGACGGTGAAGAGGGAGTCGCCGTATCGTTCTAGTTTGGCGCGCTGGTGGCCTCGTCCGGCGTCTTCGATGGCGAGTTCGTGCAGGTTGAAGGTTTCTTGCAGGGCGTGTAGTTCGTGGATGTTGGCGTTGGCGTATCCGAGGGCTACGGCGGTGTTGGGCTGCTGGTAGGCGTTGAGGGTTTCTTCTTCGGGTGTGCCTACGCGGATGCGGTCTCCGCTGGGGTAGATGGCTCCGGTAATGTAGGTCATCGTTGTACTCCTCTGAACGCTTTGGCGCCACGTGTGCGAGGCGCTCTTTCCAGCATACGGCACACGCCCCGCCTGGTCATGTGCACCGCGCGTGCACCCGGCATAGGAAAAGCCCCCGGAAGGCACCTGTAAGGTAGCCTCCGGGGGCTTTCACGTATTGAATTATTGCGCTTAGTCTTCGTTGATGAGGTCGCGGACCACAATGGTCTGGTCGCGGTCCGGGCCCACACCAATCGCGGAGATACGGCAGCCAGAAATCTCTTCCAGCTTCAGCACGTACTTGCGGGCGTTCTCGGGCAGCTCATCCAGGCTCTTCGCATCCGAAATGTTCTCGGTCCAGCCGTCGTAGTACTCGAAAATCGGCTTAGCGTGGTGGAACTCGGTCTGAGTCATCGGCATCTCGTCGTGGCGCACACCGTCAACGTCGTAAGCCACGCAGACCGGGATCTTATCCAGGCCGGTCAGAACGTCCAGCTTGGTGATGAACAGGTCGGTGAAACCGTTGATGCGCACAGCCTGACGCGCCAGCACGGCGTCGTACCAGCCGCAACGACGCGGGCGGCCAGTGTTCACGCCGAACTCGCCGCCGGTGGTGCGCAGGAACTCGCCCATCTCATCGAACAGCTCGGTCGGGAAGGGGCCAGCACCCACGCGGGTGGTGTACGCCTTCTGAATACCGATTACGCGGGAGATGCGGGTCGGGCCCACACCCGAACCGACGCACGCACCGCCAGAGGTCGGGTTGGAGGAGGTCACGAACGGGTAGGTGCCGTGGTCAACGTCCAGGAAGGTTGCCTGGCCGCCTTCCATCAGCAGGGTCTTACCCTCGTCCAGTGCCTTATTCAGCAGCTGGGTGGTGTCTACAATCATCGGCTTCAGACGCTCAGCGTAGGACATGAAGTACTCGACGATCTCGTCAACCTCAACGTGGCGGCGGTTGTAGACCTTCACCAGCAGTTCGTTCTTCTGGCGCAGTGCGCCTTCAACCTTCTGACGCAGGATCGACTCGTCCAGGATGTCCTGAACACGGATGCCGAGGCGGCCAACCTTATCCATGTAGGCGGGGCCAATACCGCGGCCGGTGGTGCCGATAGCGCGCTTGCCGAGGAAACGCTCGGTCACCTTGTCCATGGTCTGGTGGTAGGGGGCGACCAGGTGTGCGTTAGCGGAAATCTTCAGGCGGGAGGTGTCAGCGCCGCGGGCCTCAAGGCCGTCAATCTCAGCGAAAAGAGCCTCGGGGTTAACAACCACGCCGTTACCAATCACGGGGACGGCGTTATCGCTCAGAATACCCGCGGGCAGCAGCTTTAGCTCAAACTTCTGGCCGTTCACCACCACGGTGTGACCGGCGTTGTTACCGCCGTTGGGCTTGACCACGTAGTCTACGCGGGGGCCGAGCAGGTCGGTTGCCTTACCCTTACCCTCATCGCCCCACTGGGCGCCCACAATCACGACAGCTGACATTTTGTGCTCCTTGAAAGCCTTGAAGATACGCACCGGATTTCACGGCGCGGCGGCGACCTACCGCCTCATGATCCGGGTAGGCACACCTCTTCTAATGATACCGTGCCCGCCCCTTTAAGTCCCGTGTGACGGGGCGGTAGGCGTGCCGGATACGGTGCCGGTGAGCCTCACCGGGCACGGCAACGCCCCCATCCGATATTCGGACGGGGGCGCTACCGGTATGAGCTTATGAAGACTACTTGATGATCTCGATGAAGGTCATCGGGTAGGTGTACTGCTCACCGCGGTTTGCGGCCATAGCAGCCAGGCTGTGGAAGATAACCATCAGGATAGCCACAACCAGCGGGACAACCCACAGGATGATGCCCAGGATGCCGAGGGACACCACCATCAGCAGCCAGGAAGCCATGCTGACGAGCCACAGGGAGAAGTTGAAGTTGAACGCGCGGCGTGCCGATTCCTTAGTGAAACCGTAACCGGGCTTGTCCTTGTAGATGAACCACATGACCAGCGGCGCGAGAATACTTGCGGTTGCGAAGGACAGCAGAGACAGAATCGCAGAAGCCAGGTGCGCGAGCATCGCCATGTTCTGGTCGTCCTTGGAGGAGACTACGTAACCGTTGGGCTGCTGACCCGGCGCCTGCGAGTAGGCGGGTGCCTGCTGGGAGTACTGGTTGTACTGTTCAGGGTTCGGGTTCTGGGACATCGTTCTTTTCCTTAATCTATCGATGAGTGGATACAGCTAATCGTTGAGGTGCGGCGGCAGGCTAACTCGCCGTTCTTGGAGGGTGCCCGCCTTGCTCTGCTTAGTCTCAACGCTCGTGATGGTTTCACCCTATCAAGGCAAGGTAAATGGAATATTAACCCTCGCCGGACAACAGACGAAGAAACCCGAATATGACACAAAAAGACGCCCCTGCCCCTCCACGTGGTGTTACGTGCGTGGAGGGGCAGGTTGTTATACGGTATGGGTTGGCTTGGGGTTAGTCCTGTTTCTCTTCATCGGCGAGCGCAGGATGCGCGGCGGGCTTCTGTAGTGCGGAGGCCTCGCGCGGTACTACAGCCTCGTGTAGCTTTGCGCGTTCCTGCTTTTTCAAAAACTCGTACACCGAGAAAGAGTCCTCTTCTTCCTTCGTGAAGCCGTTGACGCCCGTGTAGCCTTCCGGCAGGCGGTTGTACACGAGGTAGTACCAGAACTCGGTGGGCGGGTCCTGTCCCTCCTCGATGAGGTCATTTATCTGATTCCGGCGTTTGAAGAGGCGAACAATGCCCATGATCCACAGAATCGGAACCACAAAGATTGACCCCACACCGATGACTATGAAAATGAACGCGACCATCAACCCGTATTCGGGGTCTACGATGCTGGCAAGAGGCGCCAACACGAAGGGATTCAGCATCAGCAGTACACCAAGCGAAATGTTCGTGAGGGCGAGCTCCTTCTTCAAGTCTTCAACGCTGTACTGTGTCGGTGGCCTATTCACTGGAACATAGCCCACCGGTTGCAGCATTGCCGCCCGCGATATGGGGTTCTCCTCAACCTTGACGGGTTCAGGTGGGCTGCGCACGCCTGCATGGGTGCGGACTCATCCTGGGAGCGGTCGAGCAGGCGCATTTCGATGAGTTTCGAGTCGGGGGTGCCGAAGAGCGGGTCGGGGATGACCGGCAGAATAGCTCCCGGGCTCAAGCCGAGGGATTCTAGCCGAACATATTCACCGTAGGCGTGCATCGTTTGAGTCTGCATTGCCTGCGCCCGCTCACGGGCAGAGAGTACAGGCTGGCCAGCGGACTGGGTGGGCTGGGTAGAGGCGAGCGCTACCGGGTGGTTTTCTACTTCGTTTTCGTGAGTATCTTCTGAGGTGTCTTCCGGTTCGTTGCTACCGTCGGAGTCTTCGCTGTCGGAGACTTTGTGCAGCTCAGCGCCTTCTTGTTCTGAGGCCTGCTGGTCCATGAGTAGCGCCATGTATTCCGGGATGGACTGGTCGGTGTCCCAGAGGGGCTGGTACGTCTCTTCCTTCTTTGCAGTTTCCTTCTTTTCAGTGGGTCGGTCTGCCATGGTCGTCTCCTTTGCTTACCAGACATACTCCTAGTGGCACCACCGTACCAGCGTGCGCTGGGCAGCCCCTTGAAACCTGCCTGATAAAAGCTGAGAAAAAGCCCCCGACAAGCTCCAACACGCACGTGTTAACACTGCCGGGGGTTCAACGTTACCAGGGGTCTACTGGGGGCATTTGCGGGAAGCTACTCCGCTGGCACTGACAATCCCTCGGGCTCCCCCGCTTCGTCCGGGTGGGCACCCTCCTGCAGGGCGCGGTCGTACACCGGGTGGTACCAGAACGCACCGTACGTCGTTGCCTTCGCCACCGCCTCCCGCCGCTTCTGTGGAGCTTCACCAGCGAATAAATCATCAAGCCAAGCCAGATAAAGGGCACCGTGAAAAACGAATACAGCCAGACAAAGAAATAGGCGCCAAGAACCTCCCCGGCAACCCGCTCATTCACCATGTACACCAGGGGTAGCAGAAGGAACGGGTTAATCACCTGCAACACTACGCACAAAACCAGCCACCACGCGTACCCGAGACGAGCCTTAGCCCAATCCACGGTGGCCTCCGGTGTACTTGCAGGGATGTAGCCAACAACCTGAGCTTCGCCGGTGTCTTCCCTCGGTGCAGCAAGAGCCACAGCGGTGCCGGGCTGATTCTGCCAGCGCACAGAAGCCACCTGCGTGGGTCCGGCATCCTTCGACACCGCACTCAGTAGTTGCATGGGCTGCAGGCTCGGGCCGGGAATACCGTAGACAGGTTCCGTCGCCACCGGCAGGGCGGCATCAACTGTGAAGGAATCCATACGCCACTGCGGGCTCTGCGCCTGCGCTCCGCCGGTCATGATGCGCCGCCCATATTCGAGTTCGGCGGCTGAGGAGTCAGAGCCGCCGCGGAAGACATCGAAGACGCCGCACCCAGAATCCACTGCATCTCCTCAGCATCCCTAGGCAGGCGGTCATACACCAGGTAGAACCAGAACGACCCGAGAGGCATAGCCTCCCACTTCAGCGCCCGGTACTTTAGGCTCACTCGGACCAGCGTATAAGTCAGCGCACCAACCCACAAGAACAGGGGAAGACCCAAAGTCACTGTGGTAATCATCATGAAGATGTAGAAGACATACCCACCAGCGCCAGAAACCCCGGTACTAGAAGCCAAGGATATATAGGTCAGGGGGTTGAACACCACACCAATGAAGAAGAGGGCGATGAGCTCAGGCCATACTTTCCTCCGCAGGTCTAATCCGCTTACCCTACCCGCAACCGGTGCCGCAGGGATGTACCCGATAGGTCGAGGTGCACCCTCTACTTTCTCGCCCAACCAGGAGGGGAACGCGGACGGCGCCTGCTGGTTTGCAGATGCAGCAGCATCCGTGCCCATGGGGGATATGCGGCGCATCGTGGGGCCCGGGCGGCCATACAGCCGCCGGTTCAGCACCGGATGACCCGTCGCCGAGGGGAAAAAGTTCGCCGCCTGCGCAGACGGCGCAGGACGCCGCCGGCTGCCAGCAGGTGGGAGCTGTGCATGACAGACTCTTTCGGGGAAATGCGTCGTTTGACCATGGTTCGGTCTTCCCTATCCCATCATTTTTGATAGATGTTCAATAGATGGTTTTACACTAACAACCGAACTTGAAAAGAACCTGAACCCAAGTGCAAATGAAAAGCGTGAAAAAGAAAAGGGTCGAACATGTCCACAATTTGATGCATTTAGGAGTAATAAACGCTTCACAAGCCATTTTGAGGTGTATCCTAGTTCACATCTAGTGTGTTTAAGTTCAGCTGGAACCCACCAGAACAACACCACAAGCCTCCCAGAAACACCCCGGGAGCCAAGCAAAGGAGCACCGTGACACACACCCCCTCCCCAAACCCCCGCGGCCGGTCGCACCGACGCCGAATCGGCAGCGGGCTACTCACCCTCAGCATGGCGCTGAGCCCCCTCGCAGCCCTGGGCACCACCGCCCACGCCGCGGAAGACCCCGACGCCGTCAAGCAAGTACTCAGCGAAAGCATGAAGAACGCCAGCGGCACCGTCACCGCCTTCGTCCGCTTCAAGGGTAAGGGCGCCTTTGAACAGACCCAGCCCGCAGGCGTACGCGCCGGCGTGCAGGCACCCGTCAACACCAGCTCACAGGTGCAGGCAATCGCCTCCCAGGTGCAGAGCCAGGCACAGCAGGTCAGCAGCCAGTCCGGCGCGCAGGTCCTCTACACCACCCACAACGCAGTACGCGGCGTGGCAGTGCGCGGTGATGCAGAGTCCATCAAGGCACTCGCCAACCGCTCCGACGTAGAGAAGATCTCGCCCATCCTGCCCAAGTACCGCCAGAATGCGGGCGCCGCCATTGACGCAGGCTCCCTCGCCACATGGACCGGCACCACCAACCCCGCCGGCGCGGGCGGATACACCGGCAAGGGCGTAAAGATCGCCGTCATCGACTCCGGCATCGACTACACCCACACCGACTTCGGCGGCAGCGGCAAGCTCGAAGACTACGAGAAGGCATCCAAGCTCACCGAGCTGCCCTCCGCAGACTCCGGACTCATCAACCGCACCAAGGTTGCTGGCGGCTACGACCTCGTCGGTGACGCCTACGACGGTAGCAACACCGCAACCCCCGACGGCAACCCGCTCGACTGCACCACCGGCGGCCACGGTACCCACGTGGCGGGCACCGCGGCAGGCTACGGCGTGAACGCCGACGGCGCCACCTTCACCGGCGACTACAGCAAGCTCACCGCAGAGCAGCTCAAGACTATGAAGATCGGCCCCGGCGTCGCCCCCGACGCTGAAATCTACGCCTTCCGCGTCTTCGGTTGCAGCGGCAGCACCAACGTCGTTATTGAGGCGCTCGACCGTGCCCTCGACCCCAACGGTGACGGCGACTTCTCCGACCGCGTGAACGTGGTCAACATGTCCCTCGGCGGCGAGTTCTCCCCGCAGGACGACCCCGAAGCCTACGCCGTTGACGCGCTCACCCGCGCCGGCGTGCTCTCCGTAATCTCTGCGGGTAACGCCAACGACTACAGCCTGCGCGGCGACACCTATTCCAACTCCGGTCACCCCGCCACCGCAGCCAGCGCAATCACCGTAGCTAACACCTACGGCTCCACCCGCGCCGTCGATGCGGCAGAGCTGACCGACCCCGCCACCGGCACCACCCGCAAGGTACGCGGCGACTACAGCGTCTCCTACCCCTGGGCACAGGCGGGCACCAAGGAATTCACCGGCGAACTCACCGCAATCTCCGAGAACAACCGCTACGCCTGCAACGCCCTCAGCGCCACCGAAGCGGCAGCTGTAAAGGGCAAGTGGGTGCTCATCGACTGGGCTAAAGATGACGGCGAACTCGCCTGCGGCTCGAAGGTGCGCTTCGACAACCTGGAGGCAGCAGGCGCCAAGGGCGTGCTGCTTGCAGGCAATGACGAAGAACCCGGCCTGGGTATTGCTGGTAACGATACCCTGCCCGGTTTCCGCCTGGCAGCATCCGCCGCTAAGGACCTGCGTGCACAGATCACCGCAGCAGAAGCGGCAGGTAAGCCCCTGACCGTGCGCCTCGGCAACGAGCTGAAGTCCTCCCTGCGCGTGGACACCGATAAGCTGGATCAGCTGAACCCCATGAGTGCCCGCGGCTTCCACGGCAGCTACGGCTACACCAAGCCCGACATTGCGGCACCCGGCTCGTACATCACCTCCGCGGCAGTGGCGACCGGTAACAACTCCGTGACCTTCAGCGGCACCTCCATGGCGGCACCCTACGTGACCGGCTCCGCCGCCCTGGTCATGCAGAGCCACCCGACCTACACCCCCGCACAGGTCAAGTCCGCTCTCATGAACACCGCAACCCACGATGTGCGCACCGAATCCGGTGACCCATACGCGGTGGACCGTGTGGGCGCCGGACGACTCGATACCCTCGCTGCCGTGCAGTCGAAGTCCCTCGTCTACAACGCTGACAAGAGCGGTACCGTGTCCCTGAGCTTCGGTGTACTCGAGTACGCACCGGATGCTGGCGTTCAGACCCTCACCCGCGAGGTGACGGTCGAGAACACCGACTCCGTGGCACACACCTACGCCCTGTCCTACGCTGAAAGCACTAATATTCCCGGCGTGGAATACTCCTTCCCCTCCGCGGTCACCCTCGCACCCGGTGAAACTAAGAAGTTCGAAGTCACCGTGCGCATCGACCCGTCCAAGCTGGAGAAGACCCGCGACGCAGCAATGGACACCACCCAGAACGCAACTGACTACTACACCGGCAACGAGACCGTTCCCGCGCAGTACCGTCAGTACATTGCCAGCGCATCCGGCCGACTCGTCCTCACCGAAGACGGCACCAAGGCACTGCGCCTGCCCGTTCACGTGACCCCCAAGCCCGTGAGCACCATGCACGCTGCCGAAGACACCGTCACCTTCACCCAGAAGCCCTCCAGCGACGAGGCACAGAAGGCAGACACCGGCTGGACCAAGTCCCAGATCTCGCTGCACGGCACCGAGGTCAACCAGGGCGGCTACCGCTCCCTGCTCGGCGCATTCGAGTACGGTGCGAGCGTGGACCGTGTGGCTCCCACCTCCCTGTCGCTGAACAGCAACGTTAAGGCGAACCTGCAGTACGTCGGTGCTTCCTCGGATGCGCCCGCGCTGAAGGCAGCCGGCGGCAACGCTGATGACGGCACCCTGCGCTTCGGTATCTCCACCTGGGCGAACTGGGATGTTGTCTCCTACGAGAACACCTTCACCGTAGAAATCGATACTGACGGCAACAACCGCACCGACTACAAGCTGGTCACCGACCGCGCTAAGGGCCTGGACTACCCGCTGGTTCGCCTCTACGGCTACAAGAACGGCAACCTCGTCGAACTCGGCTACTACCCGCTCAACGGCGCCTGGGGTGATGTGGACACCAACATGATGGACACCAACACCCTCATCATGAGTGCACCCCTCAAGGATCTGGGCCTGACCAGTGCAAACAACCCGGACATCCAGTACCGAGTCAGCGCAACCACCCAGTACGAGTGGGGTAACGTCAGCGAAACCGGCTGGATCAAGTACCGCCCCTTCAGCCCCAAGCTGTGGTTCAGCGGCGACTCCTCCGCCGTGGCTGGCCTCCACCCGGATGCCCCCACCACCACCCTGACGGCGCACCGCTCCGCTGACGCAATCCCCGCGCTCGGCGAATCCGGTACCCCCGCCAAGGCGCTGCTGCTGCACCTGCACAACGGCACCGGCGATCTCTCCGGCACCAACGGCGCTAAGGGCAACCGCGCCGAGGTGCTGAGCATCAAGGAGCAGCAGACTGAGTACATCACTCCGTCCCGCTTCACCGATGTGAAGAACACCGACCAGTTCTACACCGAGATCTCTTGGTTGGCTCAGCGCGGCATCACCACCGGCTACCCGGACGGCACCTACCGCCCGCTGGAGTCCGTGGAACGTGGCGCAATGGCGGCGTTCTTCTACCGCATGCAGGGTTTCCCGCAGTTCACTGCCCCCTCCACTCCGAGCTTCAAGGATGTTCCCACCACGCACCCCTTCTACAAGGAGATTGAGTGGATGAAGGCTCAGGGCATCACCACCGGCTACTCGGACGGCACGTTCCGCCCCTCCGCACCGGTGAACCGTGACGCCATGGCTGCGTTCTTCTACCGTGCAGCGGGTTCCCCGCACGTGGATCTGCCCGCAACCAGCCACTTCAGCGATGTTTCCACCGATAACCAGTTCTACCGTGAAATCACGTGGCTGGCTTCGAAGGGCATCAGCACCGGCTGGCCGGACGGCACCTACCGCCCGGTGACCCCCATTGCCCGCGACGCAATGGCGGCATTCATCTACCGCTACACCGAGAAGGTTGCTAACCAGGCCGGCCGCTAGACGGTAGCTAACCGGTAGCAAACGGTTCGGGTCCTCTCCCACCTCCTGCATGGGGTGGGAGGGGTACCTGGAACCGGCAGGGTCCGGGGCCTGAAATCCGCGGAACCTCTCAAGTTTTGGTGGCGGTTTCACCGGCGGATACACTCACTCGTCGTCTGCCGGTGGGGCCGCCTCCGCACATCACCGATACACAACCACAGAGCACACAGCATTACCGAGAAATAGAAAATCCGAAGGAGGATTCCATGACAACGCCTCATGCGCCACGCCGCAGAATGAAGGCTGTCGGTGCGACCGGTTTGAGTGCAGCTCTTGCCCTTACTCTCGGCGTTCCCGCCACTTTCTCTGCAGCTCACGCTCAGAGCCCCCAGCAGGTCGAAGGAAACACTGCGAGCGCATCCGGTAACGCTGCCTCGCGTATCAGCCCTGGCCTGCAGAAGGCTGAAGGCCAAATCACCGTGTATGTGCAGTTCAAGGGCAAGGGCGCGTATGAGCAGACCCAGTCCGCGGCTGTTCTGGCACGTAAGGAGGCGCCGGCAAACCGTCAGGCGCAGGTGCAGGCTATTGCAGCCCAGGTGCAGTCGCAGGCTCAGTCTGTGGCGGCTGCTTCTGGCGCGAAGCTGATGTACACCACACATAATGCGATGCGTGGTGCGGCAATTACTGGTGATGCTGCGCAGATTCGTGCGTTGGCGGAGCGCCCGGATGTGGAGCGTATTTCGCCGATTATCGCGAAGGAGCGTATGAACTCCGGTAGCGAGATCGATACGAAGACTCTTGCCACGTGGACTCGTGAGAATACGGGGTACACGGGTAAGGGCGTGAAGATTGCGGTTGTTGACTCCGGTGTTGACTATACGCACGCTGATTTTGGTGGCCCCGGTACGGTGGATTCGTACCTGAAGGCTAAGGCGATGACGGAGCTTCCGTCCGCTGATTCGGGCCTGATTGATCGTAATAAGTTCATTGGCGGCATTGACTTGGTCGGTGATGACTACAATGCGTCGGTGGCTGAGAAGTCGACTCCGCAGCCGGATAATAACCCGCTGGATTGCCGCCCGGATGGTTTCGGTTCTGGCGGTCACGGTACCCACGTGGCGGGTACTGCCGCCGGTTATGGTGTGACGGCGAACGGTACGACTTACCGTGGCGATTACAAGAACCTGACGGAGGAGCAGCTGAAGGGCATGTCTATTGGCCCCGGTACTGCTCCCGATGCTCAGATTTTGGCGATTCGTGTGTTCGGCTGCTACGGCAATTCGAGTGTTGTGATGAAGGCGCTTGATACCGTGATGGACCCGAATGGTGACGGTGATTTCTCTGACCGCGCCGACATTGTGAACCTGTCTCTCGGTGGCGAGTTCGCCCCGGCTGACGACCCTGAGTCGTACATGATTAATACGATGGCGCGCCAGGGTGTGTTCACTGTGGCTGCTGCCGGTAACGCCAATAACTACAACGGTGTGGGTGACACCTACTCCGATTCGGGTAGCCCGGCGAATGCTGCTGCGGCGCTGTCGGTGGCGAACGCCTACGGCTCCACTCAGCCGATTGACCGTGCCCGCGTGACCACGAAGAGTGGTTTGGAGTGGTTGCAGGGTGATTACTCTGTGAACTTCGATTATTCGAAGGCGTCCGCTGATCAGCTGCGCGGCGAGGTTGTTGCCGCACCGAAGCGTAACCGTTACGCTTGCGAGGCTTTCACCGCTGAAGAGGCGAAGGCTTTGAAGGGTAAGTGGGTTTACTTCGAGTGGGATCAGGACGATTTGACGTTCCCGTGCGGTTCGAAGGTGCGTTTCGATAACGTTCAGGCTGCCGGCGGTGTTGGTGTGGTGATGGCCGGTAAGGCTGAGCGCTACACCATCGGCATTGGTGGTAATGCGACCATTCCGGGTCTGCGTCTGACTGCTTCTTCGACGAAGGACCTGGAGAAGGCCCTGGCTGCCGGTCCGGTGACCGTCGAGATGAACCTGGACTACAAGGCTTCGGGCCGCGGTCCTCACTCGCACGCTTTTGATCTGAATTCCTCGAGCGCTCGCGGTCAGCACGGTTCTGATGGCTTCATTAAGCCTGACCTTGCGGCACCGGGTACTGAGATTGTGTCTGCCGCTGTGGGCACGGGCAATAAGGGTGTTTCCTTCACCGGCACCTCCATGGCGACCCCGCATGTTGCCGGTGTTGCCGCTCTGGTGATGCAGGCGCATCAGGATTACAACCCGCAGATGATTAAGGCTGCGCTGATGAACGGCGCGTCCACCCCGATCAAGAATGAGCAGGGTACGCAGTACGCGGTGGATCGTGTGGGTACGGGCATGGTGAATGCTCGCGCCGCCGTGGACGCGAAGGTTATTGCGTACGATGCGAAGACCCCCGAGCGTGTTTCGACCGCGTTCGGTGTACTGGAGTACACCCCCGATTCGGGTATTCAGACTGTTCAGCGTGAAATCGTGCTGGACAACACCGATTCGCAGGCTCACACCTACACTCTGAACTACGAGGCAAGCACGACCATCCCGGGTGTGGAGTACTCCTACCCGCAGCAGGTGAGCGTGGGTGCCGGTGAGCGTAAGAACGTGACCGTGACCGTGCGTATTGACCCGTCCAAGCTGGAGAAGACCATGGACCCGGCGATGAGCGCCGACCAGGTCGCTCAGGACTGGACGACCGGTAAGACTCTGGCTGCCGGTAAGCGCCAGTACATTGCGAGCGCTTCTGGTCGCCTGATTTTCTCTGAGAATGGTCGCGAGGCGATCCGCCAGTCGATTCACGTGGCACCGAAGCCCGTCTCGAAGATGCGTGTTGATGCCTCCCGTATTGATTACAAGGGCGTCTCCGATAAGGAGTCCACGGTGACTCTGCGCGGTACGACCCTGAACCAGGGCGGTTACCGTTCGCTGCTGGGTGCGTTTGAGCTGGGTACGGTCAGTGACCGTATTCCGTCCGGTCAGCTGAAGCTGCCGTCGAACCAGGCTGTTGACCTGCAGTATGTGGGTGCCGCCTCGGACGCTCCGGCGTTGAAGGCTGCCGGCAAGAACCCGAACGATGGTTCTCTGTTCTTCGGTATTTCGACCTGGGGCACCTGGGACAGCATGCACTGGGGCCGTCAGGTACAGGTGCAGATTGATACGAACAACGACTCCACCGCAGATTACGTTCTGGAGGTGACCCGTGAGAAGGGTCTGGACTACCCGCTGGTGAAGGTCTGGTCCATCTCCGGTAACGCATCCACCGTGGTGGCTCGCTACCCGCTGAACAGCGCCTGGGGCGACACCGACACCAACATCATGGACACCAACACCATGATTCTGGGTGTACCGCTGAAGGACCTGGGCCTGACCGCTGAGAAGGCTCAGAGCATCAAGTACACGGTGCAGACCGACACCTGGTACAACGATGGCAACCCCTACGTGGACACCACCTCGGCTATCGAGTACTCCCCCTTCAACCCCGGTGTTTGGTTCACCGGTGAGGAGTCGGGCGTGCCCGGCCTGTTCGTGGACCGTGACGGCGGTCAGCTGACCGTTCACCGCAAGAACAACAACAAGGAGCGTCAGGCTCTGTTCCTGCACATGCATAACGCGACCGGTGACCTGAGCGGCCGTAAGACCGCTAACGGTGTTGCCGCTGGCGACCGTGCGCAGGTCGTGAAGGTGGCTCGTACCATCCACGATGCACGTTTCACCGACGTTCCGGCGGATAACCAGTTCTACCGTGAAATCACGTGGATTGCTGCCCGTCAGATTGACCGCGGTTACCAGGACGGCACCTTCCGCCCGCTGAACAATATGGACCGCGCAACCATGGCTGCGTACTTCTACCGTATGAGCGGCTCGCCGCAGTACACCGCACCGTCCACCCCGAGCTTCTCGGATGTTCCGCTCAACCACCCCTACTACAAGGAGATTGAGTGGATGAAGGCTCAGGGCATCACGACCGGCTGGCCCGATGGCACCTACCGCCCGGAGGGTTCGGTGAACCGTGACGCGATGGCTGCGTTCTTCTACCGTTACGCGGGTTCGCCCGAGTACACTGCCCCCGCGCAGGCTCGTTTCACGGACGTTCCGACCGACAAGCAGTTCTACCGCGAGATTTCGTGGCTGGCTGAGCAGGGCGTAACCACCGGCTGGCCCGATGGTTCGTTCCGCCCCGTGGAACCGGTGCACCGCGACGCTATGGCGGCGTTCGTGTACCGCTACAGCACGGGTGTGCTGAAGGAAAGCCCTGAAATCTAAAAACCTGAATTCTAGGGTTTCGGAATCTAAGAACCTATAGGTTCTACCAAGGGAGCCGTACCGTTGCAGTTTATCTGCGGCGGTGCGGCTCCCTTTTTTCTGTGGTCGGGTGCTTTCTATTTACGCGTAATGTTCCGTTATACGATTCTGACTAGGTTATATAAAGAATCGTTGAGACAATAAGTGAAGGTTTCTTCACCATCGGCATGAACCTTGACGTTCACGCCGCATGGGCACACTGGAGGCGCACTGGAAACACAGTGCAGACGCACCGTAGCACTCTCGGTGCAGAACCCTTGCCGTACAGCTCTCCGAGTAGAACTCTTCGCGCAGAACCTCGGTGCAGAAACCGCTAAGAAACGCACCATCACTAAAAAGGAGCATTCAGTGGCAACCTTCCCTGAAGCTACCCCCGCGCGAGCCGCCCGGCGCACACAGCCGGGTCGCCTCAAGCAGCTGGCACGCAGCTGCGGCGCACTCACCCTGGGGCTCACCCTCGGGTTGACCGCCCTGCCGTTCGGTACCGCCGCCTACGCGGCACCGGGCGTAGTGCGCGGCGCAGACCGGGACGCACCCCACCAGAACACCGGCACCGGCGAGAACAACAACGAAGTTCTCTCCCCCAGCCTGGACGGCGCCACCGGCGAACGCGCCGTGTTCGTCCGATTCAAGGGTCAGGGCGCGTACGCCCAGACCCAGCCGGACGCGGTCCGCTCCCGCGCGCAGGCACCCGTCAACGCGCAAGCACAGGTGCAGGCAATTCGCGCCAGCGTGCAGCAGCAGGGCGCCTCCGCGGCGAAGGAATCCGGCGCGCAGGTCCTGTACACCACCCACAACACGATGCGCGGCGTGGCGCTCTACGGTAACGTCGAGCAGATTCGTGCGCTCGCGAACCGCGACGATGTGGAACGCATCAGCATCATTGAGGACATGGCACCGCAGAACAGCGGCACCCTCATTGATACGGACACGCTCTCCGTGTGGGCGAAGAGCCCGGCGAACCCCGCCTCCACCGGCTACACCGGCAAGGGCGTGAAGATTGTCGTGCTCGATACCGGTATCGACTACACGCACGCCGATTTGGGTGGCCCCGGCACGCAGGAAGCCTTCGAGAAGGCGAAGGCTTCCGACACGATTCCCGAGGGGTCCTACGATCCGAAGAAGTTCCTTGGCGGCTACGACCTGGTCGGCGACGACTATAACTCCGGCAAGAAGGAAACCTCCACGCCCCACCCTGATAACAACCCGCTCGACTGCGGCGGCCACGGCAGCCACGTTGCCGGCACCGCGGCAGGTTACGGTGTGAACGCGGACGGCAGCACCTTCCACGGCGACTACTCCAAGCTCACTGAAGAGCAGCTCAAGGACATGAAGATCGGCCCCGGCTCCGCACCGGACGCCCAGCTGATTGGCCTGCGCATCTTCGGTTGTAAGGGCACCACCGCGTTCGTCCCCAAGGGCCTGGACCGTGTGCTCGACCCCAACGACGACGGCGACTTCTCCGACCGCGCCGACATCGCGAACCTGTCGCTCGGCAACGAGTTCGGCGTGTTCGATGAGACCGTGAACTACGCGGTCGGCTCCCTCTACCGCGAGGGCATCCTCTCCGTGGTCGCGGCGGGTAACGCCAACAACTACAACGCCGTGGGCGACACCTACTCCAACTCGGGCGGCCCCGGCACCAGCGCCTACGGCCTGACCGTGGCGAACTCCATCGGCTCGACCCAGCTGGTGGACCGCGTGAAGATTCTCGCCCCCGCGAATGAGGCGGACACCTACGGCGACTACTCGGTGAGCTTCGACTACTCGAAGGCGACCGAGGAGCAGCTGCGCGGCACCGTGGTGCGTGCCGCCTCCCGCAACCGCTACGCCTGCGAGGCATTCACCGAAGAGGAAGCCGCCGCCCTGAAGGGCAAGTGGGCTCTCATCGACTGGGCGGACGCTGACGGCACCGCACCCTGCGGTTCGAAGGTACGCTTCGACAACCTGCAGGCGGCTGGCGCGACCGGCGTGGTGCTCACCTCGAACACTGAGGTCGGTGACACCGCTATCGGCGGTAACTCCTCCATTCCGGGCGTGCGCCTGGCAAAGAGCCAGGTGGAGCGCCTTTCCGCGCAGATTGATTCGGGTGAGCTGACCCTGCAGCTCGGCGAAAACCTGCGCGACTCGATCCGCGTGCCCAACGGCAAGCTGGATCAGGCGAACACCTCCACCGCGCGAGGCATGCACGGTTCGCACGGCATCACCAAGCCGGACGTTGCGGCACCGGGCACGAACATTTCCTCCATCGAGGTTGGTAGCGGCACCGGTTCGAGCGTGAAGACCGGTACGTCCATGTCCACGCCCTTTGTTGCCGGTGTTGCGGCGCTGATCATGCAGGCGCACCCGGAGTACGGTCCGCGCATGCTTAAGACCGTCATCATGAACACCGCCGACCACCACATGCAGGACGCCTGGGGCAACCCTTACGCGGTGGACCGTGTGGGTACCGGCCGCATCAACACGCGTGCGGCGGTGGCTGACCGCGTCATGCTGTTCAACGCGGCACGCCCCGAACAGGTTTCGGACACTTTCGGCGTGCTCGAGTACACCCCGAACGCCGGTGTGCAGACCCTGCAGCACCGCGTGAGCGTCGAGAACACCGACTCGGTGGCGCACACCTACACCCTGAACTATGAGGGAAGCACGAGCATCCCGGGTGTGGAGTTCTCCTACCCGCAGTCCGTATCTGTGGGTGCCGGTCAGAAGGCAACGTTCACCGTGACGGTGCGCATTGACCCGTCGAAGCTGGAGAAGACTCGCGACCCGTCCATGTACCCGAACCAGGATTCGGTGAACTACTCGACCGGTACGGTCACCATTTCGGGTGCCCGCCAGTACATTGCGAGCGCTTCGGGCCGCCTGATCCTGACCGACGCTGATTCGTCGGCTGCGGTGAAGACCCTGCGCATGCCGCTGCATGTGGCCCCGAAACCGGTCTCCGCAATGCGCGTAGCCGGTGCAGATATTCACTTTGACACGAACGGCGTGGGTGCCCTGGAGCAGACCCTGACCCTGCAGGGTACCGCGGTGGATCAGGGCGGTTACCGCTCCCTGCTGGGTGCCTTTGAGCTGGGCGCTTCGAGCCCGCGCATCCCGACCGCGAAGCTGGGTGTGGGTTCGGATTCCCGCATGGACCTGCAGTATGTGGGTGCCGCCTCGGACGTGGCGGCGTTGAAGGCTGCCGGTGCGGACACCTCCGAGGCGCGCCTGTCCTTCGGTATTTCCACCTGGGGTAACTGGCAGGAGGTGACCCCGCGCGGCACCTACTACGTGTTCATTGATACCGACAAGGACGGCACGAGCGACTACCGCCTGCAGACGGTGCGTGAGAAGGGCCTGGACTACCCGCTGGTGAAGGTTTCTAAGCGCAGCAACGGCAAGTGGCAGGCCATTGAGAACGCCCTGTACCCGCTGAACGGCACCTGGGGTGATACGGACACCAACATCATGGATTCGAACACCCTGGTGATGACCGTTCCGCTGAGCGTTCTGGGTCTGGACCCCGAGGCTGAGTCGACCGAGATTTCGTACTCGGTGACCACTTCGAGCGCGTTCTCCGCTACGACTGTGGTTGATACGACTGATTCGGTGGTGTTCAACTATGCGGCACCGAAGCTGTGGTTCAGTGGCGATTCGGCGGGCGTGCCGAACCTGTTCGTGGATGCGCCGGAGACTCAGCTGGTGGCGCACCGTAACGGCGACGCGAAGAACGTTTCTGCGCTGTTCCTGCACATGCACAATGCGACCGGCGACCTGTCTGGTACGAACGGTTCTGCGGGTGAGCGTGCGCAGGTTCTGCGTGTCTCGTCGAACTCTGAGGCTACCGCCGCGAGCGCGCACTTTACGGATGTTCCGGCGGATTACCCGTTCGTGAATGACATTAACTGGCTGGCTCAGCGTCGTATTACGACCGGCTACCCTGACGGCACGTTCCGCCCGAACGGTTCGGTGGAGCGCGGCGCGATGGCGGCGTTCTTCTACCGTATGGCGGGTTCGCCGCAGTTCACTGCGCCGAGCACCCCGAGCTTTAAGGATGTGCCGCGTGATCACCCGTTCTTCAAGGAGATTGAGTGGATGCGTGCCCGCGGTATTACGACCGGCTGGTCGGATGGTACGTTCCGTCCTAATGCTGCGGTGAATCGTGATGCTATGGCGGCGTTCTTCTATCGTTTTGCGGGTTCGCCGGCGTATTCGGCTCCTGTGGCGTCGCCGTTTAGCGACGTGTCGGCCGGTAGCCAGTTCTACCGTGAGATTTCATGGTTGGCTGAGCAGCGTATTACGACGGGTTGGGCTGATGGTTCGTTCCGTCCGGTTCAGCCGATTGAGCGTGGCGCGATGGCGGCGTTCTTGCACCGCTATAACGTGCGCGTGCTGAATAACCGCTAATCGGATGCGGATGTGAGGGCCGTGTCGGGGTGGAGTTTTCTGCCCCGGCACGGCCTTTTCTGTGGGCTGACTTCATCAGTAGATATAGTGCTAAAATTTGTACAAGAAATAGTACAAAGGAAAGATACTATGCTCACCGTTGGATTTTCTGAACTACGTGCCAACCTCACTTCCGTGACTAATCAGGTCATTCAGGAAGGTGAAGAAATCACTGTATTTAAGCGCAATCAGCCTGCTTTCAAGATTGTTCCTCTGGGAGTAGATTCCACTTCTGATAACAAAGAAGCCGTAGCGGAGACTTCTTCTGAAACTATCGATCAGGAGAAGATTTTAGGGGCAGCGACTAGCTTCATTGACCGTTACGAAAGCGTCTTTGAACGTCTGAGCCAGTGATGTCCTCTGCACATATCTCCGTTGATACTGCTTTAGCTATCCACCAGTTGCTTATCAACCGCTTTGGAGGGTCTGCAGGCGTTCGAGACCTTGATATTCTCGAAGGAATTCTTCAGAGCCCTTACCAAACTTTTGGTGGAGAAGAGCTATATCCGCACATTGTAGATAAGGCTGTTCATCTCTGTGTAGAGGTTATTCGTCAACATCCTTTTGTTGACGGCAATAAACGTGTAGCGGTTGCGCTCCTTGGTGCCCTTCTAGAGTGTCACGGTCTCTATTTAGTAGATGAATCTACTCATCTCTATAACAAAGTCATCGGATTAGTCACTCATGTCTGCAGTATTGAAGAGTTTACTCAATACGTTCATTCGCATCTCACTTCCAGTCTCGAGTGAGCGCATTGCCGCTTCCAGGAGCATGAAAAAACTACCTTTTTAAAAGAAATACCCCCGGTGGATGCCGTACGCATCTGCCGGGGGTATTTGCTTGCCTCGCCCTGCCTAAGGCGGGCTAGTTAGCGCTGGCGGGCTTCTTTACGGTTGAGCTTCTCAATGGCGGCTTCCACCTTTAACTTGCGGTGACTCAGCTTCCAGAGGCTGAAAGACTGCGTCAAGGTACTCTTGCCGATCTCCACGAGGGAAGGCAGCCCCTGCCGGATGAGTGTCTCATTGATTTCTTCCTGGGTGGCGCCCTGCTCCTTCATCTGCTCGATGATGATGCCCGCCTCCGCTATTTTCCCGGAGGTGAGCGGGTGGTTTTCGAGGCTGGTTTCGATGTCTACGAGCTCGTCGTAGAGTTCAGTTTTTGTTTTTGCCATGGTGCTGTCTTCACCGTCCTTGGTTGACGTGTTCTGTGGCGTAGCAGGTGTGGGGGCGTTTTCCCTCATCACCGGCTATTTTGAACGGTATTTGAACCGTATGTTCATGCTAACAGCCGCACGGGTTGTCGCACAGGGTTTTTACCGGTGAGTATGCTGTGTATTTTCAGGGCTGAAACGATACTGAACCCGCCGCGTACGCCGCGCTGAACGCACCGTGTGGAACACTACCTCGCCTCCCTCGGCGGTTCACCGCGCTGGCTATAAGGTGGAGCGTACACTTAAGTCATGCGTGAATTACAGGCACAAATCATCCGTGAAATGGGCGTCAAGCCCAACATGACCGAAGAGCAGGCACGCGAAGAAGTGGAGCGCCGCATCCAGTTCATCTGCGACTACCTGGAAGCCACCGGAAGCCGCGGCCTGGTACTGGGCATCAGCGGCGGTATCGACTCCACCCTGGCGGGTCGCCTCTGCCAGCTGGCGGTGGACCGCCTCAATGAGCGCGGCCGCACCACCGAGTTCGTGGCGGTGCGCCTGCCCTACCGTGTGCAGCACGACGAAGAGGACGCGCAGGAGGCGCTGCGTTTCATCCAGCCCACCCGCTCCCTGACCTTCAACATTGCGGAGGCTGTCGACGGTTTCGACACCGCCTACACTGACGCAACCGGCGAGCAGATCAGCGACTTCAACAAGGGTAATGTGAAGGCGCGCGCCCGTATGATTGCCCAGTACGCGGTTGCTGGCGGCCCCGGCTACCTGGTGGTGGGTACCGACCATGCGGCGGAGTCCATTACGGGTTTCTTCACGAAGTTCGGTGACGGCGGCGCGGACCTGCTGCCGCTGTACGGCCTGAATAAGCGCCAGAACCAGCTGCTGCTGCGTGTTTTGGGTGCGTCTGAGCGTCTGTGGGCTAAGCCGCCGACGGCTGACCTGCTGGACGGCGTGCCCGGCCGTACCGATGAGGATGAGCTGGGTCTGACCTACCCGCAGATTGATGACTACCTGGAGGGTAAGGAAATCGAAGAGGCGGCAGCTGCGAAGCTGGAGCAGATTTACCTGCGTAGCCGCCATAAGCGCACTACTCCGGTGACGATTTTTGATTCCTGGTGGAAGAACTAGCGCCTCAACCGGCAAATGACCTAACGTAAAAGCCCCAAACTCCTTTGGTGGGAGTTCGGGGCTTTTACTATGCTTTTGCAGACCGAGGACTATGCCTTCTGTTCGGGCTGTGCGCCAGAGACCTGAGCATCCTGAACGTCCGAATCCTCAGAACCTTCAGTCTCAACCTCAGCTTCAGTGGGCGGTACCTTCGCGCCACCCGTGGCGAGGAACAGCACCAGGCCCAGCGCGCAGGCGAGCACCTGGGTGAAGGGGAACGCCCAGGTCAGACCCTTAAATCCAAACCACATGTTGCCGAAGTACACGGCGGGGAAGAACAGCAACGCAATACCGATGGTCATCAGCATTGCCGGGCTGCCCTTACCGGACGCCTGGAACCAAGACACAAACACGATGCTGACCGCGTTGAACACGGCGGCGAGCATGAGTGCGATCATGACCTCTTCGCCGGTGTCGATGAGGCTTGCATCGCCAACCACGGCGAGCAGTTCACGGCGGAAAATCAGCACCGGAATGGTGATGATCGCAGAGGTCGCCACGGACAGGATCGTTGCGGTGCGCAGCGCCTCCTTCACGCGGGCGCCGTTGCGGGCACCGTACGCGTAGGCGTACAGCGGGATACCGCCCATGCACAGGCCCATGCACAGCATTTCGGGCACCATGTTCAGGCGCATTGCCAGGCCGAACGCCGCGACGGTGTCGTCGCCGTAGGAGGCGGCGAGGTTGTTCAGCAGCAGGGCGGCGAAGATCAGGTTGAGGCTCTGAATGAGCTCAGCAGCACCGACCGCGACCACGGGCTTGATGATGGCGGGGTCGAGGGAGAAGTCGCGGATGTTCGCGGAGAAATTCTCGCTCTGACGCATCAGGAACAGCAGGTAGTACAGCATGGATGCGCCGTTCGCCAGTAGCATCGCCCAACCAGCACCGGCGACGCCCATGCCCATGATGGCGATGAACAGCACGTCGAAGATGCAGGTGACGACGGTGCCGACGATGATGCCGTACATGGACTGCTTGGCATAGCCTTCGGATCGGACGAGCTGTTCGAGGGTGAACATGCCGATAGCGAGGGGCGCGCCGAGGAACATGAGGTGCACGTAGATGCGGGTCGGTTCGTAGGAGCCGCCGGATGCACCCATGATGCTGGTGATTGGGTCAGCGAGGATGAAGCCGATAGCCGCCGCGACGATACCGGCACCGAGCGCCGAGTAGAGGGCGAAGGAGGTAACGCGGTGAATTTCGTGGGCGGGCTGACCTTCACCGAGCTTTCGGGAGGCGAGGGTTGAGGAGCCCAGGCCGAACAGGCCTGCAATCGCCATGATGACGCCGAAGACGGGCACGCCGTAGCTGGTGGCGGCGAGGTCTTCGGTGCCGCCGTAGTGGCCGACGAAGTAGGAGTTCACCACGTTGTAGATGCTGGTGATGGCGAGGCCGAGTGCCATGGGCACGCCGAGGGAGAGGAGCGCCTTGAGGATGGGGGCGTCTTTGAGCAGGTAGATGTTCTGCGGGTCTTCGCTTGCGCCGTGGGGGCCGCCGTGGGGGCCGTGGGGGCCGCCGTGGGGGCCGTGTCCTGCGGGTGCGCCGTTTTTGGGCGCGTTGTTTTCAGTCTGCTGAGGTGCCATAGATTCCTGTGGTTCTGGTCTGTGTCGTGTCCGGCGCGCGGTGAATGACGCGGTGAGAGGCGTGGTCCGCGCGAAAAAACGGGCTAGTGTATTGTATCGTCTCCACGTAGTGGTGGGTCTAGAGGTTTAGACATAAAAAGCAACGAGGCGCCCCTCCCCGTTTAGGGGTGGGGCGCCTCGCCTCATACGTATCGCATGTAGGAGTGTGAGCTATTCGAGCTCAACCGGACCAAGCACGCGAACCTCCTCAATATCCAGGATTTCCTGAATCGCGTGGAGCACATTCGTGTCGATTATGCGCTCATTACGCAGGCGCTTGAGCACGCTGCGTTGCTTCTCCAAATGCCGCAGGCGCAGCTCTTTCTCAAGGTCGCCCGCTTCAATAATGCGGCGGGCTTCTTCCGGCGCATTCGCACCGTCTTTACGAACGGCGTGCAGGTTGCGGTGTATACTCGCGTTGTACATCTGTTCGTCGGCAATGCGGTCGATAATCCACTGTGGTGCACCAATTTCCTGGCCGATCTCAGCCACAGAGTCGAAGGACTCGGCAATGATCGTGCGGATTGCTTCATTAATCTCATCTTCTTCGGTGGTATCAACCGGAATTTTCGCCCACCTAATAACGAGCGGCAGGAGCATCCCCTGAACCACCATCGACAGCAGAACCACGCCCGCAACAACAAAGATAATAAAGTCACGCGCGGGAACATCAGTCGGCACGGAGAGAGCCACCGCGAGGGAAACACCGCCGCGCAGTCCCGCAAAGGTACTCACTACACGGCCACGGAAAGTTGTGCGCATCTGCTTCTGCTTTTCTGAACGGTCAAGGGCACGAATAATACCGATCGAGACGTGCAGGAAAATAAAACGCGCCGCAATGGAAACAAGCCATGCCACCACAATCACGGCGAACGTCAAAGCCCACGCATAGTTGTATTCACGAAGAACATCATCCACAGGCGCTGTGGCGCTGGGCAGCTGAACACCCACGAGCACGAAGAGCGCACCGTTCATGACATAGGAGACAAACGACCAGATGGGCAGACCGTAGAAACGGTTTTGGGGTTTGATGGTATCCGGTCCGCGATAGGTCAGGTAGAAAGCGGCGACCACCACAGCCACCACTCCGGAACCTTTCATGCCCTCAAAAGGCTCGATCTCTTCAGCCAGGAAGAAAGCAATAAACGGCACGGTAAACATGAACACGCTGAAGTTCATGGGGTTGCCGATGTGCGCACGCAGCTTATCTACACCCCATCCGACGGCCAGGCCAACGAGAGTTCCAATCAGGAACGAGAAGAAGAACATTCCGGATGCAGTCCCCAGGGTAAGTTCATGACCACCCGCAAGCTGCAGGGCGAGTGCGAAAAGAACTAGGGTGGTGCCGTCGTTAATGAGTGCTTCCGCTTTAAGGGTGGTGATGGAAGATTTGGGGAGTTTGCCGTTGAGCGTTGCCACGGCCACAGCATCGGTGGGGGCGAGCGCCACACCGATAATCAGCGCCACAGGCCACAGGTAGACGCCCATAAATGTGTGAAGCACCCAGGCGATAACGAACGCCGTGAAAATTACGAGCACCGTGCCCGAGAGCAGAATGCCGCGCAGACGAGCGCGCGCCTCACGCCAGGAGGTGTTGCGGGCTTCCCAGAAGAGCATGATGGGCAGGAAGATTTCGAGGATGACGTGCGGCGGCAGGCCGATACTCTGAACTTCGTGCAGTTCGTGGGCGGGCATAATGCCGATAGCCAGGCCAATGAATATCAGCACAATGGCGGGGGTTATCCGTATTTTATGGGCGAGGATATTACCCAGAAGAATTGCCAGCGATAGGGCAATGATGACTTCAAGCAATTTGGTGTGTTCCTTTTGGATGTGGCGGCTGGTTCATGGTGTGCGTCTGATAGACGGCTGATGTCCGCGAGTGTGCGGGTGCCAGGGTGCCCAAAATGTTTTGCTCGTTCCCTGGGCCGTGAGGCTTCCGCGTGGGGACGAGTGCGGGCGTAGCTTCTGTATTTTACCGTTGTTCAGTGCGGGTGGGTGGATGTTTACCCTGAGCAAAACCTTGCCTTATGGCCGCTCGGGATGTGAGTTTATGGGAGGCGACCTGCGTGCATCCGGCGGGTCTGCTCAGCCGGGCCTGCTCAGCCCATGAACCGCCCTACTCTAACCGCTTTTCATGACGTTTTGTGTCGTTCTGACGTGAACTTGGGGTCGTACTGTGTCAGAGAACAGAAAATCCGCCCCTGTGAGTGCGCGCGAACACTCAGAACGTGAGAAGATAAGGTCATGACTGATAACAACACCGTAACCGGCAGCCCGCTTGTTAAGCGCGGCCTGGCCGACATGCTCAAGGGCGGCGTCATCATGGACGTCGTCACCCCCGAACAGGCTAAGATCGCTGAAGATGCTGGCGCTGTTGCCGTCATGGCTCTCGAGCGCGTTCCCGCGGATATTCGTGCGCAGGGCGGCGTGGCTCGTATGTCTGACCCGGACATGATTGAGGGCATCATTGATGCTGTTTCGATTCCGGTCATGGCGAAGGCACGCATCGGCCACTTCGTTGAGGCTCAGATCCTGGAGACCCTGAAGGTCGACTACATTGACGAGTCTGAGGTTCTTTCCCCCGCTGACTACGTGAACCACATTGATAAGCACCAGTTCAAGGTGCCTTTCGTGTGCGGTGCTACCAACCTGGGTGAGGCTCTGCGCCGTATCACCGAGGGTGCCGCTATGATCCGTTCGAAGGGCGAGGCTGGCACCGGTGACGTCTCTGAGGCGACTAAGCACATCCGCACCATTAAGCGTCAGATTGCTGAGCTGCAGGGCCTGTACAACACCATGCCCGATGAGCTGTACGTGAAGGCTAAGGAACTGGCTGCACCGTACGAGCTGGTTCGTGAGGTTGCTCAGACCGGCAAGCTGCCCGTGGTCATGTTCACCGCTGGTGGTGTGGCTACCCCCGCTGACGCTGCGATGATGATGCAGCTGGGTGCTGACGGCGTGTTCGTTGGTTCCGGTATTTTCAAGTCGGGCGACCCGGTTGCTCGTGCGAAGGCTATTGTGAAGGCTACTGCTTTCTACGATGACCCGGAGAAGGTTGCTGAGGCTTCTCGCGGCCTGGGTGAGGCTATGGTCGGCATTAACGTTGCTGACATTCCGGCACCGCACCGCCTGGCGGAGCGCGGCTGGTAATTCGTGCGCGCACCCCGCATTCGGGGTGAGTGTTTGATGAGGGGGTGGGGTTCGCTGAGGCGGGTCCCACCCCTCCTTGTGTTTGTTGTTTTTGTGAAGGGAGCGGTGATGGTTGAGAAGGTTCAGCCTACCGGTGTTTTGCCGGGTGAGGGTTTTACGGTTGGTGTTTTGGCGTTACAGGGCGGCGTGAGTGAGCATGCGGAGATGCTGGAGTCTTTGGGCGCTCAGGTGCGTTGGGTGCGTACCGGTGAGCAGCTTGAGGGTCTGGATGCGCTGGTTTTGCCGGGTGGTGAGTCGTCGACGATTGACCGTTTGACTCGTATTTTTGGTGTGCGTGAGCCGCTGATTGAGGCGATTTCTTCGGGTCTGCCGACTCTGGGTACGTGCGCTGGCCTGATTATGTTGTCGGAGCGTATTGACGATCCGGCGCCGGGTCAGCAGTCGCTGGGTGTTTTGGATGTTTCGGTGGGTCGTAACGCGTTTGGTTCGCAGGTTGATTCTGCGGAGGTGCGCCTGCCGTGGCTGACCCCTGCCGGTGATGAAGTGGTTATTGATACGGCGTTTATTCGTGCGCCGATTGTGACTGGCACTGGTGAGGGTGTGCAGGTGACGGCTCGTCATGAGGGGAAGATTGTGGGTGTGCGTTCGGGCAACCTAATCGGTATTTCTTTCCACCCGGAGGTTACGGGCGATACGACGGTGCATGAGGAGCTACTGGCTCTGGCACGCGAGGTGAAGGGCAAGTAGCCCCTCCCCCAAAAAAATAAGCCCGGTAATGACCGTTTAAAGAGTTGTGGCGATGACCGTTGTTCGGTCACCGCCACAACTGTTTTTGCGCGGGTTTATGCGTGAGTGGACTTATGGGCGGGAGCTGCTGGGGGTTTGGGGCTGGGCCTTCCACTGCTGGTAGGCGCTCGTGGCGAAGAATCGTGCACGGTTCGCGTCGCTGAGCGTCTTGATGTCTGCGGGGGCTGCCTCGTACCACTTTTCGTAGAGACGAATAATCGTCTCGGGGTAGCCGGCTTCTTCCAGGTCTGCGCGGTGGGGGATGAATTCGTTGCGGTTCTTGATGTCTCGGTACTCGCTACCGGCGAAGGGGTCGGTGAGTCCGACGCTGGGGCGGGCGTTGTAGACATCGATATTTTGAACGTATTCGGGGAGGGCGCTCCGCCCTGCTTTGAGTGCGGCGTGGCACTTGCTGTCGATTTCGCTGGGCTCAATGATGTGGGCGCCGTCTGCGAGGATGTTCCGGTACTGGATGTACGCGGGGTATTGTTCATCGGTGCGCGGGACGGGCTTGGTGGCTTCTGCTGATGCGACAGCTTGGGCGGAGTATGAGGAGCAGCTGACGGTTGGCGTGGTGCTTGCCGTTGCTGAGGTGCTCGCCGTGGAGAGTGAGGAGGTGCTGCTTGCCGCGGTGTTTGCACCACCGCAGGCGGCAAGGAACAGGGGCAGGGTTAAGAGGGCGGCACCGTATCGCAGTGCGTTATAGCGGGGGTTGGGGGTCCTAGAATTCAGGGCCATAATGTCACCTCATTGTGGGCTGGAACATGCCGAATTGCCCTTCACTATACGGGCGGTTTTGATACATGGTCAAGAGAAAATTATGTTTATTTTTTAAAAACCAACAGCTCGAAAGAAAATCGACAAACAAGTTTGTTCAGCATCTTGACCTGCGTAAATACGGAGACTACCGGGCTCTTGAGGCAAACATGTCACTAAAACACCAGCATCAGATATTGCTACTTGCCCAATAATCAGCAGAAGCCAACATACCCGGAGGAGCACGGTCAGGGTGCCGATGGTGCAACCTCCAACTCCGTAAAAGCCTGCGCCTCAACGGTCCATCGCTACTGCAGGAGGAAATAGATAAGTCCCCTAACGTATTCCCAGAGCAGTAGCGAGATGACGCACTGCGCAACAAATGCGGCTATAGCTGCGGCGGCTGACACCCAGTAGCTACGCTTAGAGCATGCAATAAAAACTGCTATAAAAATAATGCATGAGACAATATCGGGACCGCAGAGAATGAATGCTTGCAGATCATATGGCCACAATATTCCATGCATATATTCTGTAGGGACTTTACATGGACTTAAGATATTGCCTTTTACACTTTCATAAGTCCCATACATTTTAAAAACTAAATATAGCGACGCAATCCAAAAAATGCCTATGCGAAGCTTGACACCCAGCCATATACTAAAAATCTGCCACAAGCTAGCTAATACAACTCCCACCACAAAGAAGGGCAAGTAGAAATAGCTTTGCCACCCAACACATGGCGAGACAAATCTATCGAAATCTGCATACAGGGCAGTTGGGAAAATATAAAAAAATTGCAATATAATGAGAAATAAGATATACAAAATTATTTTCTCATTTACGGCAAACATCTTATATGTAGAATTCATGATGTCATTTCCTTTCAAGAGCATAAAACACTAGTAGCGCAACACTGAATACATAGCCTCAATGTTGTTTTTCTTATCCACTAAGCCTCAAAGCCAATACTGGGATAGGTAGGCGACCCGCAAAGCCTCCGCACTCTTACCCCGTCTACCTCATGTTTAAGCAGGTCAGAACCTTAAGACTACTGGGTTGCGCATCTTGCGTCTAGAGTGTTGGTTTTAAACTAAGATGGTATTTTCCATTGACCATATATCAAATATCCGGGTATGTTTAGACGCAATATATCGTTCCATCCCTCTTGTGAGGTGGCCTCATGACCCACACCCCTGTTTTTCTTTCGTTCCGTTCCAGCGGTCTACGACGCAGTGCCGCGCTGGCGATTCTTCCTCTATTTCTTGCCTCCTGCGGTAGCTCCACCAGCACGGCGTCCAATACTCCCGCGCCCTCGAATACGACCGCGGCTTCCTCCCGGTCAACAGCAACCTCCACCGGGTCTGCTTCCTCTTCCGCGGCGAAGAAGAGCTCTACCCCCTGCCTTGAACCTGACGAAGCCGCGAAAGCTGAAACCCTCAAGCAGCAGGAAGCCATTAGCGCCGACCGCGGTACGGCACTGCCCTCCTACGTCTCCGCGCGGCATGTTGTGCGCAACCAGGCGAACTTCCCCACCCGCGCCGAAGCTGAATCAGCGGGAGCCGAGTGCCTGGCACTGTACGAGAAGAACAAGGCCGATCACGCCTACGCCGCAGCGTGGGTTCGCGCTATCGATGACAATAACGTGGCAAGCGGAAAGGTAGCCTCCGGCCCGCGCACTGACATCCAGAGCGCCGACCCCTACAAGGCAAGCAACTACGTCGATATTCGAGAGGGTAAGGAGTACTTCCCGACCCGACAGGAGTTGCTTGCGGCAAACTACCCCGAGAACTACATTGTTGCTTTTGAGTTGTGGGCGCAGCAGGCGCCAGCCGATGTGAAGCAGAAGAGCGACGCGAACCGTGCGGCCGCTAAGGATACTCGCTGGTCTGAGGTGGTAACCCTGCCCAGCCCCGACAACCCTGTCTAATCGAACCCCGTCTAATCTGAGTCTGTTCAAAAATAGTTGTGGCGGTGACCGTTATTCGGTCACCGCCACAACTGTTATAGGGTGCAGATTAGGGCAGGAGCGCCAACCCAAACTCAATAACAATCAGGGCTACAGCACACGCGAAGAGTACCCCACGCGACACATTGAACTTCTGCCAGAGATCATACAGCTGGCTGGGAATCAACCAAATAACGACTGCCCGATAGGCAAGCGTCATCAGGGGGCCACCCCACTGAATAATCATCAGGGCAAGAGCAAAACTCAGGCTGAGCATATCCAGGATGCGCCGGTGCTTTAGCACCTGCTCCCTCTCCTTTTGATAGCTAGGGTTGTTTAGCAACCTTGGTGGTGCTTTTTTCAGCTGACCCACAATGATCAAAACCGCCAGCGGAATCAGAGAAATATCGAAGAACATGGGAACCGCCTTTCATGTTGGGGTTCGCTCGCTACGCCGGTGACGAGCTGATGGCGCACCATCATTGGTGAAAACTTCCCAAAAACAAGTAGTGTGCAACACGTGTATAACGTATTGTGGGTTACTTTACAGTACACATAGAACCTATTCAAGAGGTAAACAGCTCCCCCCCCCCC
>NZ_KV813697.1:0-13862 GCF_001813685.1 Rothia sp. HMSC061E04 | reverse complement strand
CCCCCCCCCCCGAAAAATTTTAAAAAATTTTTAAAAAATAAGGGCGCCGAGAACCTTACGTTCCCGGCGCCCACTCCCCAGCTGTTCATACCTCAGCGGGATTCAATTTAGAGGCGGAAGAAGCCTTCCACCGCGCGCGTCATGTACGCCATATCGTCCACATGGCACATCTCGCGCATCGAGTGCATCGACAGCAGGCCAATACCCACATCCACGGTGCGCATGCCCAGGCGAGTCGCCGTAATCGGGCCAATCGTCGAGCCGCACGGCATATTGTTATTCGACACGAACTCCTGATACGGCACACCGGCCTTCGCACACGCCGCGGCAAACACGCCGGCACCCACCGAATCCGTCGCGTAACGCTGGTTCGCGTTAATCTTCAGCAGCGGGCCGCCACCGGGCAGCGGCTGCACGGTCGGGTCGTGGTGACCCTGATAGTTCGGGTGCACCAGGTGACCGGCATCAGCCGACAGGCAGAACGAGGCCGCCACCGAACGGCGGTACTCCTCCGTGCTCTCGCCGCGCGCGGCGGACAGGCGCACCAGAATATCCTCCAGGAACGGACCGGCCGCACCACTACGCGACTCCGAGCCCAACTCCTCGTGGTCGAACGCCGCAAGCATCACAGTCTCGGTAGCGTGCTCGTCCGCGTTATCGGCAACGTAACGCTCCAGGGCGGTCAAACCCGCATGCACCGAAGACAGGTTATCCAGGCGACCGGAAGCGAACAGCTCCTGATCCGCACCAAAACGGCGCGGCGGCTGCGAATCAGCAAACAGCAGGTCGTAACCCACAATACTTTCCGGGTCGACCGGCTCGCCGTCAATCACGTGCTTCGCCATATAGCCGAGCACGTCGTTCTCCGCCGGGTCCACACCCCACACGGGGTACATGTTGAACTGTTTGTCCAGGGCCAGTTCGTTGCGCTTGTGGTCCAGGTGCGGTGCCAACTGCGGGATGCGCGCAATCGGACCGGTGCGCACCAGGCGGTCCTTCAGCTCCCCGCCCTCAAGGACGGTGAGGCGGCCCGCCACGCACAGCTCGCGGTCCAGGAAGGAGTTCAGCAGTGCACCACCGTAGTTCTCCACGGCAATCTGGTGCCAGCCCTTCGTGGTGATAGAGGAGGAGGGCTTGACCTTCAGGGAGGGCGAGTCGGTGTGCGCACCCAGCACGCGGTAGCCGCTTGCCTTCTGCGCCTTCGCGCCGCCAGCCCAGGCGATAATCGCGCCGTCACGGACGACGAAGTGGCGGCCGGTTGCGATCTGCGGGTCCCATGCTTCGGTCTCTACAAGCTCGGTGAAGCCTGCTGCCTGCAGGCGGCGCGCTACCGTGCGCGCGGCGAGGTAAGAGACCGGCGACTCCGCCACGAATGCGGCGAGGTCTTCAATATTTTTTACAGCATCAACAGTCATGGTTTAACCCTACCTTTTCTTGGGTGTTGACGGGGTGACCGGGGCCGATAATCCACGCGGTGTGGAGTATGAGCCCTGGTGAGGCTCGAATGGAGCGGGGTGGGCGGGCTGGGGTAGCTGGTCTAGAGCAACCCACAAATAGCCTACTTATCAACCTTGAGCGGTTGTGTTTCACGTGAAACCTCGCCGCGGCGAGCGCGTGCATTGAAGATCAGGCAGGCGAGCACCACGTACACGCCTTCCAGGGCGATGCCCTGCAGCGCATCCACGGGGGTCACACCCTCGGAGGCGAACGGATCCAGACCAGCCACCATGGACAGCAGCATCAGGATCACGTTATTTGCCACGTGCAGGCTGATGGAGGCTTCCAGACCGCCGGTGTACCAGCAGAGGAAACCCGCGTAAATACCCATCGCGAGAATCGTGCTCTGACCCCAGGGGTCGTAGGCGTGGGAGAGCATGAACAGCACGGCGGGCAGCACAATCGACAGCCAGGGGGTGCGGAGCCAGCGGCCCAGCATCTGCATCATGAAGCCGCGGTAGGCGAGCTCTTCGGCGTAGCACTGCACGGGTACCAGGAGCAGCATCATCGCCACATAAACCCAAAATTCAACCTGTGGAGGTTGAAAATAGCGGTATTCGGGCAGGCTCTCACCGCTCAACGCCAGCATCACGGCGTAGTAGATGCCGTAGACAGCGAAGCTCAAACCCAGGTACGGAAGCAGCAGTGAGCGGCGCAGACGGCCCGCCACCGAATGAATCAGACCCCAGGGCTTCGGGCCCACGACCAGGCGCGCCAGAAAGAGCGAAGGCACAATGGCGATCAGGGAGAGGAAGGTCAGGGCGAACAGTGCCGGGTGTTCCATAATGACGGAGCGGTTCGTCGCTACATCCTGGAGGGAAAGTCCCGAACCCATAATCGTCGCAGCCAGGGCAACTGAAATGATCAGGTTGAGGCCAATAAATACGGCGACGCCGAGCAGACCTTCCAGCAGGGGTGAGAACCAGCGGGATTTCGGGTCGGCGTGGGAGAGACGGTGGTAGGCAAGACCTGCAACAGGCGCAGGAGCAGCGGGGGTTCCGGCGGCTACCTGCGGGGGTGCGGGAGGCGGTGTCGTGTTCATTCTTTAATCCTAGCCTTCGCGGGGTTGATTGTGACCGGGCATGCGGCAACCTTCAAGTGCTGATTGATACGGAATATTCCAAAACCATTGAAAAAGCCGTGAATAAGGCTAAAAACCCACCATTCACGGGGTTCATTTTCTGAACCTATGCCATAATTTGTAGCGATAATACGCTCATATACATAGTCGCTGATGACTGCTCTTCCGGGGTGTTTTTTCAGCACCAGAAAGGCTGCTTTCTTATGGCACTCGTCTTCAATCCGCCGCCCAACTGGCCCGCTCCTCCTGCCGGATGGGCCCCCACTCCTACGTGGCGCCCCGACCCCGCGTGGGGTCCCGTTCCTGAAGGCTGGCAGCTGTGGGTCGAAGAGCCCGAGCCCGAACCCATTCAGGTTGAAGAGGCTACTATTGAGCCGCTGATTCCCGAGGAGCCCGCTGCTGAGGCGGCTCCCGCTGAGCAGGTTGCTGAGCCCGTAGTTGCTGAGCAGCCCGCCGAGGCTGCAGCACCGCTGACCGTTGAGGACGTTGACCTGGAGCAGCTCGCCGCTGAGCTCGAAGGTGAGCAGATCATCGAGGTTCCGGAGGTGGCAGCACCCCAGGCTGAAGCATCCCAGGCTGAGGCACAGCAGGTAGAGGCGCCCGCGGCTGAGTCCGCTGAGGAGCCCTCCGAGCCCAAGCCGATGCGTCACCTGACTCAGGTTCCGCTGACCGGTACCGCTCTGCCCGAGCAGGTTCTTGCATCTCAGTCTTCCGCAGTTGAAGATACTGCAGCTGCAGAGCCTGCTGCTGAGGCTACTGAAGCTCCCGTAGCGCCGGTTGTCGAGCCTGTTGCTTCCGAACAGCCCGTTGAGGCGCACGTTGTTGAGGCTCCGGTTGCTGAGCCTGCACTGTCCGAGCCCGCCGCTTCTGAGCCGGTCGCTGAGGCTTCCGCAGCTGAGGCTCCCGCCTCCACCGAAGAGGCTGCCCACACTATCGAGAACTCCCCGCTCGTTGAGTTCCACACCCCCGAAACCGAGCGCACCGTCAACCTGTCCGAGCGCACCGTGAACCTCTCGGAACAGCCCGGCCAGAACGCGGCGTTCATCCCGGCAGGTCAGGCACCGAACGGCTTCCAGCCGAACCAGGCTGATGGTTTCCAGGGTGAGGGCTTCCAGGGCCAGAACTTCCAGGGTGGCCAGTACCAGGGCCAGGGTTTCCAGGACAGCCAGAACGTCCAGGGCGGCCAGTACCAGAACAACCCCTACCAGGGTCAGCCGTACAACGCTCAGCAGCCCTACGCGGGTCAGGTGTCCGATCAGGACCAGGCAACCGTGGCTCTGAGCAACCCCTACGTCACCGAGCCCGCAGGTCAGGGCGAGGACGGCTCCGAGAAGAAGGGTCTGTTCTCCGGCACCAAGATTTGGGGTATTATCGGTGGTGCGTTGGCTCTGCTGATTGTTATCATCCTGGCGATTGTCATGCTGATTCCGCGTGGCGGCTCGAACCCCACCTCCGATTCTGCGGCAGCATCGAGCGCGGCGGCTACTTCCGCTGAGGCGTCCTCCGCGGCGGCATCCTCTGAGGCTTCTTCCGCAGCGCCCGCATCTGAGAGCGCGGCAGCGGCTTCGGCTTCTTCCGCAGCGCCGGTTGCTGCTGCTGAAGCGAAGATGCCCGAGGGTGAGTTCAAGGAATACAAGAAGACCGTCACCGACAACAAGGACACCATCGAGATTGAGAAGCTCAAGGGCGATGTGTCCGCAGGCCTGCTCTACTACGAGTTCAAGCCCGCAGACGGTGTGGTTAACGCCTTCATCTCCAGCCGTGATGAGAAGGGCAACAGCAGCGCAGGTGTGAGCGTTATCGACTCGACCCGCGACGGCAAGGAGCTCAAGGGCACCGCATGGATTGACGCGAGCGGCCACTCCACCCCCACCCGTAAGCTGGACCTGACTGGTAAGGGCGAATGGACCATCCGCGTCTACGATGCAGACTCCGCACCCCACTACAAGAAGGGTGAGAAGTTCCAGAGCACCATGAACTACTACGCTTTCACCTACGAAGGCACCGAGGCGACCATGGAGTTCCAGACCAGCGGCCCGACCACCCGCGGCTTCACCGTTCTGAACGCGACCAAGAACGACCCGTTCTTCTCCTCGACCATCCCGACCGTGAAGAGCAGCATGCAGTGGGTTCAGAGCAACAAGAGCTACATGCAGGTTCGTACCGACTCCAACATTACTTGGAGCATCGGCACTAACTAGCAGCGTGACTGACTAGATCTGTAGGCTGGGCATAAAAGTATCCCCCGCACCCGTGATAGGTGCGGGGGATACTTTTATGCCCGGTGAAAGCTGTGCACCTGCTGGAGGCGCTAGCCGCCGTGAGCGGGCGGCTCCTTTAGCGGGAGTACTTCGCCTCCGCCAGTTCGGCGCCCGCGGCGTGTGCTGCACGCTCCACCAGCTGACGATTCGCCAGGTACACGAAGAACGTCACCAGGATAAACAGGTACATCAGCTGGTACGGCATGGTGCCCGCCATCAGGCCCAGGGAGCCTTCAGGCACCATCAGAATCTGATCCGAGTTGAAGTGCGGGGAGAACGCCAGCACAATCCAGAACGGCGAAATGTACATGCCCACCAGCGCCGCGGTCGCCAAGATAACAGCCAGCGTGAAGACGAAGGAACTGACCCGCTGGTACATGAGCGGGAAGATTTCCATGACCACGGCGGCGAGCATCAGCGGATACCAGGTGTTGTGGTGCGACCAGCTAATCGGCGAAATCTGCAGCATCATGAACGCGGTCAGCGCCAGCTGCGCCATGAGCGCGCGGGCACGAATCAGCGGAACCAACAGAACCGCCGTAACCAGCACAATCAGCAGGGTCAACGCCACTTGCACCACCGACAGGGCGGTAGCCGTCAGGTGATGCTGCAGGCCCGCGTGGGTCAGCGTACCCATAATTGACACGTTATCGAAGTAGCTGAACCAGCCCACACGCGAGGTGTCATGCACCGCGTGGAACCAGAACGTCAGCGACTCCTCACGGATCACCAGGAAGCCGATACCCACGGTCGCGGCGAAGCTCGCGCCCAGGGTCGCGATGCCCTTCCAGTCCTTACGCATGAGCAACAGCAGACCGAACGCGAGCGGGGTCAACTTAATACCCGCGGCAATACCCAGCAGTACGCCGCGCGGAACGCGGGTTGCCGGGCGCATAAAATCGGCGAGAATCAGCATCAGAATGATGGCGTTAATCTGCCCAAAATGCGTGGTCAAACGCCACGGGCCGCACATCCAAATCAGCGCCGCAATCAGCGACACCATACCCCAATGACCCAGGTGCTTCTGCAACGGCAGACGCCACGAGCGGCTACGGGCGTAGCAGTACAGCAGGTACGCGCACCAGTAGCTGAGCGCGCAAATAATGGCGGTAATCAGCAGCATGCTCTGCGGCTCGGTGAGGAACGCGAGCGGGTAGAAGAGCAGCGCCGCAAACGGCGGGTAGGTAAACGGCAGGCCGCGCGTGTGGAAGGTGTACAGCTGGTAGCCGTCCGGGCCGTCCGCGAGGGAGACAGCGCCCAGGCGGTACACGTAAATATCGTCAGCCGCCGCGTGCGTCACGTAGTCGAAGGCGTAGAGGGCAACCAGGATAAACAGCAGGTGCGCCCAGAGAGCGCCGCTGCGCATGCCGGGGATGCGGTCAAAGAAGCTGCGACGCGCAGGTTTTGTGGGCTCTGCGGCAGGCTCCGCGCTTTCTACAGCGCTTTCAGCAGCCGGTTCCGCAACCGGTGCAGGTTCAGCAGTAGAGCCAGCCGAAGCCCACGGGATTATAGGCGCTACCGCCTCGGTATTCTCCACGGTCGTAGCTAAGTTCTTGTCAGTATTCTTCACAGGGGTCTTTTCTAGCTCTTTGTCGCGGCTCACGCGGTTGCCTCACGAGAATCAGCGGCACGCACAGACTCGGCACTCTCGGTCACCAGGGCACTCTGGGTCACCAGTGCACGGGCTCCCCACCAGCCCAGCGGCGCATCGCTTTCGGCTGATTCAACCGGAGCGGTACGCACCGGCGTACTCAGCGCGGCTACCGCCCAGAACATGACCGTAGCCCACAGGGCAAAGGAGGGAAAGCCACCAATAGCTACGCCGGGCGCCCATAGGAATTCCAAGCCATTCATATCTAGCTGGGTGATACCGCCAATAATACGCGGCGAAATATACAGGCCCACACCGGCCACCCACGCCAGCACGCACGCAATTTTTCGTGCCGCAGAGGGAAGATACACCATAAAGGTGGGGAATGCGTCCAGGATAAGGGCTGCCAGCAGTAGCGGCAGAAGAACATTGTGGTGCGACCAGCTAATCGGTGAAAGTGCCACCATAAGAGTGCCGGTCACAGCCACCTGTGCAAGGGTTTTGCCGCGGCGTTCAAGCTGGTAGAGCAACACAGCAACCAGGGCAATGCTGAGCGCGGCCAGGGCGTAGAAGCCGAGCTTGAGGGCTGTGCCCTTCAGACCGAAGTGCATGAGCCAACCCTGGATGGAAATATTATCCACGAAGTTAATGTCGCCCACGCGGGATGGGTCAGAGATAGCGGAGAACCAGAATTGGGGAGCCTCATTCGGCAAAAGGATAAAACCGACCGCAATTGTGGCCAGGAAGGTGGCGCCCAGGGCCGCGATGCCCTTCCAGTCGCGGCGCACCAGCAGGATAAGGCCGAAGACCAGCGGAGTAAGCTTTAAGCCACCCGCAATACCGACGAGCACACCGCGCGGCACACGGGTCGCCGGACGCACAAAATCGGCAAGAATCAGCGCCATAATGAGCGGATTAATCTGCATGAGGTGAAAAGTACGTCGCCACGGGCCGCACAGCATCACCACGATGGTCAAGACAGCGATAGTTCCGGTACGGCCGAGGCGACCCTGCAGGGGTAACGCACGACCGGAAGTCTGAGCATAGTTATAGATAGTGGCCGAAAGCCACCAAGCGGCGGCCGTGGTTCCCAGCACCATAATGGCTTTGCCTACCTCAAGCGGCAGGAACGCAAAGGGCAGGAAGACGAGAGCCGCAAACGGCGGATAGGTAAAGGGGAGCTTCAACACCCCAATTTCAATAAATACTGGCGCGTATAGATCCTCGGTAAACCCTTCATTGTCGAAGATGGTCATGGCACCCATGCGATAGATGGAAAAGTCCAGGCCGCCGAAGGGGACAATAAGGATTTCAAAGAGGTAACCGCACACCACCATGAGGATGAGTGCCACAATAGCGATCTTTCCCCAGATGGGGGTGGTGGAGTCAGTCCTTGTCACGAGGTGCTTGTCCTTACCTTGGTGCCGGCGGATGCGCGCGTAGGGTGGGCGGGCATCTGATTTTGGAATCCTAATAGTTTATCGTGCGCACCTGTGAAGGATGCATTGGGGAGAAGATTCACAGGGGAAGAATCACTTGAGCGCACTAGCACAACTATCACGATATGAGCCGCCTTCATATGCACGTCATGTCTTCAAAATTGGTACTATCCGGGCAATATAATGGGCTTATTGGCACCCACCCCAACGCAGGGGTGCCGGGTGCCGACCCGCACACCGACGTCCACGAACAACCAGCAGTGAAAGCAGTGATCACGTGAGTGAACATCTCGGCACCCCACCCGAAGGTGAGAACACGAGCGGCAAGCCCGCAAACGTCTCCGGAGGCGGCTCCTCCGGCCTGAGCATTGGCGCGCGTCCGGCTGATGTGCCCGGCGCGAACCTCACCCCCGAAGAGATTGCACGCCGCGCATCCGGTCGCGGTACGTGGCATCGTCGCGCCTCCAAGCCGGTCTCCCACTGGATGTTTACCCTTATCGGCGTACTTCTGCTGCACAGGTTTATCCCGAATAGCGGCTGGCTGATGGTGCACATTGTCACCCTCGGCCTGATTACGAACTCGATTCTGATTTGGTCGCAGCACTTCACCGAAGCGCTCATGAAAATCAAGATTCCTGACGAGCACCGCGGAACCCAGGTGCGCCGAATCTTCATTCTGAACGCCGGTATTCTCGTGCTCATGGTCGGCATGGTCGGTCAGCTGAGTGTGCCCGACCTCTACGCCGCCACGGTGGTGGGCGCCCTCATTGTCGGTTCGATGGTCGCCTGGCACGGCATCTACCTGCTGAAGCAGGTGCGTCAGGCTCTGCCCTCGCGGTTCGGTGTGACCATTCGCTTCTACATTGTTGCGGCGCTGCTGCTGCCCCTCGGTGCGGCGTTTGGCGGCATGATTGCCTACCCGAACCTGTCCGGCACCCTGCATTCGCAGTTCCTGCTCGCGCACGAAGCAGTGAACGTGCTCGGCTTCGTCGGTATTACCGCGGTGGGTACGCTGGTGACGTTCTGGCCGACCATGCTGCGCACGAAGATGGTGGATAAGGCGCTCACCCACAGCCTGCGCGCCCTGTACCTGATGTGCGGTGGCTTGGCGTTGACCGTTGTCGGCGCGATTTTAGGGATGCGTCCGCTCGCCGCAGCCGGCCTGGTCGTCTACCTGGTTGCCCTGCTGATTGTCGCCTGGGTGATGGTGCGTACCCTGCGCACCAAGCGCCCGAACGAGTACCCGCCCATGAGCGTAGGTATGGGCTTCCTCTGGCTGATTATTGGCGTGGCGACCACCGCCTACATGGTGGCGACCGTCCCCTTCGCGCAGCTGGACATGCGCGCCGTGACCCCCATCTTTGTGGTCGGCTTCCTGCTGCAGCTGCTGCTCGGCGCGATGAGCTACCTGCTGCCGCAGCGCATGGGTGGCGGCCCGGCGGTGGTGCGCGCCTCCAACAAGGAGTTCAGCCGTTTCGCGGCGGCACGCGTAACCGCCGTGAACCTGGCGCTGCTCATCTTCATGATGCCCAGCTCCATGGTGGGCCAGTCCATTAAGATTGCCGTCGCTATCGTGGGTGCGTTGGCGCTCATGGCGTTCATTCCGCTCATGGTGCGCGGCGTGAAGGCGTCCGTGAACACCCGCAAGGAAATGATGGCAGCACGCGCCCGCGGCGAGAAGCCCGTCTTCAACCCGGAGGCGCTCACCCCGGAGCCCGTCCCGCACGCCAAGCAGAGCTTCCAGGCGGCGTTGGCGGTTGCCATGGCGTTCCTGCTGGGCTTCGCCGTGAACCCGTCCGCGTTGAACCTGCCGTCGTTCTCCTCGGCGGGTTCCGTGGCTGCAACCGGTCAGACCACCACCGTGCAGGTGAAGGCGACCAGCAACTACCGTTTCACCCCCGCAGAGGTGGAGGTGCCCGCAGGTAACCGTCTGGTCGTCGAGGTCACCAACGACGACCAGGGCATGACCCACGACCTGACCTTCGACAACGGCGCAACCACCGGCACCATCAACCCCGGCGAAACGAAAACCGTAGACGCCGGCATCATCAGCGCCGACCAGGAAGGCTACTGCTCCGTGGCGGGTCACCGCGCCCTGGGCATGGTGTTCAAGGTGAAGGCGACCGGTGCCTCCGCAAACCAGGTGGCGCAGGGTGGCCACAACCACGGTTCTGCGGGCACCCACAACCACGCCGCGTCGGGTAGCACCCCGACTCTCATGACCGTTGCGAACAGCAGGATTGACATGTCCGCAGCGCCCGGCAGCGGCTACAAGTACCGCGACCCGAACATCCCGGCGCCGAACACCGCCGCGCAGGTGAACGGCAAGACCGTCCGCAAGGTCACCCTGGAAGTTGAGGAAGTCGACCGCGAGGTGGCGCCCGGCGTGACAGTTCACATGTGGACGTTCAACGGGCAGAACATGGCACCGATTCTGCGCGGCAAGGTCGGCGACATTTTTGAAATTACACTCATCAATAACGGCACGATGGGCCACTCGCTGGACTTCCACGCGGGCATGGTCTCCCCCGATAACACGATGAAGACCATCGCCCCCGGTGAGCGTCTCGTCTACCGTTTTGAGGCGAAGGGCGCCGGCATCTGGCTGTACCACTGCGGTACCGCCCCGCTGAGCCTGCACATGACCCAGGGCATGTACGGTGCGGTCATCATTGACCCGGCGGACCTTGACCCGGTCGATCACGAGTACGTGATGGTTCAGGGCGAGGCGTACCTGCACGACACCGGCAAGACCGCCTCCGACGGTAACAAGCTAGCGGAGAACTCGCCGGAGCTGATCGCGGCTGGCACCCCCACGCTGACCATGTTCAACGGCCACGCAACCCAGTACAAGGCGAAGCCGCTGCAGGTGAAGAAGGGCGAGCGTATCCGTGTTTGGGTGATGGCTGCGGGCCCGAACCACGGCACGAGCTTCCACGTGGTCGGTTCGCAATTCGACACGGTCTACAAGGAGGGCGGCTACCTGATGCGCCGCGGGGCGGATGCATTCGGTAGCCGTGACGGTCACAGCCAGGCACTGGATTTGGCGCCCGCTCAGGGCGGCTTCGTGGAGATGCAGTTCTTGGAATCTGGCACCTACGTGTTCGTGAATCACTCCTTCTCGGAGATGGAGCGCGGTGCCGCCGGCAAGATCGTGGTCACTGACCGCTAGTAGTCACTGATCGCTAGTAGTGGTTGCCCGCTAAACCCTCACGATAGGCGCTTCTAGCGCCCGTGAGAGGCCGACCCCGCCCGGTGCATCCTGTGAGTGGATGCGCCGTGCGGGGTCTTTTTGCACTGTTTTTCTGCGCCGTCTTTTTGCCCTGCACAGGCTCCCACAGAGCCGATACAGAGCCATCCCAGAGCCCCTGCACACGCCCCGGCAGGAGCCTGCACGCACCACGGCGAACTATGCTTTTAGCCTCATGGGCGAACTTTTCTTAGCCAGGAGCGGGCATGGTGCGCTAGTCTATAGGAATGGCAGATAGCACTTCGAGCGCCTCTTCCGAGCGCAGCGCTACGGGCGCCAACAACCACATCCCCGCTTCGGCGGACGCACAGACTTCCCCTCGGCAGCGTAAAGCTTTCCCGCTTCGCTTTCTCACCGGGGCACTTGCGCATTGGCAGATTATTGCCTCTGCGGTTCTTTTGGGTGGCGGTGTTGCCGGCCTGGCAGCCACCTATGACGACTACTGCGGTATGACGGAGCTTTCGTATGCTCCGACGGCTCTCCGACCCGATTTTGAGGAGGGCTCTAAGGTGGCGGGTTTCCGTCCCGGCGTGCTGGCGGCGCAGATTGAGACTGAGAGCCACTGGCGTGTGGGCGTTGTGTCCAACCAGGGCGCTAAGGGTATTGCACAGTTCACTGATGATGCGTGGAGCGGCGGCCACTACAGCTTCGGCAATGGCGGTAATGTTCTGAACCCGCACGATGCGATTGCGGCGCAGGCACGCTACCTGGGTGAGTTGCGTACTCGTTTGGCGAAGTATGCCTCCAATGAGGATGAGCTGCAGGATGTGGTTCTCGCCGGTTATAACGCGGGTCCGGGTTCTGTGGAGAAGTACGGCGGTGTTCCCCCGTATGAGGAGACTCAGAATTATGTGAAGTCGATTCGCGAGCTGGCGAATTCGAAGTATAAGCTGACCTGCTCTCCCGAGTACCAGTTCAAGCAGGCGAAGTTGAGCTTCGTGAATGGTGTGACTCCGGCGATGGCTGGTGTTCATGCGGATGGTACGGCTCTGTCCCCGGAGGAGTCGGCATCAGCTGCGGCGGAGGCTTCTGCGAGTGCTTCGGCTCGCGCGTCTGCGAGCGGCTCTGCGGGTTCTTCGGTGAAGCCTTCGGTGACGAGTTCTGGCCACTAAATTCAGTTTTGGATAGCCCACTAGGCTATATAGCCGTCAGGGAATATTCCGTTTTATCTATAGTGAGCGGCTAATACCGGTCGCCACTACCCTACTATTCACTCTTATACTTACTCTTAACAGCGCGAGGCGCCGACCCCCATTCTCAGGGGTTCGGCGCCTCGCCCTTTTAGAGCTGGAGCGTGCCTAGTTGAAGATGGCGCGCACGACCGAGTAGCCGGAGACCGGGTACACGGCGTTCACGGTTGCGGGCTTCTCGCTCTCGTCCGCGATCTCAATGGACTCGGTGCCGCGCAGCAGCTCCTCAAGCAGGATGCGCAGTTCCAGGCGTGCCAGGGGCGCGCCGGGGCATACGTGGATGCCGTCGCCGTACACGAGGTTGCGGGACTGGTCGCGGTGCGGGTTGTAGGTGAGGGCATCTTCGAAGGCGTCCTCGTCGCGGTTGGCACTTGCCCAGTTGATGGTCACGCGGGAGCCGGCGGGCAGGGTGCGGCCGCCGAGTTCGGTGTCCTGAGTGGTGATGCGGCGGTTGGTGACGAGGGTGTCTTCGAGTCGCATGATTTCTTCGACGGCGAGGGCGATTTCGCTGCGGTCGTCGAGTGCGTTGCCGTCGGCGAGGGATGCGCGCAGGCGGTCCTGTTCGGCGCGGTTGCGTGCCAGGAAGTTGACGAATACGCCCACGGTTGCGGAGACGGTGGACAGCTCGCCCACGGTCCAGTTGCGGATGAGGCTGACGATTTCTTCGTCGGTCATGGTGCGGGGTTCTTCGCCGGGCAGCTGCACGGTGTCGGTGAGCAGTTCGGCGGTGACGTCCTTGGGGTTGCCGGCTGCGGCGTCCTCGCGGCGTTCGTCAAGCAGCTGGCGGATGTAGCCGTCGAATTCGAGGGCGACCTTAGCGATTTCTTCACGGTCGCGGCGCAGGGTGGCGACGCGGTTCTTTTCGATCCATTCGGTGAGGGGCTGTTCGAGGCATGCGGGCCAACCCATGAAGGCGTTCTGTACGCGCATTGCGTAGGCCTGTCCGAAGCCCTGCATGACGTCTACTTCTTCGCCGCGGGGTAGTTCTGCGATGAGGGTCTTCACGGCGTCGCGGATGACGGGTGCGAACTTTTCGAGGCGTTCGGGGGTGAAGTATTTGTCGTTGACGGCACGGAAGGTGGTGTGTTCGGGGGTGTCCATGCCGTTGGGGACGGCGATGTGGCGGGTGGAGACGACGTTGGAGTAGATTTCGGGGTGGTCGAGTACGTGTTGTACGTCGGCGTTTTTGAAGACGGAGTAGCCCATGAATTCGTCGTGGGCGACGGGGCAGCGGCGGCGCATTGCGTCGTAGGCGGCTACCTGGTCTTTCTGCACTTCTTCGCTTCGGAGGTCCCAGTCGTTGTGTATGTTCTCAGTCATTGTTCACCCGTGTTCGTTATAGAGTTGTGGCGTGCTGGATGCGGGCGTCCGGGCGATGCGTATGGGGCAGGGTCGGGCGTGCATTTCAGCACGTGAATCCATTAGTTGTTCTTTGACCGTATCACTTATGGGTTGGTGGCGCAGGGTAGGGTTTCCTTGCTTCTCATTCACCGAACAGTGCGGTGCGGCGAGGGGCGGCGGGTCACGGGACGCACGAGGCGGGCGGCACCTCC
>NZ_KV813696.1:0-1364 GCF_001813685.1 Rothia sp. HMSC061E04 | reverse complement strand
CTACGGGGCTGTTTTCCTTCCGGCAGTCAGCTTGACCTCTGAATAACCGCCCGACTAGTAACTAAACAACACACCATCACCGACGATAGGAGCGTATCTTCTATGGATTCGACCATTTTCAACCGCCGCACTCTGCTGGGCAGCGGCGCACTTGTGGGCCTTGGCGCCCTGCTTGCGGCGTGCGGCCAGCAGGCAAATAACGAGGCGACTGCCACCTCCTCGGCCGCACCGAGCGAGTCGGCTTCGGCTTCTGCGGCGGCATCTGAGTCACCTTCGGCAAGCGCTACTCCGTCTACTGTCCGAGGCTATTCGGGCGGCTCGAAGGCGCCTAACGGGGAGTACCGCCCGGCGGATAAGTACGGTCCGGCGCAGAATGTGCCCAAGCCTGCTGAGCCTGAAGACGGGTACCGTGAGAAGTCTGTTGAAGGTATGCGTAAGACTTTGGACGCTTGGGTCAAATGGGGTAATTATGGCGTGCAGACTGGTGATTATTCGATGGCTCGTCAGTTTGTGTCGCCGACTTTTAAGAGCGAGTTGGAGGCTTATGAGGGTGTCGAGAGGCTTTACCAGCATGGTGGTTGGGTGATTGATGGTATTGAAAGCTTGACTGCTGATGGCGCGCCGTGGTCTGAGGACGGGGAGACTTATTTTTGGAAGGCTTACCATGTCTGGGAAAAGGAGATTTATGTCGCGGCTGATGGTAGTTGGCGCTCTTGGACCAATGAAGATAAAACTAACGACACTTATAAAATTGAGCTAAAGCACAACGGTCAAAAATGGGAGCTTATTGGGTATGTAAAGGTTGAAGATTAAAATGAAGCAGTGGCATAAAATTCTCTTCCTCCCTTTTGTAAGCATACAAATATTTCAACTTAGTATTCTCCCCTCATTTGCAGATGTAAAAACGAGTGAATGTTCATCAAATAATACTGCTAGCATATGCCAAGAGAAAATTCCTCCTAAAGAAATGGTTGGAAATGAAAATACGGAAAGAACAGGAAGCGCTTCAGATATTGATTCCGTTACAAACCAGCCAGTAACGCCTGCCCCCGAAACAGATACGACAAAACGGCGCGAGGGATTTTATGTTACATCTTATAAAGACAACCCCAACAATTTCTTCTGCACCACGCTAGACGGACGAGTAGGGCATGTTGGATATACAAACATGACCGTAGACGAAAACGGAATTCCTATCGACCGTGGTGGAAGCAGACATAGTCCTTCTTCTGCTAGCTGCATTCCCAACGATACCCGCACCCTGACCAGTGCCGACAGCCCGGGTCCCACCGGCCCGACCTACGAAGAAGTCATGGAGGAAATCCGCCACGCTGCAGAGTCGCTAGAGCCAGGCAAGCCGACCC
>NZ_KV813695.1:0-331 GCF_001813685.1 Rothia sp. HMSC061E04 | reverse complement strand
CCGTCCTTGCAACCGCCACCATCCCCACTTACGCAGCTTCTCACGAAATTTATAGTTTGGACTCAAACAACAGCGGTACTTACACCCGTGATAACAGCACGGGGTGCCTAACCAGCCTAACCGTGACAAACTCTGTCAATGCCAACGGCGACCCTGCAGGTATCGTTGCAATCTACCCCGAAGGCATGGGCGAAGTTCAGAACGCAGAGGTAACGAATCTCCTAGTAACCTGGCACCTACCCACCGGTCTTGTCGACAGCTTTAACATAACTTTAGGCAATTGGACCTACCTCGGCTCCTATTCTGTAGCTGATTCAGTCCTCGACTATCA
>NZ_KV813694.1:127934-130075 GCF_001813685.1 Rothia sp. HMSC061E04 | reverse complement strand
GTTTTGATGTCCAAGAAACGGGAGGCAGTTCACTGGGTGGGGAAGCCGGGGGCTTTCTCACGCTATGTCAGAAGCAGCTGTTATGCCTTGGGCGCTTCGTAGCGGGGGAACACCGGTGCGGGTGCGGGCAGTTCGGTGCCGGGCACGAGTGCGGTGCCGAGGGCTGCGAACTGGCGTGCGTCGCCTTCGGGTACGCCGAGCAGGGTCAGCAGCTTGGCGGTTGCGTCGGGCATGACGGGCTGCAGCAGCAGAGCGACCTGGCGTACGACCTCGAGGGTTACGTACAGCACGGTGTTCATGCGGTCGAGTTCGCCATTCTTGCGCAGGGTCCAGGGTTCCTGTTCTGCGAAGTAGGCGTTGGTGTCTGCGAGGACGGTCCAGATGCGTTCCAAAGCGCGGTGGAATGCCTGCTCGTCGAAGTCTGCACGGACGGGCTCGTAGAGGGCTGCCGCCTGGTCGAGGATCTTGCGGTCGGCTTCGGTGAATTCGCCGTGGGTGGGGACGGCACCGCCGCAATTCTTGGCGACCATGGACAGGGAACGCTGGGCGAGGTTGCCGAGGTTGTTTGCCAGGTCGGAGTTGATGCGGTTGATGATGGACTCTTCGGAGTAGGAGCCGTCCTGGCCGAAGGACACTTCACGCATGAGGAAGAAGCGGACCGCGTCCAGGCCGAATGCGTCGACGAGGTTTGCGGGGTCGACAACGTTACCGACGGACTTGGACATCTTCTCGCCGTTGACGAGCAGGAAGCCGTGGCCGAAGACGCGCTTGGGCAGTTCGATTCCGGCAGACCACAGGAATGCGGGCCAGTAGATGGAGTGGAATCGGGTGATGTCCTTACCGATGAGGTGCAGGTCGGCGGGCCAGTACTTGGTGAACAGTTCGTTGTCGGTGTCGGGGTAGCCGAGGCCGGTCAGGTAGTTGGTGAGGGCGTCGACCCACACGTACATGACGTGCTTGTCGTTGCCGGGTACGGGTACGCCCCAGTCGAAGGTGGTGCGGGAGATGGACAGGTCGTTGAGGCCGCCCTTGACGAAGGAGATGAGTTCGTTGCGGCGGGATTCGGGGTAGACGTAGCCTTCGTTGGCGTAGAGTTCGAGGAGCTTGTCGCCGTACTTGGAGAGGCGGAAGAAGTAGGATTCTTCTTCGGTCCATTCGACTTCGGTGCCGGTGGTGATGGCGTAGCGCTGGCCGTCGCGGACTTCGGTTTCGTCTTCTGCGTAGTAGGCTTCGTCGCGGACGGAGTACCAGCCGGCGTACTTGTCGAGGTAGATGTCGCCGTTTTCTTCCATGCGCTTCCAGATGGCCTGGGAAGCGGTGTAGTGGTCGGGGTCGGTGGTGCGGATGAAGCGGTCGTAGCTGATGTTCAGCGCGTCGTTCATTGCTTTGAAACGTGCGGAGTTCTCGTCGGCGAGTTCCTTGGCGGTTTTGCCGAGCTTCTCGGCGGTGGTCTGCATCTTCTGGCCGTGCTCGTCGGTGCCGGTCATGAAGCGCACGTCGAAGCCGTCGAGGCGCTTGAAGCGGGCTAGCACGTCGGCTGCGATGGTTTCGTAGGCGTGGCCGATGTGCGGGTTGCCATTGGGGTAGGAGATGGCGGTGGTGATGTAGAACGGAGTTGCAGTCATAACTTTCAGTTTACCGCAGTATTAGGTACGACTCTCACCCTGGTTATAGTCTGATACGCGCTGACTCATTGCGTGTGGGTGGAGGCTAGCACGCCGCATGTTTCCTCCGCGCCTACGCAGGGGCACCCGTCACCCGGAGGGCGCTTCCGGAAAACACGGCGCACCAGCCCAAACATTCAGCCACCATGCAACACGCTAAACCGCGACAGCCTCCCCCGCCCCACACGCAAAACACCAGCCACCAGGCAACAGACCAAGAGGCGACAGCCTCCCCCGCCCCAGTTCGCTAGGCACGGGGCGCACATACTGAACCACCACGCAACCCAACGAACCGGCGAGATTCCGCGAACCCCTGAACCACAGATGCGCAGAGGTATAGATATTCCCCGTCGCGACATCAGGGTGTCCGAAGCGAAGCGAGGACGGGTTCCCTGTAGGAGCAAGGGGAATATCTATACCTCAAGCCAAAATCTATAAAATTCAGGGAACGCAAAAATCCCGCCGATTCCGAAGAAT
>NZ_KV813694.1:122396-127834 GCF_001813685.1 Rothia sp. HMSC061E04 | reverse complement strand
GTCAATTGCTCTGCCAATTGAGCTAGAGGCGCTTACTTGTTTTTCAGGGCTTCCCCTGCAACAAGTAAATACTATACGGCATTCCGCAAGTACCCGCAACTCGAGTGAGCATGAACTGAATCACATATTTGTCGAGTGTTGTTATTGGGCCTGAAACAGCAAGAATCCGGCGCCCCACCCCTCCCCTATAGCGGGGTGAGAAGTGGAACGCCGGATTCTTAGAAAGCTATTGCTGAGCTACCGTTTAGCGAGCGACGGAACCTTCGGTGTAGTCGTCGTTTGCGGAATTCCAGGAGAACAGCTCGCGCAGCTTGCGGCCGGTTGCCTCGATGGGGTGTGCCTCGCCCTTTGCGCGCAGTTCCTTGAACTCGGGGCCTCCTGCAGCCTGGTCTTCCATGAAGCGCTTTGCGAAGTTGCCGTTCTGGATGTCTGCCAGGACAGCCTTCATGTTTTCCTTGACCTCGGGGGAGATTACGCGGGGGCCGGAGACGTAGTCGCCGTACTCTGCGGTGTCGGAGATGGACCAACGCTGCTTAGCGATGCCGCCTTCGATCATCAGGTCAACGATGAGCTTGAGCTCGTGCAGGACCTCGAAGTATGCAATTTCGGGCTGGTAGCCTGCTTCGGTGAGGACCTCGAAGCCGTACTGGACGAGCTGGGAGGTGGAGCCGCAGAGGACTGCCTGCTCGCCGAACAGGTCGGATTCGGTCTCTTCGGTGAAGGTGGTCTTGATGACGCCTGCGCGGGTTGCACCGAGGCCCTTTGCGTAGGACAGTGCCAGTGCGAGTGCTTCGCCGGATGCGTCCTTCTCGACTGCGACCAGGGCGGGAACGCCGCGGCCTGCTTCGTATTCGCGGCGGACGGTGTGGCCGGGTCCCTTGGGGGCAACCATTGCAACGTCGACACCCTCGGGTGCGGTGATGTAGCCGAAGCGGATGTTGAAGCCGTGTGCGAAGAACAGTGCGTTGCCGGGCTTGAGGTTCGGCTCGATGCTCTCTGCGTAGACCTTTGCCTGGACCTGGTCCGGGGTCAGGATCATGATGACGTCTGCTTCTGCTGCTGCTTCTGCGACGGTTGCGACGCGCAGGCCTTCTGCCTCAGCCTTGGCGCGGGACTTGGAGCCCTCGGACAGACCGACGATGACCTTCACGCCGGAGTCACGCAGGTTCAGTGCGTGTGCGTGGCCCTGGGAGCCGTAGCCGATAACTGCTACGGTGCGACCCTGGATCAGGGAGAGGTCTGCGTCGTCGTTGTAGAAAATGGTTGCTGCCATTTCTTCTCCTCAGTAAGTTTGGTATGCGGCCCAGGCTGGGCTCAACATTGACTATTCTACTTGATAGCTTTTGGGGTACAGGTTTACGAGAGTACTTCTCAGATTTTGGCTGGAAGTCTTTGTACCCTGCTTGGTCGGGGTGGGTACCGGGATTTTCGGTACCGGGGTTTACTGCACCGAGCTTTTCAGTACCTGGCGCTCCCCCGCCCACACTGCGAATATGTGGTTTCGGTGGTGCGGGCGGGAGTGCTGCTACAGGGGTAGCGTGGGGTGCGCTAGATGCGTTCGCTCATGGCGCGCGGGCCGCGTGCCAGGGCGATGGTGCCTGCGCGAACGATTTCGCGGATGCCGAAGGGTTCCAGTACTTCCAGCAGTGCGTTGAGCTTTTCCTGGGAGCCGGTTGCCTCGATGACAACGGACTCGGGGGAAACGTCAATCACGGATGCGCGGAACAGGGTGACTGCCTGAACGATCTGCAGGCGGACTACGGGGTCTGCCTTGACCTTAATCAGGATGTGGTCGCGCTGGGTGGAGGATTCGGCGGGCAGTTCAACGACCTTGAGCACGTGAATGAGCTTGTTCAACTGCTTGGTGATCTGCTCCATGGTGTGTGCGTCACCTTCGGTGACCACGGTGATACGGGAGACACCGGGGTTTTCGGTGGGACCCACAGCCAGGGAGAGGATGTTGAACAGTCGGCGGGAGAACAGGCCGGAGACGCGGGTGAGAACGCCCGGCTTGTCTTCTACCAGAACGGACAGAGTGTGCAGAGCCATTAGTTCTCTCCCTCACGATCGAACTCGGGCGAAGTGTTCTTCGCAATCCAAATCTTGTCATTAGATACGCCTGCCGGGACCATGGGCCAGACGAGGGCGTGGGGGCTGACGGTGAAGTCAATGACGACGGGGCGGTCGTTGATTTCGAGGGCAGCCTTGATGGTTGCGTCCACGTCTTCGTCGCGTTCGCAGCGGAAGGTTGCGCAGCCGTATGCTTCGCCGAGCTTGACGAAGTCGGGGATGCGTACGGTGCCGTGGCCGTCCTTCAGGTCGGTGTTGGAGTAGCGTTCGTCGTAGAACAGGGTCTGCCACTGGCGCACCATGCCGAGGGAGGAGTTGTTGATGATGGCAACCTTAATGGGGATGTTGTTCTGTGCGCAGGTGACCAGTTCCTGGTTGGTCATCTGGAAGCAGCCGTCGCCGTCGATGACCCAGACGGTGGAGTCGGGGTGTGCGACCTTTGCGCCCATGCCTGCGGGTACGCCGTAGCCCATGGTGCCCAGGCCTGCGGAGCTGACGAAGTGGCGGGGGCTTTCTTGTTGGATGTAGTGTGCACCCCACATCTGGTGCTGGCCAACGCCGGTGACGTAGTATGCGTCGGGGCCGGTGAGGGCGCTGATGCGCTCGAGGACGTATTCGGGCGAGCCGAGGCCATCCTTGGGCTTTTCGTAGCCGAGGGGGTATTCCTTGCGGATTGCGTTGAGTTCGTTCCACCACTCGGTGAGGTTCGGCAGCTGGTCTGCGAACTCGGTGGAGAGCAGCTCGATCAGTTCGGGCAGCACGTACTTGAGGTCGCCGACGATCGGCACGTCTGCGAAGCGGATCTTGGAGATTTCGGCGGGGTCAACGTCGATGTGGATGACCTTGGCTTCGGGGGCGAAGGAGTCGACCTTGCCGGTGACGCGGTCGTCGAAGCGTGCGCCGAGGGTGATGAGCAGGTCGGACTTCTGCATTGCGGTCACGGCGGGGACGGTGCCGTGCATGCCGGGCATGCCGAGGTTCTGGGGGTCAGAGTCAGGGAACGCGCCGATTGCGTTGAGGGTGGTGACGACGGGTGCGCCGATGAGCTTAGCCAGCTTGTGGAACTCTTCGGAAGCACCTGCGCGAACCAGGCCACCGCCGACGTAGAAGACGGGGCGCTTGGATTCGGTGATGAACTTAGCTGCTTCGTGGATCTGCTTGGAGTGGCCGCGGGTGACGGGGGTGTAGCCGCGCAGCTCCAGGTCCTCAGGAATACCACGGTATTCCATCATGCCGACCTGTGCGTCCTTGGTGACGTCCACGAGCACGGGGCCGGGGCGGCCGGTGGATGCAATGTGGAATGCTGCTGCGAGCGCGCGAGGGATGTCCTGCGGGTCGGTGATCATGAAGGAGTGCTTGGAGATGGGCATTGCCATGCCGACGATGTCAGCTTCCTGGAATGCGTCAGAGCCCAGCAGCTTAGTGGACACCTGGCCGGTGATTGCAACCAGGGGGATGGAGTCCATGTTTGCGTCTGCGATTGCGGTCAGCAGGTTGGTTGCGCCGGGGCCGGAGGTTGCGATGCACACGCCGGTCTTGCCGCTGGACACTGCGTAGCCCTGAGCGGCGTGGCCTGCGCCCTGCTCGTGGCGGACCAGGATGTGGCGGACCTTCTTGGAGTCGTACAGGGGGTCATAGGTCGGCAGAATTGCGCCGCCGGGAAGGCCGAATACGTCAGTCACACCCAGGTCTTCGAGGGTGCGGACGATTGCCTGAGAACCGGTCATGCGTTCTGCGGGAGCGTTTGCCGCGTCATCAGAAGTGGAAAATCCCATGGTCATGGAAATGCCTCGTGTCTTAATGGTTCTTCGTTGTATTCAATGTTTTGCGTGGGGGTTGTGTGATCCTCACGTGTCCTATGCCCGGGGGTGCCAAGCTATAAAAAATACCCCTCGCTGTTGGTGGTAGCGTTAGGGGCGCTTAGTCGCAGTGAATTGACCCTGTTGCGCGCCCTAGGCGACGAGTACAAGGTTGATAATTCGCTGGTACATTGCTGTCTTCACCCTTCTATGGTGAAGCCCCGGGAGGGGGTGAGTCAAATCTCTATGGGGTGTCGTGGCGGTTTTTACACGGAAACCCCCAAGTCAACCTTCTTCTTTCATGATGTGGACACCTTGAGCGTGTGAGTGGATTTTGGCGCTGGTTTTTGAACGGGTGAGAAAAACTCGCTTTTTTTGGATGTCATTGGGCGTAATATGTGCGAATACTCGTGACCTTCGTTGGTTGCCCCGGTAGACTGATGCTATGACCGAACCGATTATCACGGTCGCTGATGAGCTGACCGAAGCAAGTAAGTACGCAGAGGTTATCGACCCCCGTAACTCTGTTGAGAGTAGCGAGTTTTTGACGGGTGAGGAACTCATTCGGGTTCTGCACCCGGTTTTTGACGAGCAGATTATTAATTACGGTGCATACAATTTGGTGTATGCGACGGGCCGTGCTGTTTACCGTAATCCTGATTTGGCGTTGCATCAGTCTCCTGATCAGCAACATTTTATTGTTGGGTATCAAGATGCGCCTGATGAGGTGATTATTGCTCCGGTGAATTTGCCGGCGTTGACGCCTGCGGGTACGGCGACGACGATTGATAATACAAATGCTCTGCATGCGTATCGTGTGGGTGATGATGCGGTGACGCTTGAGTCGGTGAATGGCAGCTCGTTTTATTTGTCGTTTGAGGATAATGTTGAGGTTGCAACTCGTTTTGGCGTTGGTTTGTTGGAGCAGGGTAAGGATGTGGAGGATTTCCGCGAGTTTGTGACGCGGATTTGGCCGGTCCTGTAACAGAGACTTTTTGAAATGATTGCCCGCTACTGTCTTGTGACGGTGGCGGGCTTTCGCATGCCTGCACGCAACCATGTTGAACGCTTGAGGGGCGGTGCACATCCTCGCTCCTACAGGGGCACCCACCCTCGCTTCGCTTCGGGCACCCTGATGTCGCTACGGACGGCACCGGCACCTCGGCGCGCACCAGACCACCAAGCAACACGCTAAAAGGCGACAGCCCTACACGCAAAACACCCAACCACCAGGCAACACACTAAACCGCGACAGCCCTCCCCCGCCCCACACGCAAAACACCCAACCACCAGGCAACAGACTAAAAGGCGACAGCCTCCCCCGCCATAGTTCGCTAGGCACGGGGCGCACATACTGAACCACCGCACATCTACCGCAACCCCGACGGGACCGAAGCGTACCCCGAATACCGATACACGCAGAGGTGCATATATCCTCTGCCGCGACATCAGGGTGTCCGAGCTCTGCGAGGACGGGTCCCATGCAGGAGCAAAGAGGATAATATGCACCTCGCACGACAAAACTGCATTTACTGAGGGAACGCAAAAATCCCGCCGATTCCGAAGAAT
>NZ_KV813694.1:95794-122296 GCF_001813685.1 Rothia sp. HMSC061E04 | reverse complement strand
GTCAATTGCTCTGCCAATTGAGCTAGAGGCGCTTGCTTGTTTCAAGGTTTCCCTTGCAACAGAAAAATACTATACGCGAGTTTTTGTGGTGTGCGCAAGTTGATTTGACGTGAGTCTGGACACATTGTTTGGGTGGGGTGTGTGGGACACTAGACTGTGTGTATTGCATGGGGCGCGTCCGCCCTTGGTACTGTGTGGGGCGCATCCACCGCTCCCCTGCTGTTCCCTGTTGATGTTTTGAGGAGTTATTGATGAGCGTTCGTCTTGAGCCGGGTACCCCGGCGCCTGCTTTTACCCTTGCTGACGCTTCGGGTAAGGAGCACAGTCTGAGTGATTATGCGGGCAGCAAGGTGATTTTGTATTTTTACCCGAAGGCGTCGACTCCGGGTTGCACTAAGGAGGCGTGCGATTTCCGCGATAATTTGGCCTCGTTGAAGTCGTTGGGTTACGTGGTGTTGGGTGTTTCTCCGGATTCGCCGGCGGCTATTGCTCGTTTTGTGGAGAAGGAGTCGTTAACGTTCCCGCTGCTGTCTGATGCTGATCATGCGGTGGCTGAGGCGTATGGTGCGTGGGGTGAGAAGAAGAATTACGGCAAGGTATATGAGGGCCTGATTCGTTCGACGTTTGTGATTGATGAGCAGGGTGTTATTTCTGTGGCTCAGTACAATGTGCGTGCGACGGGTCATGTGGCGAAATTGCGTCGTGATTTGGGTATTGACCCGAAGTAGAGTCACGTTTTCTGGGGTTTGCGTATCGCCGTTCTGTTACTTCTTGAGGGGGTTGTTGTTCGGCGTGTTTGCGGACTTTTTGCCCTATGGGGGCTTCTTTTAAGGCTTGGAGAACCTTGGTTCCTGGTGTACACTAATTTTTTGTTGCCTCAGACGCATGCATCTTCGGATGTGGGGTGACGCTACGCGCGAGTGGTGAAATTGGCAGACACGCAGGATTTAGGTTCCTGTGCCTTATGGCGTGGGGGTTCAAGTCCCCCCTCGCGCACACACATTCACATTGGGCCCGCCGTCACGGTTTTCGTGGCGGCGGGTTCTCTTGTATGTGCCTTGCCGGGGTGGGGGTGTCTCGCCCGGTTGGGTGTTGAACCGTTATCCTGAGAAATAAGCATCCGCGACGGAAGAGAGGACCCTCCCGTGCAGCATCAGCCTTATGCATCGTCAGCTGTTGGCAGTTCTGATGCGCTGCTGCGAGCCACTGCCGGCTCGAGTGGCTTGAGTCGACGTGCCGTTTTGCGTTTTGGCGCGCTTTTTAGTGCTGGTTTGGCGCTTTCTGCGTGTTCTGGTCAGTCTTCTGCTGGTTCTTCGGCGAGTGCGAGCGCGTCCTCTGCTGATGCGCGTCGTGTGTTTCGTTTTGCGCAGGGTGCGGCGCCGTTGGGTTTGGATCCGGCGTTGTTTCCTGTGGCGAGTACGTATCAGGTGACGGCGCAGGTTTTGCAGACGTTGTTGGTGGCGAATCATTACACGGGTGATCCCGAGGTTCAGGATTCGTTGTGTAGTGAGTGGACGGTTTCTGATGACCGTTTGGTGCATACGTTTGTGTTGCGTGAGGCGCATTTTAGTAACGGTTCTGCATTGTCTGCGGATGCTGTGGTGCAGAATTTCCAGAGGTGGCAGGCGTTGGCTACGGGTGAGGGCACTGCTGCTTTGGCGGTGCCTGCTCAGCCGTTGTTTGCGTGGGGTTTTGGTGTGCCGAAGCCGGGTTCTATCGATCCTTCGGCGGTGGAGCCTGCGCCTGTTCAGGCGTCTCCGTCGGGTGCGGCTACTCCGTCTGCCTCTGCAAGTGCTTCCCCGTCTGCTTCTGCGAGCGCTTCTGATGCTGCGCATCCAGATGAGAAGAAGGGTGCGCAGCACGCTTCTGCGCCACATACGGTGCAGTCTTTCTTGCCGCTGGTTTCGTCGGTGGTGGCGAAGGGTAACTCCGTGGTGGTGACTTTGTCGCGTCCTTCTCTGGCGTTCCCGCGTATTTTGACGCAGCAGGCGTTCGGCATTATTGATCCTTCGCTTTTTGGTGCTGACCAGAAGCTGACGGGCACCCCGGTGGGTACGGGTGCATTCCGTGTGGAGTCGTTCGAGGCTGGCACGGTGCGTCTGCTGAAGAATACCCATTTTGATGGTCAGGCACCTGAGCTGGATGAGATTCAGATTTCGACCCTCACTTCGTCGGATAAGCGTTATTTTGCGCTGATGGAGGGTCATATTGATGCGTGTGATCAGGTGAATTCAACTGACCTGGGTCAGTTGGCGCGTGATGGCTATCAGACTCCTGGCCGTGACCCATTCTCGCTGGTGTATTTGGACTTGAACACGGCGCATCCGGTGTTGAAGAATATTTCGGTGCGTCGCGCTATTTCGCATGCTGTGGATCGCGGTGCGTTGCGTCAGTATTATCCGCAGGGCACCTCGGATGCGCAGACGCTGATTTCGCCGTCGTTCCGAATTAAGGCTGATGATGCGAAGGATTACACGGACCGTAATCAGGATATGGCGCGCTCGCTGCTGACGGCTGCTGGTTATGACAATCAGGTGATTGAGTGCTACTACCCTGCCGATGTTTCTCTGCCGTGGATGGATACTCCGCAGAAGGTGTATTCGGAGATGGTGGGTTCGCTGATTGAGGTGGGTCTGAATATTAAGCCGGTGCCGTTGCCGTGGGCTGAGTATTTGAAGAAGAGCCGTGATGTTTCTTCTGAGCGCGGTATTACGTTGGCTGGTTTCTACGGCATGTACCGTGACCCGTATGCGTTCTTTGGTCCGGTGTTGGCGCAGTTAATTGCGGAGCATCAGGTGCGTTCGTTGATTACGAATGCGCCGACGGATATGACGACGGGTTTGACTAAGAAGAATTCTGATTTTCCGTCGTCGCGTGGTGCGGATTCGAATGTGCAGATTTCTGCGACTCCGAGCCCGCAGCCGAGTTATTCGCCGGATCCGTTGTCTCCGGAGGAGGAGGCTTCGGCTTCGCCGAGCCCTTCGGCGACTCCTTCGCCGTTGCCTACTGCTGCGGCAGTGGCGCCGTCGCCTCGTTTTACTGAGGTGATGGAGGCGATTCGTACTGCGGATTCTGCTGTTTCGGTGGATTCGCAGCGTGAGTTGTATGCGAAGGTTGTGTCTCAGTTGGGTCAGTTTATGCCGGCGGTTCCGTTGTTGAATGTGACGTCTAAGGTGGCTGTGAGCCGTGAGGTTCAGGGTTATCAGACGGAGCAGAATGCGATTGAGCTGTTTGGAAAACTGCGTAAGTTGTAGATAGTTCAGGTTTGAGTGTTGCATTGTGCACATGTTTGGCGTGTCTGGAGGGTTTTTGCCTTCCAGGGAAGCTAGCATGTGAACTGCAACACTCTCCTGTTATTTGCTGATTCTAGCTATGCCTCCCCCGCTAAAAGGAGTAGGCTAGATGATGTACCCCACAGTCATTGTGCCCAAGGACGGGCACCCTCACCCTAAGGGAGAATTCAGTGGTAGCACGTACTGAACGAACCGACGTCGTCCTGGTCGGCGGCGGCATCATGAGCGCCACCCTCGGCGTGTTCCTCAAGGAGCTCGAACCGACCTGGAATATTATCCTGCTCGAACGTCTCGACAAGGTTGCTCAGGAATCCTCCAACCCCTGGAATAACGCAGGTACCGGCCACTCGGCACTGTGCGAGCTCAACTACGCTCCCGCTGGTCCCGACGGTACTGTCTCCGCGGCCAAGGCGCTGAACATTAACGAGCAGTTCCAGGTTTCCCGCCAGTTCTGGGCCTCCCTGGCTGAGAAGAATATTCTGACGGACACCAGCTTCATCAACCCGGTACCCCACATGTCCCTGGTCTTCGGCGAAGACCACTCCAAGTACCTAGCTGCACGCTACGACTCTTTCCGCAAGGAGAAGCTCTTCGAGCGTATGCAGTTCTCCAATGACCGCGAGAAGATTGGCGAATGGGCACCGCTGACCGTCAAGGGCCGCAAGGGTAACGAGCCGATGGCCGCTACCTGGTCCCCCGAAGGTACCGACGTGAACTTCGGCTCCCTCACCGAGCAGCTGGTCGATTACCTACAGACCAAGGGTGTTGAGGTTCGCTACGGCTACCAGGTCACCAACCTGAACCGCGAGTCGAACGGCTCCTGGCAGGTTCAGGCGATTAACCGCACCAACAAGAATGAGCCTCTGAGCATCAACGCGAAGTTCGTGTTCCTCGGTGCCGGCGGTGGCGCCCTGGGCCTGTTGCAGAAGTCCGGCATTGAAGAGGGTAAGGGCTACGGCGGATTCCCCGTCTCCGGTCTGTTCCTGCGCAACACCCACGAGGCAACCGCAAACCAGCACAACGCTAAGGTGTACGGTCAGGCTTCGGTGGGTGCACCTCCCATGTCTGTCCCCCACCTGGACACCCGCTACGTGGACGGCAAGCGCGCCCTACTCTTCGGCCCCTACGCCGGTTTCAAGACGAACTTCTTGAAGCAGGGTTCCGTACTGGATCTGCCGAAGTCCCTGCGCCTGCACAACCTGTACCCCATGACCCGTGCAGGTCTGGATAACTTCTCCCTGGTCAAGTACCTGCTCACCGAGCTGTTGCAGAACAAGAACGCTCGCCTGGAGACCCTGCACCAGTACTACCCCGAGGCTGACGGTAGCGAGTGGGAGCTCATTGAGGCTGGTCAGCGCGTCCAGATCATGAAGAAGGACGCGAAGAAGGGCGGCATCCTGCAGTTCGGTACCGAGGTTGTTTCTGCAGCTGACGGCTCCATTGCGGCTCTGCTGGGCGCATCCCCCGGTGCTTCTACTGCGGCTCCGATTATGCTGAACCTGCTGGCTAAGTGCTTCCCCTCCAAGATTGCCGGTTGGGAGCCCCGCATCAAGGAGCTCATCCCCGGTTACGGCGTGAAGCTCAACGACAACCCGGACCTGGCTGATGAGGTTATGGCTCACACCGCTAAGGTTCTGGGTATTCACAACTAGTTTTCAGTTAGGCTCAGCAGGTAGCTTTATACCCTAGCTGACGAGCCTTTCTGAGGCTTTTCGGGGCTGTTACCCTCTCTAACTGACCGACAGGTCAGCTATCTGCACTCGCAGAAAAATGCGGGAGGGTCAGAAAACCCTATAATGTCACCGCAGGGGCGGGAAGGACAGCTCATTGTTCTCCTCGCCCCTTCTGTGCGCCCACACGCTAAAGCTACTAGGCGCACCACTGTGTACACCCCACTCATTCAAGGAGCCCCATTGGCTGCACACACCGGCTCTTCCACGGACACCTCCTCATCCAAGGTATCCGCCGGAGCTCGACGCGGACTCTTCTCCCGTAAGAAGAAGCCCGCGGCCCCCAAGTACGCAAGCGTGAAACTGCGCGACTTCCCCAAGGGAAGCATCCTCTACATTCTGCGCCGTGCCATCTACAAATTCGGCGCAAACGGCGCAAGCGACATGGCGGCAGCACTCACCTACTTCACCGTGCTGTCCATCTTCCCCGCCCTGCTGGCGATTGTCTCCCTACTGGGCGTATTCGGTCACGGTGAGGAAAGCGCCGCCGTCATCCTCGCCTTCCTCAAGGACAACGCGCCCGCCCAGATGTACGCCATTATGGAAGACCCCATCAAGCAGATTACCGGCGACCATGGCGCAGGATTGGTGCTATTGACCGGTATCCTCAGTGCGATCTGGTCCGCCTCCGGGTACACCGGATCCTTCGGACGAGCTCTCAACACGGTCTACAACGTGCGTGAAGGCCGCCCCGGCTGGATTCTCAAGCCGCTGAACGTCTTCGTCACCACCGTGATTATCATCCTCATGGTACTCATGATGCTCATGCTGCTGATGGGCGTAACCGTCCTGGACATGGTCGGTCGGTATGTACCCAAAACCGTGGATATGGAGCTCATCAAGCTCATCTGGCTTAACGGCCGCTGGGTCCTCATCCTATTCATGGCAATCGCCCTGATCACCCTGCTGTACGCCGCCACCCCGAACGTGCGCCGCTTCAAACAGTGGAAGCTCTCCCCCGGTGCGGCGCTGGCACTCTTCGGCATGGGCCTGGGCGGTTTCGGTTTCACCCTCTACGCCAATAACTTCAGCAAGTACAACGCCACCTACGGCCTTATTGGTGGTGTAATCGTGATGCTGCTGTTCATCTGGATCATGAATAATATGCTCCTCTTCGGTGCGCACCTGGACGCAGAAATCATGCTCATGCGCCAGGTACTCGCCGGCGAAGACGACCGCGGACACCTGAAGGTTCAGCCGCGCAGCACCACCGCATCCCGTGCGATGAAAGAACAGAGCGAACGCCTCATGTCCGCCGGACGCGAATTGCAGCAGCAGGCGGCAGGCCAGGACATGCTCCCCAAGCCGAAGGGCCCCTCCATTGCGGATCGCGTGCAGAAGGCGGTGGACACTAACACCACCATGATTCGCACGTTCATTGCCGACGGTAAGGAACGCATCGAAAACGGTAAGGAACAGCTGCAGCAGAAGCAGGCGAAGGCAGACGCCACGGCGGAAGCTACCGAGTCTGAGGCGAAGGTTGACTCTCAGCAGGAGGCGCTCTTCGACCAGGGCACCGATAACTCAACCGGTGCGGCACAGAAGAACTAAGCGGCAGCTCAGCTGAGCGCGTACCGCCTCAAAGTATCAAGGGCGCGAGATAGAAAAGGGCGCGGGACAGAAATCCCGCGCTGGTCACTAAGATAGAACTATGACCAGTGCAGATTTCTCTCCCGCGCCCTTTGCCGTACCCAATGCTGTTGTACCCGGCACTACCCTGCCCGACCTCGAGTACACCCTCTACCAGCCGCAGCAGCTCAAAAGCCGCGTCCCCGCTCTCATGATTCACGGCTTCGCCACCCGCGGCGAACAGCTCTACGGCGGCACCAGCTGGATTCGCCAATACCTGCGCGCCGGATACCCCGTGCTGATTGTTACCCTGCCCTACCACTCAGACGAATACCTCAAAGACCCCGAATCCATGCACGCCATCGATTGCAAGCTCCCCGACAACACGAGCGTGCGCAGCCGCACAATTCCGTTCGATTCGGTGCCCCCTGTCGATGCGGCAGGTCAGCCGCTGACCCCCATGCACCTGTTCACCAACCTGCTCGCCCAGCTGCTGCGCACTGTCGCCACCGAGAACGACCTCGGCGTTGAGCTGGAGCCCCGCGCGCACGTTATTGGCTTCTCCTTCGGCGCCCGCGTCGGCTGGGAACTCGCCCTCACTCACCCGGAGGCGGTCGCCTCCCTCACCCTGGGCGGTCTGCCCCTGCACGACCACCTCATCACCCTGCGCGCCATGCTCGAAGCGCACGAGGGTACCAGCGTCACGGCGGATAGTGAAACCCCGGCGGCAGACTCCACCGACGAGGCGATCGCCTCCTTCACCTCGATTATTGACAACTCCCCCATTCAGCCCGACGCGCTGCTGAAGTTCGTGCGGATTCCCTTCGGCCCGTTCTTCAACGTGCCCGCCCTGCGTGCCGGATCCCCGGACCTACCTGCCGGTCACCCGGGCGCGCATCCGCACGCACCCGTTGCGGTCGTGCTCGGCGACGCGGACACCATCGCCGCCGACGGTGCGGAACTCTACGACATGGTGCGCGGCAACAACCCGCTCAACCGCTTCATCTCCCTACCCGGCCGCGACCACGTCAACGCGCTGACCTCGGGTGCGTTCCGACGCGGTGCGCTCGCTTTTGCAGCAGAGGTGGAGGCGGCAGAGGTAAACGCGGCAAGGTAGAAGCGTCTGAGTAGGCAGCCGCAGGCTACGGTGTCCGGGTTCCGGGCGGAATAAGCGACAACGTCATAAAACGTCAAATTCGCGGGGGTGCTTCACTATCAGCTTTATCGTGCACCAGGTGCGCCAATGCTCGTAGAATGGGAACGTATCAAAAAACCTTTATCTGCGGTTGGGTCTCAACCGCACCTCAGCAAAGGAGCACCATGCACAAGGTTAAGGCTGTCGTAGCCCTCGCCCAGGACGCACCCGTCACCGTCACCACCATCAACGTACCCGACCCCGGCAAGGGCGAAGCACTCGTCAAGGTCCTCACCTGCGGTGTCTGCCAGACCGACCACCACTACGTCACCGGCGGCGTCGGCCAGGACTTCCCCTACCTGCTCGGCCACGAATCCGCAGGTATCGTCGAGGCTGTCGGCGATGACGTCACCAACATCGCCCCCGGCGACCTGGTCATCCTCAACTGGCGTGCAGTCTGCGGCGAATGCCGCGCATGCCGCAAGGGCCAGCCGCAGTACTGCTTCGCAACCCACAACGCAACCCAGAAGATGACCCTCGAGGACGGCACCGAGCTCACCCCCGCACTGGGTATCGGCTCCTTCGCGGAGAAGACCCTCGTCGCAGCCGGTCAGTGCACCAAGATCACCGCTGACATCAGCCCCGAACAGTACGCAGCAATCGGTCTGCTCGGCTGCGGCGTTACCGCAGGTCTGGGTGCTGTTCTGAACACCGGTGACCTCAAGCGCGGCGAGTCCGTCGCAGTTATCGGCTGCGGCGGCGTCGGCACCGCAGCAATCGCAGGCGCACAGCTCGGTGGCGCAACCACCATCATCGCCGTCGACATCGACGAGGATAAGCTGGCACGCGCACGCGAGCACGGCGCAACCCACACCGTGAACTCCTCCAAGGTCGACCCCGTTGAGGCCATCAAGGAACTCACCGGCGGCTTCGGTGCAGACCTCGTCATTGACGCTGTCGGCGTCGCCCCCACCTTCAAGCAGGCATTCGAGGCACGCGACCTGGCAGGCCGCGTCGTCCTCGTCGGCGTGCCCGCACCCGGCGCCACCTGGGACATCCCGCTGGATGAGGTCTTCGGCCGCGGCGGCTCCATCAAGAGCGCATGGTACGGCGACACCCTGCCTTCCCGCGACTTCCCCGAGTTCGTGGACCAGTACCTGCTCGGCCGCCTCGACCTGGACAGCTTCGTCTCCGAGCGCATCCGCCTCGAAGACGTCAACGAAGCATTCGAAACCATGAAGACCGGCCGCGTGCTGCGCTCGGTCGTGGAACTCTAGGACCGTAGCGTGGAACGTATTGAACGAGTCGTCACCTCCGGCACCTTCTCGCTGGACGGCGGCTGCTGGGATGTTGACAACAACGTCTGGATTATCGGCAATGACTCCTCCGTGATTATCATTGACCCCGCCCACGACGTCGACAAGATCTCCCGCACCGTCGCAGGCCGCACCGTGGAGAAGATTCTGCTGACCCACGCCCACGACGACCACATCCGTAGCGCAAAGGAGGCGGCAGAACGCTTCGGCGCACCCGTCTATCTGAACCCCGCAGACCGTGTGCTCTGGGAAATGGTGTACCCCTCCTGGGACTTCGACCACGAACTGGCTGACGGCGATGTAGTGCGCATCGGCGACACCGACCTGAAGGTCCTCGCCACCCCCGGCCACTCCCCCGGCTCCGTGTGCTTCTACGCGCCCACCCTCAGCTGGGAGAACAGCGAAGGCGTCGTCTTCTCCGGCGACACCCTCTTCAACGGCGGCCCCGGCGCAACCGGACGCTCCTACAGCGACTTCGACACCATCATCGAGTCGATCTCGACCCGCCTACTGACCCTGCCCGAGTCCACCGCGGTCCTCACCGGCCACGGCGACAGCACCGGCATCGGCCTGGAAGCACCCGAGCTTCCGGCATGGATCAAGCGCGGTCACTAAACCGGTAGGCCTCACGCTGAATTCTCACACGGAGGTTCTCAGGCTGAGGCTCACCACAAACCGAGCACGGTACACAAAAGGCGGATGCCCCGCCACCTGCAGAAGGTGGCGGGGCATCCGCCTTTAAACATGCGCTAATTACGTTCCAATTGATCCCAAGGAGCCAGCTGCTCCTCACGCTCCTTACGCCACAAATAGCCAAACAAATGACCCAACGCAAAATACAGAGTCGCAATAATCACCGGAACCATAAACGCATTACGGTAATACGGAGCATCGCCCATATAGCCGCCCCACATGCTACCCAACGCCATGCCAATGCCCAGCATCGAACGAGTAAAGAAGCTCGCCTGAGCATCTGGAATACGCTTCATCGAACGATTCAACAACAGCTCATGACAGGCAAAAGCCACACCCAGCGCTGCACCGCAGAACACCAAAGCATAGAAAATCGTGGACGTATCATCACTCACCGGCAAATACAGGACACTCATAATCAGCAGAACGCCGCTCACCAGCCAACCATGCCACGGGTTCACCGAACGGGCACCCAAAACCACGGGGAAAGCCACAAGCACCATCGCGCCGGTACCGGTCGCGACCATCGCCATGAACAGGTTCATCGAACCGTGAATCAGCGAGAAGCCCAGCAGACTCGAACCGACCGCGCCCATACTCGCACCCAGAAGCACCAGACCAAGAATCACCACCACCGTCTGCTTATTCGGGCGGACCAGGTTTTTCGCCGGAGACATGCAAAGACGCGAAATATCCGGCAGCCACATCGGCGCGGCCAGCACCACAATGAACAGCAGCGCATCCAGAATCATCGTGATCCAGAAGCCCGCATACTCATGATTCGGGGTGATGTATGCATCGCCCAGCCACACCAGCAGAGCACCCAGCGGGTACATCGACAGGTTCGCCGTCGTACCCCAAGAAACAGCCGTCAACAAGCGAACATCAGTGTACTTATAGTTGCGGCAGTACAGCGGCTCCAACGCAAACGGCGTCCACGGCGGAGTCGTAAAACCCATCGCCACGCAAGAGAGCGCAGTGTACATCGTACTTACATTATTCGGGTCAACCGTCAAACGCCAACCAATGACCAGCATATTCAGCACCGCAGCAATATTCAGCACCGACATAATCGCCATCAACGCCCTCAAACCCAGGGCACGCACCAGCATTGGGCCGAGCATAATCTGCACCGAACACGCAACAGCAAACGCCGCCACCGCATAGCCGCCATCATGCACACTACCCAGGTGGCTCGCCAACAGAATATACAGCGCAAACGCCGAAGAAGCCGACGGAACGTGGAACAGAATCGTCAACACATTACGGGCAAAACCCTCATCACGGAGCACACCGCGCAGATGGTAACGCTGCTCCTTACCGTTACGCAGAAACAACGCCCAATGCTGACGCAAAATATCCGGTAGCGAGACGTTCGTATTAACCTCATCCGCAGCCGGCATCGGTCGCGGCGGCAACTCCTGCAACACGTGCTCATTACTGCGCACCACATCCATCAAAGACGTACCCGGAACCGTGGGAATACCCGTGCCCGAAGCACCCAACTTATCCGGCGAATCGGAGGCGGGCGCCACCTTCATGGTGCGCGGAGGAACCTCCGGCGCAGATGCGCTAGCGTGCGCATCAGCCGAAGGTACCGCACGATACGTTGAGTTCGGGTCCCTATCCTGAGGTGTCGAGGTCATCATCTCTTTCACGAATAAGCCGCCGGACATGCCACAACAGCAGCCCGGAAGCGAATTTATGTCTAATAGGAGTTTACCCTCACCGACGAGCCGTTCTGACCCTTTTCAACCACAATCTGGGCGGGAATACGGTTCTTCATCTCCTCCACATGCGAAATCAGGCCAATAGTGCGTCCACTATCACGCAGAGACTCGATCGTGCCCATCACCATGTCCAAGGTCTCAGCATCCAGCGTGCCAAAACCCTCATCAATGAAGAGGGTATCCAACTCGATGCCGCCGTTATTCGCCTGAACAACCTCAGCCAGACCCAACGCCAACGACAGCGACGCCAAGAACGACTCACCACCGGACAGTGACGACGCCTCACGCGGCTCACCCGTCCAAGTGTCAGTAATCTCAAGGTTCAGGCCGCCACCGGAACGGCTACCCTTCGCACGGTGATCGCTGAACACCATGCCGTAGCGGCCCTCACTCATACGGTCCAAATGCAGCGACGCCGACTGCAGAATACGCTCAAACTCGGCACCCAGCACATAGCTGACCAGGTCAACCTGATGCTCATAACCGCCCAGAGTGTCACCGCGGGCAGCCGCCGCCAGATTAGCCAGCATCTGCGCACGGCCATAACGCTGCGCCGTCTGCGCACGGAACGCCGCATACTCGCCACGCAACGCCTGCAAAGAACGCAGCATGCTCTCCCGCTCACCCTCACGAAGAGTCAAACGGTGCGCCGCCGCACGCAACTGCTCAACCTGCTCACGCACACCCTGCAGATCATCCGGCGCCTGCTCACCAGCGGCAGCACGCGCCGCCACCGCAACAATCGCCTCACGACCAAATCCATCAAGGAGGCGGGCATGCTCCAACTCATACGCGGCAACAGCCTGCTCCAGCGCATCAACACGCTCGGGGGTACGCACCGCCGCCTGCACCAGCTCAGCGCTCTCAAACGAAGACTCAGCCAGCAGACGCTCAGCCTGAGCCGCCGCCAAAGCATGACGTTCACGCGACTGCCCCAACAGCACCACAGCACGAGCAAGACGCTGATGCGCCGCACGGTAACCTTCAACAGCCTCAACACGCTGCGCAAAACCCACCGCCGCACGAGCAGGCGCTAGCTCAGCCGCAGCCGCCTCACAGCGTACCGCAGCGTCACGGTGACGAGTTTGAGCCTCAACCGTGACGCCCTCGATGGTGCGTAGCGCCTCCTGAGCCTTCTGATGCTCAGCACGCACCCGCTCAACCTTCACCAGCACGCCATCACGCGCAGTCACGCGCGATTGAGCCTGCGCGAGGCGGGTCTGTGCCTGCTGCAGCTGGGCGGCAGTCTGCTCAACATCGCACTCCCCCTGAGCCACCAGGGTCTCGTACTGGGTTCGGGCAGCGGCAAGCGTCTCGGAGGCTTCCTGGTGCGCCTTGGTCGCCCGGTCCTTAGCCAGTTCGTGGGCGCGCGCCTGCTTGTGGGCCTTGTCCTCATGCTCCTTGGCAGCATCCAGGTCGGCACGCTCAACCAGCTGCTCACCCTTGGCAATCTGCGCGGGGGCGGGGTGCTCGACCGAGCCACAGACCGAGCAGGGTTCGCCATCCTTGAGCTCGCGCGCCAGCAGCGAGGACGCCTGGGCGAGGCGCAGCACCTGCAGGTTCTTGAACTCCTCCGTCGCGGCGAGCGCCTGCTGAGCCGAAGCCTGCCACTTTTCCTGTGCCTTCTGCTCGGCGGTGGCGGTACGATTACTCTGCTTCTGGGCCGCGGCGACCGCAGCGGAGGCGGCATCCAGCTTCTGCTGCATCTGCTGGGCGGCATCGTGTTTCTGCTGCGCCTCGGTGACCAGGTACGCGGCGAGGGTGCATTCCTCGTCGACGGTGCTGTAGCCCGCGAGTTCTTCGGCGAGCTGCTCGGCCTGGGCGGTGAGGTCACTCAGCATCTTTTCGGCACGCAACTTGTCCTGTTCGAGGGAGTTAGCCTGCTTCAGCAGGCCGGCTGTGGCGGCTTCCTCCTCGGTAAGCTGCGCGTCCTTCTTTTGCAGGGTGCGCAGGGTATCGAGGAGCGCCTCGAGCTGGAGTTCCTGTTCGGCGGGCTCGAGGGAAGGGAATGAGGCGAAGGTGGTCTCCTCGGGAAAGGTGACCTCCGGCGAAATGTTCTCGTCGCGCAGTGCCGCAAGCAGGGCGTTGCCGTTCTCATCCAGCGCAGAAGCACAGGCTGCTTGGTCCCGTTCCCGTGCGGCGAGTGCCTGCAATTCGGTATGGACCTGCGCATACTGTGCGTGCAGGGGCGCGGCGGCACGTGCCTGCGCCAGCTCTTCACCCTGTGCCTTGTGCTTGTCGGAGCGTTCGGTCAGGCGGGTACGGCGCTCGCAGAGCTGCTCGTATTCGCGCCAGTCGGCCTGCAGCTGGGCGCGTTCGGCAAGCAGGCGGGTGTTCCGGTCGGCTTCGTCGGTGAGGCGCTGCTGCTCCTGCTTTTCGCGTGCGGAGGTTTCGCGGGCGCATTCTACTCCGCCAGCAACCCATCCGTCAAGGGTTTCGGCGGTGACGCTCTCAGCGGTGAGCGGTTCGGAAGTCTCCGCCTCCGCAGAGCCTTCGATAGTGGAGCCCTCCCCTGCAGCATCTTCAGCGTCCGGATCCGCAGCATCCAGTAGCGTCTGCAGGGCAAGCATTTCTACGCGGGCACGTTCAAGGTAGACGCGCTGGGTGTTTTTGTCCTGGGCGACTTCCTGCTGAGCGGTTTTCGCTTCTTCGGTGAGTGCGGCGAAGAGCTGTTCGTAGTGTTCGACAGGGAACATCTTTTTGAGCAGTTCTTTTCGTTCTTTGGGCTTGGACCTGAGGAATTGCGCGAACTGGCCCTGCGGCAGGAGCACGACTTTGAGGAATTGTTCTTTGGTCAGGTGAGTGCGTTCGACGATGGTGCGGTTAACTTCGGCGACGCTGCTGGAAATCGGGGTCCAGGCTTTTTCGTCGGCGGGGTCGGCGCCGGGTGCGAGTTCGGCAAGGGTTGCTTTGGCGCTTTCTTCACGCATCTGGCCTTTGCGGGCGCCGCGGGTGATGGGTTTATTGTAGGCGGGGGTGCGGTCGATACGCAGGCGCTTGCCGTGGAGAGTGACGTCAAGTAGCACGCGCGGTTTGGTGCCGCTGTGTGCCGCGTAGGTGGAGTACAGTTTGGCAGATTCGCGGTCGCTGCTGGTTTCGCCGTAGAGGGCGTAGCAGATGGCGTCAAGGATGGTGGTTTTACCGGCGCCGGTGGGGCCGTTGAGCAGGAATACGCCGGCGTTGTTGAGGGTGTCGAAGTTAATTTCTTGGCGCTTGGGGTATGCCATGAAGGCTTCGAATTCGAGGCTGTGCAGGATCATGCGTTGTCCTTGTGGCTTTTGATGTGGTCGCTGAGGGTGGTGATAACGTCGCGTTCTTCGCTGGTGAGGGGGCGGTTGCGTACGTATTGGTGGAATTGGTCGAAGGCTTCGACGGGGTCGGCGTCGCGGTTGGGTTGTGCGGCGGCGGGTTTGCCGGCGGCGGGTTGGGTGCTGCGGTAGCTGAAGTGGGAAATGGTTTCGTAGCGGCTGCGCAGGCGGTCGACGGCTCCGACGGGTAGGGTTTCGTCGGTGAGTTCGATGCGGCAGTAGTAGCCGTGTTCGTAGTCGGTGTGTTCGGGGCCGTTGAGTAGCTGGTCCATGGTGCCGCGCAGGGTTTTCATGTGTACGCGGGTTGCCCATTCGTGACTGCTGATGTTGGGTTCTTCACCAGGGTTGAGTTCGATGAGGTAGGCGCCGTTGCGGTTGTGTTCTTCGCTGAATGAGAAGCCGAGCGGGGAACCGCTATAGCGGATGGTGTGGGTGACAGGGTAGCGCTTGTGGATGTGGCCGAGGGCTACGTAGTCGAAGCCGTCGAAGAGGGAGGCGGGTACCCAGTCGATGCCGCCGACGCTGATGTCGCGTTCGGAGTCGCTGCGGGGCGTGGTGTCTGCGCTGGCGGCGATGCCACTGCCGGTGGTGTCGCTGACGGTTGCGTGGCTCATGACGATGATGCGGTCGGCGCCTTCGCCGCGGGCGTGACGTTCTGCGGCGTCGGTGCGGATGGCGTCAGTGACGGCGCCGAGGACGGCGTGGTGGGTGGGGTCTACACCGAGGGCGGTGGCATAGAGGCGCGGCGCGAGGTAGGGGATGGCGTAGACGTGTACGCGCAAGGTGCCGTCGGTGAGTTCGACGGGGCGGGTGGCGTCTTCGAGGGTGGTACGCAGGTGCACGCCAGAGGCTTCAAAGAAGGCGGCACCGTAGCTGAGGCGGCGGAAGGAGTCGTGGTTGCCGGAACTGAGGATGACTTGCACACCGGCGCGCATGAGGCGGGTGAGTGACTGGTCGAGCAGAGTGGTGCTTTCGGCGGTGGGGATGGTGCTGTCGTAGACGTCGCCGCTGATGAGGAGAGTATCGATACCTTCAGCGTGCACGTAGTTGAGCAGTTCGTCGATGAACTGCTGGTGTTCGCGGGTGAGGGGGCTGCGGTGGAAGGTGCGGCCGAGGTGCCAGTCGGAGGTGTGCAGAATCTTCATAGTTTCAGTATGGCACTGCGTTATGTTTTGCGCCTCGCAGTTCGTCATTCAGAGATTGGAGCCCCGCAGCGGCGCACGCACTCAATCCACGGCGTAGGTGCTCATGCGGAGCGGGGGCTCCGTCCTCAAGGCGCCCTGCGCCTCAGAGAAGGCACTCCCCCGCGAGCGTGAGCACGAAGCCGCTTATGCCCTAGCCTCCGCATCCTGAACGCACATGGGATAATCGCCCTATGAGTTTTTCTTCTGTTGAGTTCACGCGTGCACCTGAGGTTTCGGCTGAGTTTGCGGGCAGGGTGCGCGGCTTGTTGCGTGCGTCTGCGTTGGGTGATGCGCTGGGTTATCCCCTTGAGCTACTGTCGGCTGAGCAGATTGCGGAGCGTGCCCCTAAGCCGTGGGATTCGGCGTTTGGTGAGCTGCTGGTCAGTGATGATACGCAGCTGACCTGCTTCACTCTGGATGGCCTGACGGAGGTTTTGGAGTGGAATAATGAGGGCGCGGCGGCAGATGAGTTGGCGTGTTTGTGGTTAGCGTATTTGCGGTGGTTCCGCGGTATTGGTGAGGTTCTGCCGGAGTCTGCGCCGTTTTCGTTGGATCGTGAGATTGATGGGTCGCCCGAGTTGACGGCTCGTCGTGGTCCGGGTGCGGCGACGTTGCGGGCGTTGGGTTCGGGTGAGATGCAGTTGGTGTCGAAGTCGGTGAATCCTGATGCTTTGGGTAGTGGTGCGTTGGTGCGTTCGGCGGCGTTGGGTGTTTTGCCGGTGGCGCAGGAGCGTACGGTAGTTTTGTTGGCGGTGCGTGCGGCGGCGTTGACGCATGGGCATCCGGAGGCGTTAGCTTCGGCGGCGGCGTATGCATTGTTGGTTCGTGATTTGTTGGCGTCGCGGTCTGGCTCGTTTGGTGTGTTATTGGAGGTGGCGCGTCGTGTGGTGTCGTGGTGTGGTTCGGTGGCGGCGGATGATTCGATTCCGGGTGATGCTTCGCGTACGGCGGCGGCGTTGAGTCGTGCTGTTGAGCTGTTGGAGGGCTGTACGGTGCCGGTTCCGGAGGCTGTGGCGGAGCATTTTGGTACGGGTTGGACGGCGCCTGAGCTGTTGGGTGTGGCGTTCTGGTGTGCTGCGGATGCTGTGAAGGGCCTGCCTGCCGATGCCGATGAGGCGACGGTGCGTTGCGCCTTGTTTGAGGGGGTGTGCCGTGCGGTGTCGGTGGATTCGGATTCGGATTCGGTGGGTGCGATGACGGCGGCGTTGTGGGCGGCGGCTGGTTTGCCAGTGGCTGGCGGTGAGGCTGATGCGTGGTCGGAGGCGCTGGGTCGTGTGCGCGGCTTGGATCAGGTGGAGGCGGTGGCGGAACGCTATCTGCGCCAGCTGGGACAGTAGCGGCGCTGAACCTCAACGGCATAGCGGACATGCGTAGCGGGGGCTCCGTCCTCAAGGCGCCCCGGCGCCGTAGAGGGGGCACTCCCCCCCGCGAGCATTGTTCGCAATCCGTCGCAACAAACTGCATATAGACATAGAAAAGGCTCTCCGGTATCTCGGAGAGCCTTTTTGTATGTGCTAGAACTAGCAAAACTAAGCCTTTACGGAGTAGCCGGTCACGCGGAGCGGGGGCTCCGTCCTCAAGGCGCTCAGCGCCGCAGAGGGGGCACTCCCCCGCGAGCGGGAACCGGCTACGTCCGCTCAAGCTAGGTGGTGTTTCCTAGTCCAGGTAGTCGCGCAGTACCTGCGAACGCGACGGGTGACGGAGCTTAGACATGGTCTTGGACTCGATCTGGCGGATTCGTTCGCGGGTCACGCCGTAGACCTTGCCGATTTCGTCGAGGGTCTTGGGCTGGCCGTCGGTCATGCCGAAGCGCATTGCGACCACACCGGCTTCACGCTCGGAGAGGGTGTCGAGCACGGAGTGGAGCTGTTCCTGCAGAAGGGTGAAGGACACTGCGTCTGCGGGGACGACTGCTTCGGAGTCTTCGATGAGGTCGCCGAATTCGGAGTCGCCGTCTTCACCGAGGGGGGTGTGCAGGGAGATGGGTTCGCGGCCGTACTTCTGGACTTCGATGACCTTTTCGGGGGTCATGTCGAGTTCCTTGCCGAGTTCTTCGGGGGTGGGTTCGCGGCCGAGGTCCTGGAGCATCTGGCGCTGCACGCGGGCGAGCTTGTTGATGACTTCTACCATGTGCACGGGGATGCGGATGGTACGGGCCTGGTCTGCCATTGCGCGGGTGATGGCCTGGCGAATCCACCAGGTTGCGTAGGTGGAGAACTTGAAGCCCTTGGAGTAGTCGAACTTTTCGACGGCGCGGATGAGGCCGAGGTTGCCTTCCTGGATGAGGTCGAGGAAGAGCATGCCGCGGCCGGTGTAGCGCTTGGCGAGGGAGACGACGAGTCGCAGGTTGGCTTCGAGCAGGTGGTTTTTGGCTCGCTTGCCGTCGTGGACGACCCAGCGCAGGGCTTTTTTGAGGTCTTTGTCCATGTCGGGGTTTTCGGCGAGCTTGTGTTCGGCGTAGAGGCCTGCTTCGATGCGCATGGCGAGGTCGACTTCTTGCTGTGCGTTGAGCAGGGAGACTTTGCCGATCTGCTTGAGGTAGTCCTTGACGGGGTCGGCGGTTGCGCCGGGGGTGACGACGCGCTGTGCGGGTGCGTCGTCGTCGTCGTTTGCGGTGAGGACGAAGCCGGAGCCTTTGGCTGCTACTTCTTCTGCGGCCTTCTTTTCTTCTTTTTTGGCTACGGTTTCTTCGTCTTCTTCGTCGGTTTCGTCTTCGGCCTCGGTGGTGTCGAGGTCTTCGTCGAGTACGAGGTCGAATTCATCGTCGTCGTCACTCTTTTTGCGGCGGCCACCGGTCTTGCGCTTGGTTGCGGTTTTGGTGGTGGTGGTTTTGCGGGTGCGCTTGGGCTTGTCTGCCTCGGTTTCGGCAGTGCTTTCGGCACCGGTTTCGGCGGTTGCGCCGGTGGTGTCTTCGGGTGCCGCTGCGGCTTTGGTGGTTGCCTTCTTGGTGCGGGTGGTCTTGGTGGTGGTTTTTGCGACGGTTTCTTCGGTTGCGTCGCCGGTCGCGGTCTTCTTGCTGGTTGCAGGTGCCACTAGAACCCTTTCTGGCTTGTGGTGGGGTGTTTTGTTTGCAAAACACCTAAGACCCTGTCAAGTCTGTGCTGGCGTCCTCGGTCGGGGTGTTTGCTGCGTTTGTCCGGTTTAACGCTGTGGGGGCGGGTTTTATTCCGCGTGCGTTGGGTGGTTTGCAGGGTTCCGTTGCTCGTTGTGTGGAGCGGTTTGAGGGCGCGTTATAGCGCATTGACTGTACGGGGTCAATATATAAGTATTGCAGATTTTTGGTTGCTTTCAACTTGACGCGCTGTTTGGGTGGCTTGTGGGCCTGGTTTTGGGTGGGTGCGGCTGTGTGTGGGAGGGGCGTGCCCGGTGGCGCGCCCCTCCCTCGTTTTGTACCTCGCTTTTAGGTGCCGGGCTTTTAAGGTTTTCGGGGTTTGAGGGTGCTGATGGGTTCGCGGTGTGTTCCGGGGCCGCCGCAGATGGTGTGTTTGATCCAGGCGGGTAGGTTGCCTGCGTTGAGGTGTACGTCGAGGATGTTGAGGTCCTTTCCGGAGGTGTGGCGGCGGGCTTCTTGGCGGAGTAGGCGGGCGTAGGTGCTGTAGCCCTTGTACCAGTTGGTCCAGGCTTGGGTGTTGCGTAGCGCGGCGTATTCTCCGTCGGTGCTGTGGGGTGTGAGTAGGCTGGTGAGTAGTTCGAGTGCGTTGAGGTGTGCCCAGTGGGGGCTGTCTAGTTTTCCTTTGAGGGCGGTGAGGTAGTGGGTGTAGGCGGCGTGGTGTTTGGTGAGGTATTCGCTGTTGGTGCAGCTTTCGTCGATTCGTTGTTTGAGGTTTTCGAGTTTGTTGTGGGCGTTGTGGTCTTTAGGGTGTTCCTCGAGGCGTGGGAGCAGGTCGCGGCTGATGGTGTTGAGTTCGGCGGCGCTGGCGAGGTCGGCTGGGGTGAGGTTTTCGAGTGCCCAGCCGTTGAGGTTGGTGTGCTGGACGCTGCGGTTCTGTTGAATGGTGCGGCTCTGTTGGATAGTGCAGTGGGTGCGGCGGATCCAGTCTTGCCATTGCACACATTTTTCAGGCACGGCGCGTACGTGTGCCTGTTCGGTGCCTACTGTGGCACTGAGCGCGTGGGTGAAGCTGGCGGGGATGTAGGTTTTGCGGGTGATGCGGGTGCCGTAGTGGGGTGGTTCGAGCGGCGCGAGGTCGGGGCTGGGGTATCCGCCGCCGAAGGCGTGGTAGGTGTATTGGGCGGAGTAGTGCAGGTAGGCGAGCGCTTTTTGGGCGTGGTTGAGCCCGTAGCCGGCGAGGTAGGTGAGCATTTCGGCGGTGATGGGGTTGAGGGTTACCGGTGCGATGGAGGCGCGTAGGTGCCCGGCGACTTCGGCTGGGATGAGCTCGCGGAGTACATCACCGATGGTAGGCGCATCACCGGTGGTGGGATTGCCAGCGTTATCGACCGGGTGGGTGGTGAGCAGGTGCGCGGCGGCGTTGATGGCGGCGTCCCAGTAGCAGAGGTCGATTTGGGCTTGGCGGTAGATGGTGCGGACGCCCTGGCGGGCTTCGTCGTGGCGGATGGTGTAGGTGTGGCCCCAGAGTTCTACGGCGTTTTCCCAGTCGTGGCGGGTTTCGGGGTTGACTGTGGGGTCGGTGTCCCAGGGGCTGTGGGCGTAGCTGTGTTGGGCGGTGTTGGCGATGGTGTTGCCGTGGCGGGTGAGCCAGGTGTAGTAGCTGCTGTGGCGGATTTCTTCGATGGGTGCGAGGAGGGTGAGTGCTTGCTGTTCGGGGTTGAGCGCCCAGATGCTGGCGCCGCCTGCGTAGATAATGTCTTCGCAGCGTAGTTCACTGACGATGCGCGGGTCGTGGAGCAGGTGGAGCCATGTGTTGATGGGGATTTGGGTGTCGACGTCCTGTTGGATTTCTTCGATGGCGGCAAGTTGTGCGGTGTTGGGGTGCAGTTGGCGTTGACGTACGGTGTTGTCACCGTCGATGATGATGGCGTAGAAGCGGGTGAGGGTTTCGCCGTTGTGGCTGCTGGGGAGTTTGGTGAAGGTTTCGTGCAGGAAGTCGGCGCGTTCGCTGTGGGTGCAGGGTTCGTCGGGTAGGTTGACGCGCAGGCTGGGGCCGAGGGTGTTGTCGGTTGCGGTGAGGATGATGAGTGAGTGGTCGGGCCAGTAGCCGTGCTGGTGGAGGGCACAGCTGAGCACGTCGTATTCGTTGCGGATGGGCGGGGGCGTGTCGTAGCTGCTGTGGAGGTGGTCGCTGTTGGGGGTATTGCCGTTGGAGATGTTGTTTGCGTTCATGCCTTCACGGTGGCATGGTTTGCACGGGTGCGTAGGTTATACAAATAAATCTGTGGATACTTCGGTTCATGTGTCCGAAGTATCCACAGATTTATTCTTATTGTTCGTTTGTGTGCTGGGGTTTGTCCACAGCGGCGCGGGGTGCCGCGTCATAATCTGTCACGCAATACCTGGCGGGCGGTATCCACGAGCCAGGTTCGCGGCGGGCGACCCTCCGCTCCTCTATGACTCGTGTTCCCCCGCGGTATCCCCTACTGCGCGCACCTATTGTTCGTCGAGGAACCGTTCGAAGAGCGCACCAATCTCGTCGCGGCTGGGCACGTTGTGTGCGTCGCGTCGCGAGAGGGGAACCGCAATGTCGGAGGTGCGGAAGTTCTCGTCGTAGTTCTCTTCCATGGTCGTAATCATGCGACCAATTTCGGGGTTCTGCTTGACCTGATCGTTGATCTGGCTGTGCACGTGGCGTGCGGCTTCGCGCAGATCCTCTGTGGGTAAGGAGAGGTGCGCCGCCATGCCCACGTGTTCGAGGGCGGTGAGGGTGCCCTGCGGAAGGTCCGCCTCCGAAATGTACTGGGGGATGTTCACGCCGAAGCCGACGGTGTCGATTCCGTTTTCGGTGAAGAGCACTTCCAGCAGGTTGGTGACGGTCGCGTGTACGTCTGCGCTGGGCTTCCACGGGGAAATACCGCGAATCAGGTCTTTACGGGAACCGTGCGCGGTAATCGGGAAGGGGCGGGTGTGCGGCACCGGCATGGGGAATGCGGAGACCAGCACGACCAGGGAGGGTTTGACCCGCTGGGTGATGGTCAGCACCGCCTTTTCGAAACGCCGCCACTGCAGGTCCGGTTCGGCACCAGTGAGCAGCAGGAACGGCTTGTCGAGACTGTCTTCTACGGCGTAGAGCTTCAGCTGCGGGTATTGCGGCTTTTCGAAGTGGTCTTTTTCGTAGCGGATGTAGGGGCGGCGGGCACGGTAGTTGTGCAGTTGGTCACTGTCGAACTCGACAATTTCGATGTTTTTGAGTTCGCTGAGCAACACCTGGCCGAGCTGGCCTGCGGTGGAGCCTGCGTCTTGCGGGCTGGAGAGAGCGATGATGAAGGTTAGCCCGTGCATCCTGGGGTCGTCCAATATTTTGGTGTTGGCTAAGTAGAGTTCTTCGGGGTTTAGCATTACGCCTCCTCACTTCTGTCTGGTTCGCGCCGCGTTCGGGTGGGCTTAGTGTTTTCTGCCGGTACCCGAGGTGTTGGGGCGAAGGGGCGTCTTCTGTTATCTGACGCTTTCCGTAGTCTTTCATTTTATGCCACTACTGCCCTGTCTCGACAGTGTGCGGGCTTTTCTCGCAGTAGGTGAACTTGTTTGGTGTCTTGTCGACGTTCTTAAGACGCTGCTGCTCGGCTTCTTGTGCCTTTTCTGTTCTGCCAGCTGTTCGGGGTGAGAGCTGAACCTCACGCCCTCCTACATATCCGTGTAGAGTAGAAGCAGTAGTCCGCGCGGCTTTGCGCGGCGGTATTCATCCTCAGTCTTCGAGGGCCTACAGTTGAGTTTTTCGGGCGAGAGGATGTGCCCCGACTATTTTGAGAAGACATACGCAAAGGAGTAACGATGTCTCTGTCTCTGTCTATTCACAGCACCGACCTTGAAGCGCTCGAAGCTGACGTTCTGGTTCTGGGCGTTTTGAAGGGTTCGGACGGTGCGTATCTGGCGCCGAGCTCCCTGTCTGCGGACTCTGTTGAGGGTATTAACGAGCTGCTGGAGGCGCTGGGCGCTTCGGGTGCGCCCGATCAGCTGTTGCGTCTGCCCGGCCTTGAGGACACCGGTGCCGGCATTGTGGCACTGGCGGGTCTGGGCTCTGATACCGCTGAGGGTCAGGAGCGCCTGGATGCTCTGCGTTACGCTGCCGGTTCTGCGGCTCGTCAGCTGGTTGGTTCTGCTGAGGAGGTCGCTTTCGATTTCGGTGTTTCTTCGGTAGAGGAAATTGAGGCTATTGCTCACGGCGCTGTGCTGGGCAACTTCATTGAAGAGGGTCTGCGTTTCAAGACTAAGGATTCGATCAAGGAAGAAATCGAGTCCATTCTGATTGTTTCTTCGATTGAGCAGGAAGAAGCTGAAGAGGCTCTGGTGCACGGCCTGGTTCTGGGTGAGACCGCTAAAGACGCTCGCCGTCTGGTGAACCTGCCCCCGTCGCACCTGTACCCGGAGACTTTCGCTGAGTTCGCTGCTGAGGTCGCTGAGGATTACTCGAACATTGAGATTGAGCTGTTCCACCACGACCGCCTGGCTGAGGAGGGCTTCGGCGGCATTTCCGGTGTTGGTCAGGGTTCGCCCCGCAAGCCGGTTCTTGCCGTTGTGAAGTACACCCCGGAGAACCCGAAGGCTCACGTGGCTCTGGTTGGTAAGGGCATTACCTTCGATACCGGTGGCAACTCGCTGAAGCCTGCCGCTTCGATGATGACCATGAAGTGCGATATGGCTGGTGCGGCATCGGTTCTGAGCGCTGTGGTTGCTTCCGCTGAGCTGGATGTTCCGGTTGCTGTGACCGGTTACCTGTGCCTGGCTGAAAACATGCCCGGCGGTCACGCACTGCGCCCGGAGGACATTATCACCATGCGTGATGGCCGTACCGTTGAGGTGCTGAACACTGACGCTGAGGGCCGCCTGGTCATGGCTGATGGTATCGCTCTGGCTTCCGAGTCGAACCCGGATGTCATCCTGGATATCGCTACCCTGACCGGTGCCGCTATGGCTGCTCTGGGTCTGCGCACTGCGGCTCTGCTCGGTGACGAGGAGATTCGTGACCGCGTGATTGCAGCCGGCGCTGCTGCGGGTGAGGCTTACTGGCCGATGCCGCTGGAGTCCTACCTGCGCAAGAGCCTGGAGTCCCCCGTTGCTGATCTGAAGAACATTGGTTCCCGCTACGGTGGCGCGCTGACCGCGGGCCTGTTCCTGAAGGAGTTCGTGGGCGAGGGTATCCCCTGGGCCCACCTGGATATTGCGGGCCCCGCGTTCAACGAGGAGTCACCGTACGGCTTCACCCCGAAGGAAGGTACCGGCTTCGGTACCGCTACCCTGGTGAACTTCATCCAGTCGTACGCTAAGTAGTCTGCTTCGCTGGGCGCGCATCCTAACTGGTGTCCCTTATCTGGGTACGCGGCCGCACAGCATAGGGCTAATTCAGAGGAGGGCTTTCCGGTATTTCTATCGGGGAGCCCTCCTCTGCGTCTATTCTTGACTGGTTCTGTTCTTGACTGGTTCTGTGCGACCGCTGTGGTGGTCCTGCCATCTGACTGTTCCCTGCCATCTGACTGTTCTATGACGCGCCGCTTTTCTTGAGTTGTGAAAAATTTGCGCTGTTTGGGCGATTAATCGGCTAAAACCGCCCTGAGTGAACTTAAACGACCGTCAACGGGGGTATTGTTGTATTAAGTGTTTTTCTGCGTACGCGGAGGGGCGCGCGATTTTTCGAGCTCGCGGGCCTTTCGCGCATGCTGGGAAACCTACCAATAAATTGGTAAAGAACTCATTGCAGGGGTCTTTAGCCCCAACAACTATGCAAGGGAGCAATATCGTGGCTCAAGAATTCGACATCCTCATCCTCGGCGGCGGTTCCGCTGGCTACTCTGCAGCTATTCGCGCACGCCAGCTAGGCTTCACCGTCGGCCTGATCGAGAAGGAAAAGGTCGGCGGCACCTGCCTGCACACCGGCTGTATCCCCACCAAGGCGTACCTGCACGCTGCTGAGCTGGCAGAAGAGGCACGCGAGGCGTCCAAGGTTGGCGTTAACGCTGTGCTGCAGTCCATCGAAATGGGCAAGGTTCGCGATTACAAGGACAACATCGTCTCCGGTAAGTTCAAGGGTCTTGCAGGCCTGCTGAAGATGAAGGGCGTAGAGGTTATCCCCGGCGAGGGTAAGCTGACCGCTCAGGACACCATCACCGTCGGTGGTGTTGAGTACAAGGGTAAGAACATTATCCTGGCATCCGGCTCGGTCTCCAAGACCTTCGGTCTGCCCATTGAGGGTCGCGTTCTGACCTCCACTGAGGCACTGGAGATGGACTACCTGCCCAAGAGCGCTATCGTGCTCGGCGGCGGCGTGATTGGTTGCGAGTTCGCATCCATGTGGAACGCTATGGGCGTTGACGTCACCATCATCGAGGGCCTGCCGAACCTGGTTCCCAACGAGGACCCGGCAATCATCAAGGTTCTGGAGCGTGCGTTCAAGAAGCGCGGCATCAAGTTCAACACCGGCACCCTCTTCGAGAAGGTTGAGCAGGACGCTAACGGTGCTAAGGTCACCCTGGCTGACGGCAAGGTCTTCGAGGCAGAGATCGTTCTGGTCGCTGTTGGTCGTGGCCCGAACACCGCAAACATGGGCTACGAGGAGCAGGGCATCCCCATGGATCGCGGCTTCGTCCTGGCTAACGAGCGCCTGCACACCGGCGTTGGCAACATCTACGCTGTTGGCGACATCGTCCCCGGCGTTCAGCTGGCTCACCGCGGTTACCAGCAGGGTATCTTCGTTGCTGAGGAAATCGCTGGTCTGAACCCCTCCATCGTTGAAGACGTGAACATCCCCAAGGTCACCTTCTGTGACCCGGAGATCGCTTCCGTTGGTTACTCCGAGCCCAAGGCTAAGGAGAAGTTCGGCGCTGAGAACGTTGAGACCGCTGAGTACAACCTGGCTGGTAACGGCAAGTCCGCTATCCTCGGTGCTACCGGTATCGTGAAGGTTGTCCGCCAGAAGGACGGCCCCATCGTTGGTGTTCACGCTATTGGTAAGCGCATGGGTGAGCAGATTGGTGAGGCTCAGATGTGGGTTGCTTGGGAAGCATTCCCCGAGGACGTCGCTAAGTTCATCCACGCACACCCGACTCAGAACGAGTCCCTGGGTGAGGCTGCAATGGTCCTGAACGGCACCCCGCTGCACAGCGCATAAATTTTGCTGACTGGCGTTAGCGCGTCAGCTTAGTATTGACGACCGTTGGTCGTTAGCGGTTGCCGGGCGTATCCGCTGAACAACGCCCCTATCCGGATGCGCGTCGACGTGCTTTGACGCATACGGCGCGCATCCGGGTCGCCGCTCACATTTTTCTAGTTCAAGCATTCACAAGGAGAACGGGAAAGATTATGTCCCACACCGTAGTACTGCCCGCACTGGGCGAGTCCGTGACCGAGGGTACCGTTACCCGCTGGCTCGTTGAGGTCGGCGACACCATTGAGGTTGACGCACCCCTGGTTGAGGTTTCCACCGACAAGGTTGACA
>NZ_KV813694.1:95347-95694 GCF_001813685.1 Rothia sp. HMSC061E04 | reverse complement strand
CCGCAGCTCCCGCTCCGGTTGCTGAGGCTCCCGCTGCTGCTGCTGCAGGCATCGAGGTCGTACTGCCCGCACTGGGCGAGTCCGTCACCGAGGGCACCGTTACCCGCTGGCTGAAGGAAGTTGGCGAGCAGGTTGAGGTTGACGAGCCCCTGGTTGAGGTTTCCACCGACAAGGTTGACACCGAGGTTCCCTCCCCCGTAGCAGGCGTTGTTGAGCAGATTCTCGTCCCCGAGGACGAGGACGTCGAGGTCGGCGCTGCTCTGGCTATCATTGGCGACGGTTCCGGCGCTGCTGCTCCGGCTGCTCCCGCAGCTGCTGAGGCTCCCGCAGCTCCCGCTCCGGTTGCT
>NZ_KV813694.1:66399-95247 GCF_001813685.1 Rothia sp. HMSC061E04 | reverse complement strand
AGGTTGACACCGAGGTTCCCTCCCCCGTAGCAGGTACCCTGCTCGAGATCCGCATCCCCGAGGATGAGGACGCAGAGGTTGGCCAGGTTCTGGCTATCATCGGCGACGCTGCTGCTGCAGCTGCTCCCGCTGCACCCGCTCCGGTTGCTGAGGCTCCGGTTGCTCCCGCAGCACCCGCTGCTGCTCCGGCTGCTCCTGCAGCTCCTGCAGCCCCCGCTGCACCTGCCGCTCCGGCAGCTGCTGAGGGCGAAGCATACGTGACCCCGCTGGTCCGTAAGCTCGCTAAGGACAACGGCATCGACCTGTCCACCGTCAAGGGCACCGGTGTTGGTGGCCGCATCCGCAAGCAGGATGTTCAGGCTGCTATCGCTGCTAAGGGTTCCGCTGCTCCCGCTGCTGCTGCACCCGCTGCAGCTGCTGCTCCGGCTGCTGGTTCCGCAAAGGCACCGCACACCTTCGAGGTTTCCCCCAAGCGTGGCACCGTCGAGAAGACCGCACGTATCCGCCAGGTTATTGCAAAGCGTATGCGTGAGTCCCTGGACGTCTCCACCCAGCTGACCCAGGTCACCGAGGTTGACGTGACCCGCATCGTTCAGCTGCGTGCAAAGGCTAAGGACGGCTTCGCTGCTCGTGAGGGCGCTAAGCTGACCTTCCTGCCCTTCTTCGTCCAGGCAACCGCTGAGGCTCTGCAGCAGCACCCCGCTCTGAACGCTTCCATGACCGAAGACTACAAGCAGATCACTTACCACGGCTCCGAGAACATCGCTATTGCTGTGGACACCCCCAAGGGTCTGCTGGTTCCCGTCATCAAGAACGCTTCTGACCTGGGCATTGCTGGCCTGGCAAAGGCTATTGGCGACCTGGGTGGCCGTGCACGTACCGGCGACATCTCCCCCGAGGAGCTGTCGGGTTCGACCTTCACCATCACCAACATTGGTTCCTTCGGTGCACTGTTCGACACCCCGATCATCAACCAGCCGAACGTTGCAATCCTCGGTACCGGTTCCATCGTGAAGCGCCCCATGGTTGTCAAGGATGTTGACGGTAACGACGTTATCGCTATCCGCTCCATGTGCTACCTGTCCCTCACCTACGATCACCGCGTGGTCGACGGTGCGGACGCTGGTCGCTTCCTGCACACCCTCAAGACCCGCCTGGAGGAGGCTAACTTCGAGTCTGAGCTGGGCCTCTAAGACCTGCATAGATTCAAGGAAGTTTCCTTGTGGCGGTGCCCTGATGGGTAACCGAGTGTAGCTCTCCGGGTTTTCCCGGACAGTGAACAAAAAGGCGGCGGTTCCATCCACTTCGGTGGGTGGGGCCGCCGCCTTTTGTTGTGTCCGCGTTTCTACGGTGTCAGTTACGGGGTGTTAGTTACGCGGCGTCAGCTATGCCGGGACGGGTTCGGCGCGGGCTATCTCCCAGCCTTTCTCCCCGCGGTGCAGGTCGAAGATGACTTTCTGGCGGGTGACGCCGTTTTCTTCGCTGAGTTTGCGAGCTTCCTGCTCGGTTTTATCGGCGCGGTAGCCGGGCGCGGAGACTACCGCCATAACGCGGATGTTCTCGCTGTCGCGGCTGAGTTCTTCGGCGGTGTCGACGGTGAGCTCTGCGCCGCCTCGGGCACGGCGTTCTTGGTTTCGCTGGTCGATCAGGGCTCGTAGAATCTGATCGCCCTGTGCGCTTTTATCCTGTGTGCTCTGATCCGATGTTTCCGTGCCGTCGGGCGCCTGCTCCCCCGCTGCGTTCACAGCTTGAGCGGATACGGGTTGTGCCGTTGCCGGAGCGTTCTGCCCGTAGAGGGTGTACCCGAGAGGCAGCGCGATAGCCCCCAGCGCGAGCGCAGCCAGTCCCAGTCGCGCAGCCAGTCCCAGTCGCACGGTCAATCCCAGTCGCGCGGTGGGGCGAGTGAGCGCACCGCGTAGCGCCGTCAGGCGGGATGTGCCCGTCACCTCTGCGTTCTTTAGAGCGGGCGGCGCAGTCTCTGCGGGGCTCGCAGTGGGGATCAACGGCTTAGAACCTGCGGTAGCTGCGCGCCCCGATTTCTTCACGCCCGGCTTCTTCATGCCCTGTTTCTTCACGCGGGGCAAACGTTCCGCTAGGTAGCGTTGCGCTTTCTGCGTCTTTGAGAGCTTCTGTACCGGCGCGGGCTCCACAGCTGCGGGAATTAGGGCGCGGGCTCGTTCTGAACAGCTCAGGTAGACGTTAAGCGGGCGAGGCGGCACTTCCTCCGCCAGGACGACCACGGAGCTGAGCCCTGCGAGCGCCACCTCCTGGTTGGGTGCATCCAGCAGGTATTCGAGGGCTCTGCCGAGGCGCTCAATCCACTCGCTGCTGGGTGCTTCTTCGGGTGCGCTGCCGGTGGCTCCCATCCGCAGCGAGAGGGGTACGCGGGCGGCGGAGGGTTCCGGTGTGTGCCCGCAGGCGGCTTGCCAGAGCAGGGCTGCTGCGGAGCGTGCGTAGTTGCTCCGAGCGGCGGTGAGCTGTTCTCCGTCTTGAGGGGCCGCCTCACAATAGACAGCGTCAGGTAGCAGGAGTTTGGGCACTCCGGCGGCGCTCAGAGCGATGTATTCGGCGTTTAGTTCGACGCGCCCCTCCCCCACCTTTTTGAGGCTGCCGAGCGCCCGGTGCAGGGTTCGTGCCAGGGTCATAAGCTCGGCGGGTGTCAGGGTGCGAGCGCGCAGGAGCTTGTCGAGAGTGCCCGCGTCGAGGGGCTCGTACCAGAGGCACAGCCGATTGGCGCTATCGGCGCTCCCACTAGTAACGGCGTGGAGCTTGGCGAGTCCGGGCGCGTTACGTAGGGCGGCGGCTACTTGCGGGGTCTGGGCGTGCCGCTGAGCGGATGCATCCGTGTTTTCCTCGAATCCGTACCCGCTGGCTGCCGCGCGCAGAGTGGGCGCGGCAGGAACCAGCTGGGCGGAGGGATCTGGCGGGATGGAAGGATCTAGCGGGGCAGGCTGAGAAATGGTGCGCAGGGTGTAGCGTCCGGGGTGCGCGGAGGGTACGGAACGTACGGCAGGTGTGCTCTTGGTGGGTGCGCTTGCGGCGGTTTCGCCCCGGTACTCGACAATCTGCAGGGTGGGTAGAGCCGAGTTGGCGATGCTTTCCAGAACGTGTGCTTCTTTGCTTCTCATACCATCATGTTATCAAATTACATCAAATAATATCTTTAAGCACACTAAAATAGTTCAAATACCCTAAAGAACCCCAAAGGTTAATTCAGGTATTTATCTGCTTATTTACCCTCCCTCCCCTTGAGCACACCCTCACGTAACATTCCGCCGTGTTCGCTCATCACGTGATTCAGGGCGCCCTAATTTTCTTCCCTCCACTAGCAGTACTAAGGTAGAAAGTATGTCTGTGACGATTGAACGTGTGGGCTTCGCCCCGAACTATGTGAACTATGTTGAGTGCTTGGACGAGCAGTACCGCATCCACGATGAGGTGGCTAACCGCACCCGCCAGAATACGATTCTTCTGCTTGAGCATGAGGCAGTGATTACCGCGGGTAAACGCACCGAAGACCACGAGTACCCCGCAGACAAGTCCACCCCCGTCGTCAAGATTGACCGCGGCGGCAAGCTGACCTGGCACGGCCCCGGCCAGCTGACTGCGTACCCGATTCTTCGTCTGCCCGAGCCCATCGACGTGGTGGCGTACGTGCGCATCGTCGAGGAAATCATCATTAACGTTCTGGCTGGCATGGGCATTAAGGGTGAGCGCGTTGAGGGCCGCAGCGGCGTGTGGATTCTGGGCGACGGCGTCACCCAGGACAAGAAGATTGCCGCACTGGGCATGCGCGTTTCGCGTAACACCACGATGCATGGCTTCGCGATTAACTGCTGCAACGACACCGCACCCTTCCAGCAGTTCATTCCCTGCGGCATTAGCGATGCGGGTGTTACCACCATTTCGGAGCAGCTGGGCCGTACCATCACCCCCGCCGATATTTTGGAGCCGCTGGAGGCGGAGCTTCTGAAGTACCAGGACCGCCTGGCAGATTCCTTCGAGCCCATTGCGGCGCAGGACTAAACGCAGGGTTAGACGCAGTCAAGAAGCATCGAACGGGTCGTACACGTAACGCGTCCGGCTTTGTTCGTCATATACGAAAACCAGTTTCACCTACGCCTGAGCGGGCGTAAAATAGAAGATGGCCCACCTGCACAGAGGGCACATCTAGACCAAGGAGAAGACTTTTGAGCACCGCACCTGAAGGACGCAAGCTACTGCGTGTGGAGGCCCGCAACGCTGAGGTTCCCATTGAGAAGAAGCCTCACTGGATTAAGACCAAGGCTATTGTTGGCCCCGAATACAACGAGATGCGTGAGCTGGCTCGTGGTCAGGGCCTGCACACCGTGTGTGAAGAGGCTGGCTGCCCCAATATTTACGAGTGCTGGGAAGACCGTGAGGCAACCTACCTGATTGGTGGTTCCGAGTGCACCCGCCGTTGCGACTTCTGCAATATTGCGACCGGCAAGCCCGTCGCTGTTGACTACGCTGAGCCGTTCAAGGTTGCTAAGAACGTGAAGGTCATGGGTCTGCGTTACGCAACCGTGACCGGTGTTGCTCGTGACGATCTGGAAGACGGCGGTGCGTGGCTGTACGCAGAGACCACCCGTCAGATTCACAAGATGTGCCCGAACACCGGCGTTGAGATGCTCGTCCCCGACTTCAAGGGTGTTCCCGCGCATGTTCAGAAGGTGATTGACGCTAAGCCTGAGGTGTTCGCGCACAACCTGGAGACCGTCCCCCGTATCTTCCGTCAGATTCGCCCGGCGTTCCGTTACGAGCGTTCCCTGGATGTTATTACCCAGGCTAAGGAAGGCGGCATGGTCACCAAGTCCAACCTGATTCTGGGTATGGGCGAGACCGATGACGAGATTTACGAGGCGCTGTGCGATCTGCACGATGCTGGTTGTGACATCATTACCCTCACCCAGTACCTGCGCCCCGGCCCGCTCTTCCACCCGATTGAGCGTTGGGTGAAGCCGCAGCAGTTCGTGGATTTCGCGAACATGGCTGAGGAGATTGGTTTCGCTGGCGTTATGGCGGGCCCGATGGTTCGTTCTTCGTACCGTGCAGGTCGCCTGTGGGCTCGTGCAATGCGTAAGAACGGCTACCCGATCCCTGAGAACCTTGCCCACATTGAGGGCGAGGGTGCAGCTCTGCAGGAAGCCTCCTCCCTGGTGGCTGCGGGCTACTAAGCATTTTCAGAATCTTTCTGAGAGCGTTGAGGCTCCTCGACCCCGGTGTTCATCCGGTGTTCGGGGAGCCTCCCCTTATGCCCCGCCCCTTGTGCGGTAGGGTAAACTAGAAAAATTGCAGGCATACACTGCATCGTTACGTCACTATGGTTCCGTGAGCGTTTGAGGCGCTTCTCGGGGCCGCGGAAGAACCAGCCGAGGAAGAATCGTGGCAGATAAGCGCGAAGAGAAGAAAAAGAAGAAGGAACGCACTCCGGGCACTTTCGCCCAGATGAAGCAGGTCTACCAGATGACCAAGAAGTCCGACCCGAATATCGGTTGGATTCTGAGTCTGTCGGCTCTGGGTACCCTTTTGGTTTTCCTCCTCATCGGTATTGCCCTGAATAACTGGATTACTTTCCTGATTCTGGGTCTGGGCGTTGCCGCTATTGTGGCGATGCTTCTGCTGGGTCGCCGCGCGCAGACTGCGGCTTTTGCTCAGATTGAGAACCAGCCCGGTCGTAGTGGTGCGGCGATGAACTCGGTGCGCCGCGGTTGGATTGTTGAGGAGCAGCCCGTTGCTGCGAACCGCAACCAGGATCTGGTGTTCCGTGCGCTGGGCCGTCCCGGTATTGTGCTGGTGACCGAGGGCCCTCACAGCCGCGTGACTTCCCTGGTGAACACTGAGAAGAAGCACCTGAACCGTGTGGCTCCGGGCGTTCCGGTTCACGTGATTGAGACCGGTCACGAAGAGGGTCAGGTTGAGCTCAAGGACGTTGTGAAGACTATGAACAAGCTTCCGAAGGCTCTGACTCAGCAGGAGATGCAGGTTGTTTCGGGTCGTCTGAGCACTCTGAACACTATGCGTAACCCGATGAACGCTGTTCCTAAGGGTATTGACCCGATGCGTGCTCGCCCGGACCGTCGTGCGATGCGCGGCCGCTAAGCGAGACACCAATATAAGGTTTTGAAGGCTCCGGCTCTTCCCGTGTGGGGAGGGTCGGAGCCTTTTGTTACGCCCGGTTATTGCGTTGCTGAGGGCATTGCTATTGGCTTTGCTAGAGCTTTACTAGAGGGCGTTAGCATCTCTACTGTGTTTCGTGAGACAACCAAGATGTAACTCCTTTCCAGGATTTGTAACATTACCGAAACACGATAGTCACGCACGCGCAAAAAATAACCACTATGCTTGATATGTCACAGGGTTTTGCCCGCGGCCAAAAACTAAACCAAAGACTGAATGTGATGAGGGAAAACACCCTCCTGCACCGTCAGTCGAACAAGGAGCAGTCCTCATGTTTACCAGCCCCCAGGAAGTTCTCGACTTTATCAAGAACGAAGAAGTAGTCTTCGTTGATATCCGATTCACCGACATGCCCGGCGTGCAGCAGCACTTCAACCTGCCCGCTAAGGCGATTGATGACGATTTCTTCGTCAACGGCCAGCTTTTTGATGGCTCCTCTATCCGCGGCTTCCAGGGCATTGCAGAGTCTGACATGCAGCTGATCCCCGATGTTCAGTCTGCGTACGTTGACCCCTTCCGCATTGAGAAGACCCTGGTCATCATCTGCTCCATCGTGAACCCCCGCACCGGCGAGCCCTACCACCGTGACCCCCGCGGCGTTGCTGAGCGCGCTGAGGCTTACCTGCAGTCCACCGGCATTGCAGATACCGCGTTCTTCGCATCCGAGGCTGAATTCTTTGTCTTCGAGGATGTCCGCTACCAGGTTGAGCCGAATTCTGTGTTCTACAAGATTGATTCCGACGAGGCTCCCTGGAACACCGGCCGCAAGGAAGAGGGCGGCAACCTGGGCAACAAGACCCCCGTCAAGGGCGGCTACTTCCCCGTCTCCCCTGTCGACAAGCAGGCTGACCTGCGTGACGCAATGTGCGTAGCAATGGACGAGGTTGGTCTTGAGGTTGAGCGTAGCCACCACGAGGTGGGCGCAGCCGGCCAGGCAGAAATCAATTACAAGTTCGATACCCTCACCAAGGCAGCTGACGATCTGCTGAAGTTCAAGTACGTCATCAAGGGCACCGCAGACGCATGGGGCAAGTCCGTAACCTTCATGCCCAAGCCCGTCTTCGGCGATAATGGCTCCGGTATGCACTGCCATCAGTCGCTGTGGCAGGACGGTGAGCCTCTCTTCTACGATGAGCGCGGCTACGCTAACCTCTCTGACACCGCACGCTGGTACATTGGCGGTCTGATTGAGCACTCCTCCGCTGTGCTGGCATTCACTAACCCGACCGTGAACTCGTACAAGCGTCTGGTTCCCGGCTACGAGGCTCCCGTCAACATGGTGTACTCGCAGGGTAACCGTTCTGCCGGGATCCGCATCCCGATTACCGGTACCAACCCGAAGGCTAAGCGTCTGGAGTTCCGTGCACCGGACCCCTCCGCTAACCCCTACTTCGCGTTCGCTGCTCAGCTGATGGCTGGTCTGGACGGTATCCGTAACCGCATTGAGCCGCCGGCACCGATCGATAAGGACCTGTACGAGCTGCCCGCTGAAGAGGCTAAGGACATCAAGAAGGCTCCGGCTAACCTGGAGGAGGCACTGGCGGCTCTGGAGGCTGACCACGACTTCCTGCTCGAGGGCGGCGTCTTCACCGAGGACCTGATTCAGGCTTGGATTGACTACAAGCGTAAGAACGAGCTGGAGCCGCTTTCGCTGGTTCCGCACCCGCTTGAGTACCAGCTGTACTACGGCGTCTAATTCGCTGGCGTCTTATCTTTCCTTCTGGGCTTTGCCCCGCACCCGCACTGAGGTTAGTTGCGGGGTGGGTTCTGGGGTAAGTTCTAGATAGCAGACAACGGCCTATACGTTCCTTTGGGAGCGTATAGGCCGTTGTTGTATATTCTGAGGGGTTTCTGCAGGGTATCTGCGGAGTTTCTGCAGGGCTCAGGCTCACCGGACTATTTTGGTGACGGTTCGTGTCTAATATTTTTCTGCCTCGATGAGCCTCGTGTGTCTTAGTTGCGCTTAGAGCGGCTCTAAGGGCTAAGCTGTTGGTGCTGGCGTTCCCTCCCTTTTTGTCGTGCAACCGGAGGGAACGCCAGTCTATTTTTATGCCCTAATGCTGCTGAGCGTTTAGAACCTGCTGAGCGATGAGCCGGTCAAGCTTGCGCACGTCAATCTTTCGACCCAGCTTGATTTTGATGTAGCCAACCTTCGTCCATAGAGCAATTTCACTATTCGCGTCGAACAGGTTTCCTGCATTTTCAGAAGACCACATATGGATTGAGGAGTAAGGCAACGAATACATTTCTACCTTCTTACCCGTCAGGCCTTGAGCATCACGAATGATGAGTCGGTGAGTCGTGAAAATCGCGGAATCGCGGAAAGTAGCAAAGGCTGCGACAGCGCTTTCGCCCGACCCCAAAAGGGCTTGAGCATCCTGAGGTACTGGAATTTCTGATTGCAAAGTCCAGGTCATGATAGCGGCGATAGACATAGAGTTACCTCCAAGGTGTTGAGTGATAATAACGTTCTCAGTATAAGAGCTTTGTAACTCATGCGCGGTCTAGATGGTTATCCTTGCAGACACGCTGTGAGCAATAAATACCTGTGGAGGGCTGTACCGGTAAATCTCATAGAGCGGCTTCATACCTATACCTTTGTACAGAGCTTTCAACACTGAGGTATGCTCTTTCATCACGCAGAACGTATTTGAAAGGAAACGCCGTTGCCAGATTCCGCCGCATATTTTCAGGCAAAGTACTTCAACGAGCTGACTCTACGTGAGCTTCAGCAGATTCATATCACTCGTTCTCTTGTTTTTACTGTGGGTCAGCAGATTCTTGCGCAGGAGCCAGATGAAGCAGACTTCGAGTCTGTTCATTTCTTCCACGCGGATAAGGCTGGTCGAGTTCTGGCTTACCTGCGTCTCTTTGATCTTATGACGGTCGATGATGGCTATCACCGCCCTATCGAAGGTGCTTGGACCGTCGGTCGAGTAGCTGTCCGTGAGGAGGCGCGTGGCACCGGTCTGGGGCGCGCCCTACTGCATGAGGCGATTAGCTGGGTCCGTGAAAATACGGAAGCTCGTCAGCTGGTGATTAGCGCCCAGTCCTACCTGAAAGACAGCTACTATGGTGCGGCGGGGTTCGTGCAAGTGGGAGAGCCGTACCTTGAGGTCGGGATTGAGCATGTGGAGATGCTTCTGGAGCTCTAACGGACCCTACCCCCTCTTCCCTTGTAGGAGCAGGTCGCGGGTCACATCATAAGATGTCGTACCCGCTAGTCCCGGGGTTCTTCCTGCACAGGCGTACAATGAAAGTGCGTGCGCCCGGCCGGCGGCACCTACGAATTCCGCGAGAAACGACATCACAACGCCGTGTTCTCACCGACGCCCTTCCCCTTTTTAGTATCAGCTAGGGCGAGTATCGCCGATGACCGACCGACCCGTCTGACGCCGCATCCACTGTAACGAGGAGAAATCTCATGGCATATCAGCCGACCATCCTAAACGGTGAAACTGTTTTCCGTAACGAAGTTTTTCAGACCGGCCTCATGTCCCAGCTACTGGACGGCATCTACGATGGCGAGATGACCATCGGTGAGCTCCTGAGCCACGGCAACTTCGGTGTGGGTACCTTCAACGGCCTCGACGGCGAAATGGTCGTCCTCGACGGCGTCTGCTACCAGGTACGCCACGACGGCTCCGTATCCCTGCCCGACCTGCGCCAGCAGACCCCCTACGCCGTGGTCACCAACTTCGTGCCCATGATTAAGCGCGAACTACCGCATAACCTACTCCGTAAGTCTGCCTCGCAGATTCTGGATGACTTCACCGTCTCTAAGAACTACATGTACGCCATCAAGATTTACGGCGAGTTCGAATGGGTCCGCACCCGCACCGTCATCAAGCAGGAGAAGCCCTACCCGAAGATGGTTGCGGCCACTGAGAACGAGGACATTGTCCAGTTCGATAACGTGACCGGCACGATTGTTGGCTTCCGCACCCCGATCTACGAGCAGGGCATCTCGGTGCCCGGCTGCCACGCCCACTTTATCGATGATGAGCGTGTTCAGGGCGGCCACGTGGTCGACTTCAAGCTGCGCTCCGCAAAGGTCGAGATTTGCCCCGGTACCGGCCTGCAGCTGCACCTGCCGCTGACCCCCGAGTTCTCCTCCGCTAACCTCTCCCCCGAGGACCTAGCCGACCAGATTTCCAAGGCTGAGAAGCACTAAGCTTCTTTCCCGCTCCCGGGATATAGCAACGGGATATATTAACGAAGGAGCCGCCCTCTACTGTTCTGTAGAGGGCGGCTCCTTCGTGTTTATACGTGCTGTTCTGCGGAAGGCTCAGTGCCAAGGAGGCGCTTACGCCTCCGGCACGAACTCACCGTGGCCGCACTCGCGCAGGGCAGCACGCACCTTCTCAGCGGCAGCATCCAGCTCTTCGGCGGTAGCGTCCTTCTTCGCGTTGGCGGGATCGTAATCAGCCATGCTATCAACCGGGAACAGATGGATGTGGGTGTGCGGCACATCGAAGCCCGCAATCATCAGAGCCACACGGTCCTTGTCGAACGCCTGATCCAGGGCACCAGAAATCTTGTGCGCCACAGCGAACAGGTGCGCCGCCAGCTCAGCCGGCAGGTCTGGCCAACGGTCGACCTCAGCGCGGGGAACGAGCAGCAGGTGACCTTCCGACAGGGGCATGATGTCCAGGAAGGCGACGCAGTGCTCGTCCTTCCAGACGAAGCGGCCGGGAATCTCGCCCTCAATAATCTTGGTAAAAATCGTGCTCACAATATTCTCCTTCATGCGCCGTCATCGGCGCGTTTGAAGCTCAACGGTCAGGCTTACGCCTCAACCTCAATGCTCTCACCGGGGTTCAGGTGCTTAAGCTCAGTGCCGTACTTCGCGCCGAAGTTCGTCACCAAACCCTCAATAATGCCGGTGCCGTTGGCGTTAATCATGCCATTGTGAATCGGAACCACACGCTGAGCGCCGGTCGCAATCACAAAATCAATGACTTCCTGAACCTTCGACCAGGGCGCGTGAATCGGCACCAGAACGGTATTCGCACGCACGCGGTGCGGAACCACCAACGAGTCACCCGGGTGGTACACGGCACCGTTAATCAGGTAACCGACATTAGCGATGGTCTGAATCAGCGGGTGAATCAGGGCGTGCTGACCGCCGTAGGTCTTCACCTCAAAACCGGGGATGCTGAACTCAGAATCAGAGGAAACAACGGTAACCTCGGCAGCGGGCACAGCCTCCTTGATGGTCTGGGCGACAGCCTCGGGAGCCCAAATCTTCAACGGGGTCTGCGACTCGGCACGCTCAGCAATCAGCGGCAGCACCGACGGGCCATCAAAATGGTCCGGATGCGCGTGGGTCACGAACAGGTAATCGGCGCCTTCCAGCGCGGTGGCGTGTTCGCCTTCTGCGGCAAAGTTGCCGGGGTCAAGAACGAGGGTGCGCCCCTCATTCTCAAGGCGGATACATGAGTGGGTGTACTTCGTCATTTTCATAGTTTTAGTCTACCGTTAACCCTCATTCGTGCCTGTTGATGACTTCAATTTTTGAGATAAAGCGCAAATCAACCACCTTTTGAACGCCTCTAGTGTAAAGTCGTAAGACAAGATTGACCACACAATGGGACGGATTTCCGCCCCGAAAGGTTCAGCAATGGACACTCATATTCCCGTACGGAGAATTACGAAGCCTGCCGAAGCCCGAAATACCCGCCAGCGTCGCATCATCAAGGCGACCATGGAAGAGCTCGGCGATTTCATCTCAGCACAGGATCTGCACCTGACCCTCGCGAACCGCAAGGAACAGGTCTCTCTCGCAACAACCTACCGTGTGTTGCAGTCACTGGCTAACGCCGGTGAGCTCGACTCGGTCAAGGGCGTTGAGGGTGAGACCCTGTACCGCCACTGCCGGGTGAAAGATCACCACCACCACCTGCTCTGCCGCCGATGCGGCACCGCCATTGAGCTAGAAGCACCCGCCCTCGAGGACTGGGCACTGGCGATGGGTAAGCAGCACGGCTTCTCGGAGCTGGAGCACGTGGTTGAAGTGACCGGTTACTGCCCGGACTGCACTTTGGCACGTCGCGAGGAAGAGTCGCAGGGCGGCGCTTCACGCTAACGTTGCAGGCTAAGCCGCACCCCTCACCTGCTGAGGGGCTTTCCTTCACCGGAGAGGATCCTTCTCTGGAGGAACAAGAAGAGGGCGTCTTTAAAGATCTTCGACGCCGCTACAGCACGACACACAGGGCATCTGGACAGGGCAACACAACGCCACACAGGTTGAGCCCGCATTGCACACCGGGTACATGACCCGTAGCGCTAACACAGCACGACAACGAAAGAGCCCCGCCTCATTCCCGAGGTGGGGCTCTTTCTATAGGTCTTATGCCTTCTCAGCCAGCTGGCGGCCCGACGCGCTATGGCGGCGCTTCACGCCACCAATCACACGGCACACCACGTAAATCAGGAAGGAAATGCTGGTCACGTAGGGGCTAATCGGCAGCGAACCGGCAAGAGCCAGCAGAATACCGCCCACAATGGACGCCTCCGCAAACAGCACCGACAAGATTAGGGTACGTACCGGAGAAGCCGTCACCTGCATCGCCGCAGCCGCCGGAGTAATCAGCAGCGCCAGCACCAGCAGCGAACCGACCACCTGCACCGACAGCGCCACAGCAATACCCAGAATCACCATGAACACCAGGGACAGGAAGCGCATCGGCACGCCCTTAGCGCGCGCGACCTCCGGGTCCAGGGAGGAGAAGCTCAGCGGACGCCACACCATCACCAGCAGGGAAATAATAACTACCGCACCAATAATCATGGTGTGCAGCTGGTCGGCATCCACGGACACGATCTGACCGGTCAGCAGACCGAACTTATTCGCGCTACGGCCCTGGTACAGGGAGAGGAAGAGAATACCCAAGCCCAAGCCGAACGGCATGAGCGCACCAATGACCGAGTTCGAGTTACTCGCCTTAGAGCCCAGAAAGGCAATCAGCAGAGCCGAGGCAATCGAACCGACCATGGAGCCGGTCACCACGTCATAGCCGAGCAACAGGGCAAGGGCGGCACCCGCGAAAGACATTTCAGAGACGCCGTGCACCGCAAAGGCGTGGTCGCGCATCATCACGAAAATGCCGACGAAACCACCGATAAGGCCCAGAACAGCGCCAGCAAAAATGGAGTTCTGCAGCATCTGCAACAGCTCACCGTAGCGGTCAAAAACGAAGATACGGGAGAGCAAATCGTTCTGCGCGGCGGCAACCGGTGCCAGAGCGGGGAGGGAAGCAAGAATGGTCATCGAGTGGTTCCTCCCGGAATGTGTAGAGTGCGCTGCGGTTCAGAAAGACCAGACTTCAGGTGGGAGCCGTGAATGTTCTGGTCGGTGCCCTCAATATGGCAGTGGTCGCTGGCGTGAGTCTCACCCACCACCACGTAACGGCCATTAGACTTGAGCACGCTCACCGGGGTTCCGTACAGGGAGGTGAGAGTCTCGCTGGTCATGACCTCTTCCACCGACCCGACCGTGAAACGGCCGTTCGCCAGATAGAGCACGCGATCCACATGCTCAATGATGGGGTTGATTTCGTGGGTCACGAACACCACCGCCACGCCGCGTTCACGGTTGAACCGGTGAATCAGCTCAGCCACCGCGTACTGGTGGTTGAGGTCCAGGGAGAGTAGCGCCTCATCAGCCAGCAGAATCTTCGGGTCGTTCGCGAGCGCCTGGGCGATACGCAGGCGTTGCTGCTCACCACCGGAGAGCAGACCCACCGGCACGTTCGCGTATTCGGTTGCGCCGACGGCTTCGAGGAGCTCGTCAACCTTGGCGCGGTATTTGCGGCCGTGCAGGCGGATGCCCCAGCGGTGCCCGTCCACGCCAAGTCCCACGAGGTCGCGGGCGCGCATCGGGGTGGAGGTGGGGATGGACTTCTGCTGCGGTACGTAGCCGACGCCGGCGTTGCCCAGACGTGCGGGTTTGCCAAGCACGGAGATTTCGCCAGCGTTGAGTCCGGTCAGGCCGAGAACGACTTTGAGGAAGGTGGACTTGCCGGAGCCGTTGGGTCCGAGCACGGCGAAGTATTCGCCTGCGCCGATGTCGAGGGTTAAATCTTTCCAGAGGGTGCGGGCCCCGAAAGCGAGGCTACCCCCGCGAATGGAAATCGCGGGGGTGGCACCGTTATTGTTGTCAGTCACTTAGGAGAGCGCCTTTTCGAGGTTGCTGACGTTGGTCTTCATCCATGCCAGGTAGTTGGTATTTTCCGGCAGGGTTTCGGTGAAGGATACGTAGTTCACCGAGGCGTCCTTAGCTGCCTGCAGCACCTCGTTAGTCTGGGAGGTGGAGGTCTGCTCGTTGTAGGCGAGCAGCTGGACCTTCTTCTCGGTGACCATGTCCTTGGTTTCCTTCAGGACGAGTGCGGGAACGTCGTTGCCGGCTTCGGCTGCCTCAGCGAATTCGCTGGGGGTTGCGTTCTCTGCGCCGGTGGAGGAAATCAGGTAGTCCGGCACGGGCTCGGTGGACAGGTACTTCTTGTCTTCACCGGCGATTGCCTTGGCGGTGGTGTCCAGTGCGTCCAGTTCCTTGGAGAAGGTGGATGCGTTGGTGCGGAACGCCTCAGCGTGTGCGGAGTCGAGGCCTGCGAGCTCTTCAGCGATCTTCTGGGCGACCTTCTTCATGGTTTCGAAGTCGTACCAGAGGTGCTCGTTAAACTCGTGTGCGTGGGCGTGGTCGCCGCCGTCTTCGTGGTGTTCGCCGCCGCGGTGGTCCTCGACCAGATGGGTGTATTCGGCATCGGTGAGCTTGCCGCTGACCTTGACCGCGTTCACGATCTTCTGGGAGGCGTTGTCCTTGCCTGCGAGGTCTTCGAGGAACAGGTCGTAGCCTGCGCCGTTGATGACGATCAGGGATGCGTCCTTCGCCTTGAGGCGGTCGGCGCTGGTGGCTTCGTAGGAGTGGGGGTCGGTGCTGGTGGAGGCAATCAGCGCGGTAACCTCGATGTAGTCGCCGCCGATCTGCTTGGCGATGTCTGCGTAGACGTCGGTGGAGGCGACGACCTTCACCTTGCCGTTGTTGGAGCCAGCCGAGGAGGACGAACCGGAGGAGGTCTTGTTCTCGGTTGCGCAGCCTGCCAGCAGCAGGGAGGATGCGGCGAGTGAGCCCATTGCGGTGAGGAAGTGCTTGCGGGTGATCTTCGGGTGCGACATGAGGGCTCTCTTTCGGTTCGTTCTAGTCTGTAGGTTCCTTAACTACATCATGCGCACACCCGTATAAACAACTCTTTATTGTTGTCATGTGGGTGGTGTTGGGCGGCTCATTTTCCCTGTTGGAAGCTTATGTAGCAGGGATATTTAGCTAAGCTTGCTCCGCTCCCCTGCCGCCGCTTCATCCCTCCACCTGAGACTGCCCCTAGGGGGCACCCATACGCCGTTTCTGACCGCAAAACAACCCGCCCCGCACTCTCCTTCACGAGAGTGCGGGGCGGGCTGTGTGTTCAAGATTCCCCCGTTTTACTCGGAGTATCTCACGATGCGGTTACTGGGCTTCATTCGGTTACTGGGCTTCACGCGCCTGCTGTCGGCGTACACGCTCACGCACCGCATCCTGGGTGGTGTCGTTGATTTCGCCAACGAGCTCCTCCAGCACGTCTTCGAGGAAGACCACGCCGAGGGTTACGCCCTGTTCATCCATAACCTGCGCGATATGGGTTCGACTGCGCTGCATGGAGGCGAGCGCATCGTCAATATCGGTGGTCGGGGTGAGCGTGTCCAGGGAACGCAGCTTGTACCAGGGGAAGGGCTCCTCGAACCGCTCGGGGGCGATGGCGAGGGCATCCTTCACGTGCAGGTAGCCCATGTAGGTTCCGTCGCTGTCGGTAATGACGAAGCGGGAGTAGCCGCTGCGTGCCACGGCGCGTTCCAATTCGGCGGGGGTGCTGCCGAAGGGCAAGGTGACGAGCTTATCGCCGGGCACCATGATTTCGTAGACGTCCTTCTCGGTGAATTCGAGGGCACTTTCAATCACGCCGGCGTCGTCTTCCACGGTGCCTTCCGCGGTTGAGGTTGCCACGATGGTCTGCAACTCGCCCAGGGTGAAGGTGGAGGCGACTTCGTCCTTCGCGTCAACCTTCATGAGCGCCAGCAGCTTGTTGGACAGGTTGTTCAGCAGGGCGACCACGGGGGCGAAAATCTTGGAGAAGGTCACCAGGGTCGGCACAATCCAGAGAGCCACACCGCGGGCGGCGAGGGTCACGGCGGCGTTCTTGGGAACCATCTCGCCGAAGATCACGTGCAGGTAGGTGACCAGAATCAGGGTGATGACGAAGGCGATTACGTCCACGATCGCGTGGGGCAGGCCGACCAGGTGCAGGGGCACCTCCATCATGTGGTGCAGTGCCGGTTCTGAGACGTTCAGAATCAGCAGGGAGCAGATGGTGATGCCCAGCTGGCAGGTGGCGAGCATGAGCGAGACGTTTTCTAGCGCGTAGATGACGGTCTGCGCTCGCTTATTGTCTTCTTCGGCGAGCGGTTCGATTTGTGCTCGTCGGGTGGACATGATGGCGAATTCACCGGCGACGAAGAAGGCGTTTCCGGCGAGCAGGATGACGAGCAGTGCGATGGCTACCCAGTCGTTCATGCGTTGCCTCCCTTCTCGGTCTGTTCCTGTGCGCTAGGTGCGGGGGTGAATCGGATGCGGTCCACGCGGCGGCCTTCGAGGGTGTCGACGCGCAGGGTGCCGCCGGGTACGGGGACGCTGTCGCCTACTTCGGGGATGCGGCCGAGTCGTTCCATCATGAAGCCGCCGACGGTTTCGTATTCGGGGCTTTCCTCAACCTCGAGTCCGGGGATGAGGGTGTTGATTTCGTCGGGGCGGCGCAGGCCGGAGAACACCCAGTCGCCGTTGCCGTAGCGTAGGGGGCGTTCGGTGCGGCCGCGGTCGTGTTCGTCGGAGACTTCGCCGACGATTTCTTCGACGAGGTCTTCGAGAGTTGCGATGCCGGCGGTTCCGCCGTATTCGTCGAGGACCACGGCGAGCTGCAGGGCGCCCTGGCGTAGCTGGGTGAGCAGCGCGTCCAGGTGCAGGGTTTCGGGAACCTGTAGCACGTCTTCTGCGAGGGCGCCGGCTTCGAGGGTTTCGCGAACCTCCGGGGGCACGCCGACTGCCTTCTTCACGTGTACGACGCCCACGATGTTGTCGTGGTCGCCCTTGTAGAGGGGGAATCGGGAGTGGCCGGTGGAGCGTGCCAGCTTGATGACTTCGGCAACGGGGGCGGTGTCTTCGAGCATGGCGACCTGGCCGCGCGGGGTCATTACTTCGGAGGCGGTCAGCTCGGAGAAGCGCAGGGTGCGGTCCACGAAGCGTGCCGCGTCCGAGTCGAGGGTGCCTTCTTCTGCGGAGCGACGAACCATGGAGGAGAGCTCTTCGGGGGTGCGTGCCGCGGAGAGTTCCTCCTTGGCTTCCATGCCGAAGCGTCCGAGGATCCAGTTGGCGGAGCCGTTCATGATGCGCACGAGCGGGGATATGACGCGGGTGAAGGCGAGCTGCGCGGGGGCGACTCGACGCGCCACATCGTAGGGTTCGGCGATAGCGAGGCCCTTGGGCAGCAGTTCGCCGACGATCATGGAGAGCAGGGTTGCGATGAGCATTGCCAGCAGCAGGGTGAGCATATCGGTCACGCTGGTGGGCAGACCCAGGCTGCTGATGGCGCCGGTGGTGAGCGCCTTGATGGCGGAATCGAGAGTGTAGCCGGTCAGCAGCGTGGTTATGGTGATGCCGATCTGGCAGCTGGACAGCTGAGTGGAGAGGGTTTTGAGGCAGCGCAGGACGGCGTCGGCGGCTTTATCGCCGGAGTCCTTTGCCTGCTGCACGGTGGCGGTTTCGAGCGCCACGAGTGAGAACTCTACGGCAACGAAGAAGCCGGTACCCAGGATGAGGAGCAGGCCGATGAGCAGGAGAATCAGATCCACTCAGCCACCGCCTCCATCAACTGGTGCACGGTGCCTTGGGCCTGGCGGGGTAGCCCCGCAGCCAGGCTGTCCAGATGCTGAGCATCGGAGGTGGTGTTTTTGGGTGTTACCGTGCCGTGTTGAGCAGAGTACGCGGGCAGTATTCTGCGCTGGCTAGTAGTCAGAGTCTTACTCAAAGGGTCATCCATACCCCATATTTTAGCGAAGGTTTCGTCACTTCCCGGTGCTGTAGAGTGCCTGCTCACAAGTGCAAGACAGCACTTGTTGCGCACGCGGCTCATTGCTAATCCGTAAGAGTGAAAAATTGCATTGCGGATATGGCGCGATGAGCTGGAAAGTTCACCGTGCTTCTCTTTACACTTATACATAGGAGCATGAGTGTGCCGCCATGCAAGCGGATGAACCCCGACGTTCACGGCACGCTAGGCAGGTTTGTACGGTGCACACCCCGCACATACGGCCACCATCTTAGGCGATGCGCACATGCTCAGCGTGATGATTCGCCCCTCGAAGACGCGGGTCGTCTATGCCGGGGAGAGTCCCGGACGCGACGGATAAATTCACACTAATTGGAAGAGGCGTTTAACGTGCCAAATCTGCCAGAACATCTGGTGCCTGAGGAATTTGCCGGTAACGAATGGTTCGTTGAAGAACAGTACGAGCGTTACCAGAAGGGCAAGAACCTCGTGGACCCTTCATGGTGGCCCATTTTTGAGACCATCGACAAGGCGCTGGGAGGCGCCGGTACCGCTAGTGCAGCTCCTGCTGCGGCACCCGCCGCACCGGCTGCGCCTGCCGCACCTGTAGCAACTCCCGCCCCCGCGGCACCGAAGCCTGCGGCTGCGCCTGCTAACCCAACCCCTCCCGCTGCTACCAAGAAGGCTGAACCTGTGGAACCTGCTGAAGACAAGATTGTCCCCCTCCGCGGCCCTGCTAAGGCAGTCGTCACGACCATGGAAGAGTCGCTGACTGTCCCCACCGCGACCACCGTTCGTGCGGTCCCCGCAAAGCTGCTCATTGAGAACCGTGCTGCCATCAACAAGTACCTGGCAAGCACCCGCGGTGGCAAGGTCTCCTTCACCCACATCATTGGTTACGCAGTAATTCGCGCAGTGGCAGCGATGCCTTCGATGAACGTGACCTACGGTGTGGACGAGAAGGGCAAGCCCGTTGCAATCCACAACGCACACGTGAACTTTGGTCTGGCTATTGACCTGCCCCGCCCCGACGGTTCCCGTAACCTGGTCGTTCCGAACCTCAAGGGTGCTGAGCAGCTGAGCTTCCGCGAGTTCTGGGATGCGTACAACGACATCGTTAAGCGTGGCCGTAACGGCGCGCTGACCATTGAGGACTTCCGCGGCACCACTGTTTCGCTGACCAACCCCGGTGGTATTGGTACCGTCCACTCGGTGCCCCGCCTCTCCAAGGGCCAGGCAGCCATCATCGGTGTGGGTGCTCTGGAGTACCCGGCTGAGTTCCGCGGCCTGTCCGAGAAGCTCATCACCCAGCAGGGTCTGTCCAAGATCATCACCCTGACCAGCACCTACGACCACCGCGTCATTCAGGGTGCAGGTTCCGGTGAGTTCCTGAAGCTGGTTGAGCACTACCTGCTCGGCGGCGACGACTTCTACGACGCAATCTTCCGCGACCTGAAGGTTCCTTTCGAGCCGGTTCGTTGGGCACGCGACAACCACGTCGATGACGCTCAGGAGATCTCTAAGGTTGCACGTATCCAGCAGCTGATTCACGCTTACCGCGTGCACGGCCACCTGACCGCAGCAACCAACCCCGTTGGTTACAAGATGCGTTCGCACCCGGACCTGAAGCTGGAGAACTACGGCCTGACCCTGTGGGATCTGGACCGCGTCTACCCGACCGGTGGCTTCGGCGGTTCCGAGCGTCTGCCGCTGCGCACCATCCTGGAGCGCCTGCACGAGGCATACTCCGGTTCCCTGTCCGTTGAGTACATGTACTCTGAGAACCCCGAGGTTCGCGCATGGTTCCAGGAGCGCCTGGAGCGCGGCGTTGCTAAGCCCACCCGCGAGGAGCAGCTGCGTGTTCTCTCCAAGCTGGTTGAGGCTGAGGCATTCGAGAACTTCCTGCAGACCAAGTACCTGGGTCAGAAGCGCTTCTCCCTGGAGGGCGGCGAGTCCCTGATTCCGCTGCTGGACGCTGTTCTGGACAAGGCCGCTAACAACGACCTGAAGGGCGTTGCCATTGGTATGGCACACCGCGGTCGCCTGAACGTGCTGACCAACATTGCTGGTAAGTCCTACGCTCAGATTTTCCGTGAGTTCTCCGGCACCGCAGCACCTTACGAGGGCGGCTCCGGTGACGTGAAGTACCACCTCGGTACCGAGGGTGTCTTCACCTCCGATTCCGGTAAACAGACCCAGGTGTACGTGGCTGCTAACCCCTCGCACCTTGAGGCTGCAAACACCGTGCTCGAGGGTATCGTCCGCGCTAAGCAGGATGTCTACCGCGAGCAGGGCGTTGAGGGCCACCCGGTCCTGCCGATCCTGATTCACGGTGACGCAGCGTTCGCTGGCCAGGGCATCGTCATGGAGACCCTGCAGATGGCTGACCTGAAGGCGTACACCACCGGCGGCACCGTACACGTTGTGGTGAACAACCAGATTGGCTTCACCACCCTGCCGAACGACGGCCGCACCGCAACCCACGCTACCGACATTGCGCGTATGACCAAGGCCCCGGTCTTCCACGTCAACGCCGATGACCCGGATGCGGTGGTTCGCGCTGCACGCCTGGCATTCGAGTACCGTGAGCGCTTCGGTCGCGACGTTGTCATTGACCTGATTTGCTACCGCCGCCGCGGTCACAACGAGGCTGATGATCCGTCGATGACCCAGCCGAAGATGTACCAGGACATCGACGCACTGCCCTCGACCCGCACCCTGTACGCACAGGACCTGGTCGGTCGCGGCGACGTCTCTCAGGAAGAGGCAGACGAAGTTCTGGACTCCTACCACTCGAAGCTGGACGCTATCTTCGTTGAGACTCAGTCTTCGGCACCGGCTCCTGCTGGCGCGCACGTTTCCGGTCTGGAACTGCCCGCTGCTCAGCAGAACACCGAGGTCGTTCACGGCGGTAAGACTGCGATTTCCCGTGAGACTTTCCAGCACATCGCTGACGCGTTCGGTAAGGCTCCCGAGGGCTTCACCGTCCACAAGAAGCTGAAGAAGCTCATGGAGCAGCGCGTTGAGATGGGCCGCACCGGCAACGTGAACTGGGGTATGGGTGAACTGCTCGCCTTCGGTTCGCTGCTGATGGAGGGCACCGACGTTCGTATGAGCGGTCAGGATGTTCAGCGCGGTACCTTTGTTCAGCGTCACGCTGTTCTGCACGACCACATCACTGATGAAGAGTGGTCGCCGCTGGAGCACCTCTCTGAGGACCAGGGCAAGTTCCGTATCTACAACTCCTTCCTCTCTGAGTACGGCGTTCTCGGCTTCGAGTACGGCTACTCGGTGGAGCGCCCCGACTCGCTCGTGGTGTGGGAGGCTCAGTTCGGTGACTTCGCAAACGGCGCTCAGACCATCATTGACGAGTTCGTGTCTTCCTCCGAGCAGAAGTGGGGCCAGCGCTCCTCGCTGGTTATGCTGCTTCCTCACGGCTACGAGGGTCAGGGTCCTGACCACTCCTCGGCTCGTGTTGAGCGTTACCTGCAGCTGTGCGCTGAGAACAACATGACTGTTGCCTGCCCCTCGACCCCGGCTTCGCACTTCCACCTGCTGCGTCGCCACTCTCAGCACCGTCCGTACAAGCCGCTCGTGGTGATCAGCCCCAAGCAGCTGCTGCGTCTGAAGGCTGCTGCGTCCTCCATCGAGGACTTCACCGAGGGTTCGTTCCAGCCGGTGATTGGTGACCGTTCGGGTATCAACCCGGCTCAGGTTGAGCGTGTGGTCTTCGTATCCGGTCGTCTCTACTACGATCTGGAAGCTGAGCGCGAGCGCCGCGGCGACACCAAGACCGCTATTGTCTCGGTGGAGCAGCTGTACCCGCTGCCCGAGCAGGAGATCAAGGAACAGCTGGCTCTGTACTCGAACGCTACCGACGTTGTGTGGGCTCAGGACGAGCCTGCTAACCAGGGTCAGTGGCCGTTCATGGCTCTCAACCTGCAGCCGCTGATTGACCGCCGTATGCGTCTGGCTTCCCGCTCCGCAGCTGCTTCCCCGGCTGCCGGTACCGGTAAGCTGCACGCAGCTGAGGCTGAGGCTCTGCTCAAGCAGGTCTTCGAAGGCTAAGGTCTTCTACAGCTGATCGGCTCATGATTTAGCTCTTCAAAACCCGTCTGCCCGTCAGATGTTTCTGGCGGGCAGACGGGTTTTTTAGTCTCGGATGCTTACCGGATAGGGTATTAAGTTCGAAAAGAGGCCGGTAAGCGCTTATCCTAGATATGAAGACTATTACTCACGTGCCTTGCCGCCTCTCACGGCGGGCGCATCCTGCTGAAGAAAGAATTCCGTGGAGCAACGCAATATTCGAATTGTGGCAGTCGGCGATGACCTGCTCGCCGGTGTTGGCGACCCCCGTACCCTCGGCTGGTTTGGCCGCGTTATGGCGCGCACCCCGCAGACCACCGCATCCATTGCGGCATATAACCTTGCCGCCCCCAATGAAGGTAGCGAGCAGCTGAATGCACGCTGGTTCGAGGAGGCGCGCCGCCGCTTCGTTCCCGGTGCTGATAACCGCCTCATTATTGCTCCGTCGACCTTTGACATTGATTTGGGTCTAACCAGCGCTCGTTCGCGTTTGAACCTGGCGAACATTGTGGACATGGCGTCGCAGAACAACATTAAGGTTCTGGTTGTTGGTCCGCCGCCGACCCTGGACGCTGAGCGTAACCGCCGTATCGCTGACCTGTCGGCGGCGTACGCGGATGTGGTGACCCGCCGTAACCACGTGTACGTGGATACGTTCAACCCGCTGCTTCACCACGAGCAGTGGCGCAACGACCTTGCCGCGAATGACGGCCGCCCGGGTCAGTCCGGTTACGGTCTGATGGCGTGGCTGGTTCTGCACCGCGGCTGGTACAACTGGCTGAACATTCCCGAGCACGGCTAAGAGCCCGCTCCCCCGGCTGGGGTTGTGAGCTGATGCGAAGAAAGTTCGTGTTTTTTAGCTCATATCCCGGTTCCAAGATGCAATCATGCCGTTTCTATGAAAAAATAGACGGCGTTGCCCTTATAGCGTGGAGCACCGGTTTTCGGTGACCGCCTCTGCTAGGGCAGGTAATAGGGAGCGCGCACCGCGAAGGTGGGGCGTGCATCCATGAACACTATAAGGAGGCTCTGATGAGCAAGCGCGGTCGTAAGCGCAAGGACCGTCGTAAGGGCGGCGCAAACCACGGTAAGCGCCCCAACGCATAAGGTATCTTGCATACACTTTAAAACCCCGGCGTTTCGGATATTATTCGGACCCGGGGTTTTGCTTTACCCGCAGATGTTTGTGCACATTCTGCGGAATAAAGAGAAGAATTCTACGTTATGGAAGTGAACGCCTGGCGCGTTCCTGTAGAGGAGAAACATGGCTGAAACCAACACCGCGGCGGATACCCGCGAGCTGCGCGAACACTTTACCGCGGACGCTATGCAGTATGTGGATCAGCTCTACGCTGCCGCCCTGCGGATGAGCCGCAACTCTGCCGATGCTGAAGACCTGGTGCAGGAAACCTACATGAAGGCTTTTGCTTCATACCACCAGTTCACCGAGGGTACGAACCTGAAGGCGTGGCTGTACCGCATCCTGACGAATACGTACATCAACCTGTACCGTAAGCGTCAGCGTGAGCCGCAGCAGTCTCAGGGTGAGACGGTGGAGGATTGGCAGCTGGCTCAGGCCGGTGAGCATGATGCGGTGGGTCTGCGTTCTGCCGAGGCGGAGGCGCTGAGCGCCTTGCCGAATACGGAGGTTCGTGAGGCTTTGAATGAGCTGTCTGAGGATTTCCGTATGGTAGTGTACTACTCCGATGTGGAGGGGTTCGCGTACAAGGATATTGCGGAGATTCTGGATATCCCCCTGGGCACGGTGATGTCTCGCTTGCATCGTGGCCGCCTTATTCTGCGTGAGAAGTTGCTCGATTATGCGCGTGAGAACGGTCTGCGCCCGTCAACCATCGCAAAGGTAGAAGCGCAGGCTGAGGCGAAAGCTGCCGCGAAGGCGAGCGCTAAGGCGCAACCGGCTAAGGCTATCAAGGGCACTAAGGCTATCAAGGGCACTAAGGCGGCCAAGGGCGTAAAGTCCCCTCCGGCGGGCTCTGGCTCCGAGGCGCCTGCAGATTCTTAGATTCGCTCTTCTACCCGTGAGCTAGCCCCCATGAGGTTGAGGCTAGACTCCCCTAAGGCTTTATACCTTCCGTGTGAAAGGAACCCCGATGTCAACCACAGACAAGAATTCTTCTGTCCCCGAAGCCTCCGCGGCCTCTGAGCCGTTGGAGGATTGCGGCGGTCAGCCCTGCTCGGCGACCCTCAAGCGCCTCTACGAATTCCTCGATAGGGAGCTGAGCCCCGAGCAGCTACGCACGGTTCAGACACATCTGGATGCCTGCCCCGAGTGCGCGGATGTGAAGGACTTTGAGCTGATGATTCGTGAGAAAATGCGTTCTTCGTGCGCTCAGCAGGCGCCCGAGCAGCTAAAGGCTCGTCTGCTGCAGGATGTGCAAAAGTTCTGCGCCGAGGCTAACCTCTAAGCTGCCTCAGGCTCTTGCCTCGCTGGGGGGGGTACAGAAATCTAATGACAAGTTAAGGCGGTGCACCAATGACGGTGCGCCGCCTTTACTCGTATTGGTTGGTTTCGCGCTGTCTGGTCCGTGTTGCCTGGTTCGCGCTGCCTATCTCATCGCTGGAGCTCTCAGAGGCTCGCAAACCCTCAACCGGTAGAATAGGGGTAGACGTCAACCGGCGCAGCCTCTCTGAGTCTGCGCCCTCCCCATGATTTGAACCAGAAGAGGATGTATGAGCGACGCAGCAGTGCAGCTTTCCCCCGGTGATTGGCCCGCTCCCCTAGCACCCGCCTCCAGCGAAGCCGCTGGCAAGAACGCGCTGGTGCATATTCCGGGTTCTAAGTCGCTCACGAACCGTTATCTGTTGCTTGCTGCTCTGGCTGACTCTCCCTCGTATTTGCGTGCGCCGCTGCATTCGCGCGATTCGGCGCTCATGATTGAGGCGCTGCGCCAGCTGGGTGCGGGTATTGAGCTGGTGCCGACCGATTCGCCGTTCGGTCCGGATGTAAAAGTCACTCCTCTGAGCTTTGTGGAAGCGCATTCCGCACAGGCTCAGTCCGATTCCGCTCAGTCGCGCACCGTGTCGATTGAGTGCGGTCTTGCCGGTACCGTGATGCGTTTTGTGCCCGCTCTGGCGGCGTTGATGCCGGGTGAGTTCGCTTTTGACGGTGACCCGCACGCTCGTCAGCGTCCGATGGGTCCGGTTCTGGAGGGTCTGCGTCAGCTGGGTGTGCAGGTGGATTGTGAGCAGGGCGAGAACGCTCTGCCCTTCGTGCTGCGCTCCCCCGGTCTGGCGAGCGTAGAGGGTGTTTCTGAGGCGCCCGTGGTTCGTATTGATGCTTCGACGTCGTCCCAGTTCGTTTCGGCGCTGTTGCTGATGGCGCCTCGCCTGCCCCACGGCATGGTGCTGGTGCACGAGGGCTCTTCGGTGCCATCGATCCCGCACATTCAGATGACCGTGGAGGCGCTACGCCAGATGGGTATCGAGGTGCAGGAGCACTACCCGAACCAAGGCAACGAAGCAGAGAGCGGCGAGTACCGTTGGACGGTTCGCCCCGGTTCTTTCCCCGGCTTTGAGATGACCATTGAGCCGGACCTGTCGAATGCCGGTCCGTTCCTTGCTGCCGCCATGGTTACCGGCGAGTCGGTGACTATTCCTCACTGGCCGGCACCCGCGGATGATTCTTCGGCGGGTACGACCCAGGTGGGCGATATGTGGCGTGAGCTTCTGCCCGCGCTGGGTGCGCAGGTTCGCTACGCTGAGGGCCGTCTGACCGTGACCGGTCCGGCGCAGCTTCCCGAGGGCGACTTCTCCTTTGACCTGTCTGCCGGTGGTGAGCTGGCACCGACCATGGCGGCTGCCTGCGCTTTCGTGAAGGGCCGCGTTGAGCTGACCGGTATTGCGCATCTGCGCGGTCATGAGACGGACCGCCTCGCAGCGCTCGCCGCCGAGATTAACCGTCTGGGAGGTGCCGCCCACGACACCGCCGATTCGCTGGTAATTGAGGCGCCCATCCCCGCTACCGCTGAGGCTGCGCCGGTTCTGGCGCGCACCTACGACGATCACCGCATGGCAACCTTCGCGGCGATTATTGGTCTGCGCCGCCCCAATGTGGTGGTGCAGAACGTAGCCACCGTGGCTAAGACCATGCCCGAATTTACCGCAATGTGGGAGGACATGCTGGCGCAATGGCAGGCCGGCGCTTCCACCTCTGACGTTACCGCCGACCAGGAGGTCTTCTAAATGGGTTCTTCCCGCATGAACGTGCGCGATTTCTCCGAATGGGATGAGTCGGATGTGCGCGTGCGCCCGAACAAGAAGGGCTCCCGCCCCCGCACGAAGGACCGCCCGACCTTCAAAGAAGCGATTCGTGGCAGGGTCATTACGGTGGACCGTGGCCGCTGGTCGGTCGTCGTGGATGAGGGTACCGAGAAGGAGCGTACCCTCATTGCGGCGCGCGCTAAGGAACTGCGCCGCACCGCGATTGTGACCGGCGACTTTGTGGACCTGGTGGGTGACACCTCCGGTGCGAAGGATACCCTGGCGCGCATTGTGCGTCTGGGCGAGCGCACCTCGATTCTGCGCCGTAGCGCCGACGACACCGACCCGTCGGAGCGCGTGGTCGTGGCGAATGCTCAGCAGCTGGTGATTGTGGTTGCTGCGGCGAACCCGGAGCCGCGCACCGGCTTCATTGACCGTGCCGTGGTGGCGGCGTTTGATGCCGGTATTGAGCCGATCCTGTGCATTACGAAGACCGATGTGCGGTACCCGCAGAATCTGCTGGATTACTATGCGGCGAGCGGTTTGAAGATTGTGCTGTCTTCGTCTTCGGATGGTTTGGCGCCGAGCCAGGAGGGCGCTGCCGGTTTGGAGTCGGCACCGGTTCAGGAGCTTCTGCAGGAGCTGCTGGGTCAGGTGTCGGTGCTTCTGGGACATTCGGGTGTGGGTAAGTCGACCCTGGTGAATGCGCTGACCGGCTCCGAGCGTGCGACCGGTCATGTGAACGCGGTGACGGGTCGTGGCCGCCATACTTCCTCGTCGGCGTTGGCGTTGCGTCCGGTGAATGCGAATGGCGATCCGATGGAGCCGGGCACCTGGATTATTGACACTCCGGGTATTCGTTCTTTCGGTCTGGCGCATGTGCCGCCGGAGACCGTCGTGGAGGCGTTCGTGGACCTGGCGCCGGGTGCGGCGGATTGCCCGAAGGCGTGTACGCATGCGGCGCAGGCTCCCGAGTGCGGTCTGGAGGCGTACGTTGCTGCCGGTCATGCCGGTGAGAGCGGTCCCGCCCGCCTGGAGTCCTTGCGTAAGCTGCTGCTGTTGACTCCTGAAGAGGGCGATTCGGAGAAGGAACTGGGCGCTCTCGTCTAGGTTCTCTCCCCTGTATTACACACAGCACTGCACACACATTTTTGCTGACTACATCACCGAATACTGAAGAAGAGCATTACTATGAGCCGTCCCCAGCAGTACACCGACGATTTGCGTCTTGCGCATATTCTTGCCGATAGCGTCGATCGTGTGAGCGCCATGCGTTTTCGTGACCGCCCGGTCTTCTCCCCCGCATCCGAGGCACTAGAGCCCGCCGAGGCGGCACCCGCTGCGGCACCGTTGGCGCCGTGGCAGCAGGCTACTCAGCAGCCCGTAGAGCCGCAGGCGCCGGTGCAGGAGCCTGCCGATTACGCCTCGGGTGTGGCTCAGGAGGTTGAGGAGCTTCTGCGCGCGCAGCTGTCGCGTGTGCGTACTCGTGACGGTATTGCCGGTGCGCATGCCGGCTATAACGGTCAGGCGGCACGCCAGTGGGTGATTGCGCCGATTGCTGAGCTAGATAATTTTCGCCGCGGCGTGCCGGTGTGGGCGACTCTGATTGCTTTGCTGGATCAGGGTGAGCCGGTGGTGGGTGTGGTGTCTGCACCCGCTCTGGGTCGCCGCTGGTGGGCTGCTCGCGGTTCGGGCGCGTACACGGGTAAGTCTTTGGCGCAGGCGACTCGTCTTGAGGTGTCTTCGCTGACTCAGCTGGTTCAGCTGTCTGCCGCGTACACCGACCTCTCTTCCTGGAAGGCGGCCTCTGAAGGCGCTGTGGACCGCTCTGGCGAGCTTGTACAGCTTCTGGGCTGCGTGGGTCGTTCCCGTGCGTACGGTTCGTTCTGGGCGGCGTGTATGCTCGCTGAGGGTGCTGTGGACACCGTCGTGGACGCATCCCTGTCTTTCTACGAGGTGGCGGCGCTACTGCCGCTGATTCGCGAGGCTGGCGGCGTTGTCTCCACCCTGGAGGGCGATTTGCCCGAGCACGCGGGCGTTTCGGCCGCCGGTGTGCGCCCGGTGTCCCTGGTGGCAAGTAATACGGCGGCGGTCCAGCAGCAGGTGCTGGAGGCGCTCGCGCCCCAATCCTAGTCTACCCTTCCCCTGAGCAGGAGGCAGTAAAAATATAGCGAGGCGGCGGCTTTCCGGTCAGTGGAAAGCCGCC
>NZ_KV813694.1:0-66299 GCF_001813685.1 Rothia sp. HMSC061E04 | reverse complement strand
GGCGGCTTTCCGGTCAGTGGAAAGCCGCCGCCTCGCTATGTATCGCTATGAGAGCAAATAAGCCTGTTTAGGACAGCATCGTGAGGGTTCCGAGCAGACCCAGCAGGCTCAGACCCGAGATGATGTACGCCAGAATGTTGAAGGTCGTCATCTTCGAGGTGTACTTGGTGGTGTGACCGGCGTTCACCTTCGCCGAGTAGATGGCAAGCCAGATAGACACGCCTACCGGGATCAGACCCACGAGCAGCAGAGTAATCACCATGATGTTGGGGCTCAGACTCAGATTGGAGCTATACGCAGAGGAGCTATAACCGCGGGAGTTGAGCGTTGCTTCGCTGTGGAGTGCCGCGACCTGAACCCACGCGTAGAGGGTCAGGGCCAGGGCACCCAGGGAGGCGCCAAACGCGCCGATGGAGTAGAAGTAGCCGGGGCCGCGGAAGTCGCCGGTGGTCTCGCCGTAGGGGCGGCGGTGTTCAGCCGGTACCCGGTAGATGTCCGGGATGCGCTGGTAGCTGTCGTCGCGGTCGCGCACGTTAGCGGGTGCCACGCCCAGGGCGGGGCCAGCGGGTGCTGCGCCGAGGGGAGCGCCGGGTGCGACGCCTGCAGGTACCGGCTGCGGGGAGTTTGCGTTGTTCTGCTCCGGGAAGGAGGGGGCGGGAATCTGGTTTTCCATGGTGCGTCCTTGAGTGGTCGTCATAGCGGCTGTGTAGCTACCGCGTCGTAGCGGTGGCGTCCCTATGACCGGCTATTCTGTGGCTCGTTTGGTGGCTCTGTGGTTGCTCTCGAATGTTGCCGGTGAGATTGAATGAACAATCAACGCCGAACAACGATATCTACCCTTCGATACTACGCCATAGGGTGCGTTTTCGTCTTCTCTGATGGCGTTCTCATTACAATGCGGTCACCTGAGCACCCTCGGGCACGCCGGTACACCCCAGAACAGACCGACAATATAGACCCGACAATTGAGCATAAAAATACCCGGCAGGTGACGCCGTGGGGCGTCCTGCCGGGTGGTAGAACCCTATGAATATATAGGGAATAACGAGAATAAGTTATGTAACGACGGATTGGCCTATCTCAAAAGAGATAGGCCAATCTATCCTTATAGTCTATCGCCATAAGGCATCGATTTTATATACTCCTCCATCTGACCCCAATCTGGCGCACCTTCAAAGGTTGCAGGGAGTTTAATCATTGTCCTTTTCATATTATCAAGCGTCCACTTACGACCATAAGAGTACCTATATTTCTCATTTCTGAGTACAGAACATACAAATAGCCCCACAGCTGGGTTAAGCTTCCCGTATTCAGGGCGAAGATACAATACGTTTACATCATCCGTTGCCCAATAAGGTAGAGGCTGATAAAACGCTTCTCCTACTGACCCATTATAGCTCAGAGAAATAGTATTTCCTTCATGAATAGGGCTTTGACCGATAAGATTCGAGACGCCATTATTTGAATCTATAGCCCCAATATATGGAGTAAATCCATCCGTCTGGTCTTCTGCAGTCAATCGTTTTCCTTTACATATATCAAATAAACCAAATTCGCCACCAAGCTGAAACCACTTCCAATTATTAGGATCTATCGAAGGGCCAAGTTTTTTATTTTTTGTCGTCAAAGGCTCACTACGCAATAACCCAATATAGGAATCCACCCATTCCCAGTCCGGATCACCTTCCAATGTTGAAGGCAATTTAATAACAGTTTGCCTATATAGGGTTTCGGTAACTTTCCTACCATAGTTATATTTAAAACGATTCGCCATTAGTAAGGTTTGCAAAAATAAATAAACATTACGTTTCTTCGCATTAGAGTCTTTTACCAATAGTATCTTTGCTGAGTCACCAACAACGCACCCTTGCTCATGAAATGAGACGAATCCTGCTGTACCACTTCGAGCTACGGTTAGGCAAGGCTCTTCACAATACGAGTAGCCTTTATCTTGGCAATAAGCTTTATCAATATAACCTATTACACCATTGTTTCCCTCGCCACTTTGAACAGCTTCAAAAGTTCCAGGATTATTCTCAATCTCTTCACTTGTTATCCCCTTACCATTGATTATTTCAATAATATCTTCAAGCAGAAAATTTTTCCAAGAACTCATATCAATTTTCATATACAAATCCCGCCTTCACTAAGTATGCAAGATAATCGTTAATCGTCTGCTGAAAATCACCATCAGTCAAAGTCGTGTAGTCAGTTTCCATATATGCTTCACACAACCATTCATCATTGCCCGTAACCATATGTCGTGCACTAAATCCAGGAATAACATCACGGTTTTTATAGGTGTCAATCCATTTTCTACGAATTGCAGCCCATAGACTGTCGCCATTCTCATCTATCTGCTCGACACGACCTAGATTCTTACGCTTTTTAAAACCGTCATCCTTACAGTATGCAAAGAAAGTCTCCCGCTTGGCAGAAGCGTGTGGAGTTCCAATATCAAAAACCATACAACAAGCACATGCGCTTGCGCCGGGGTAGAAGATATCGTCAGGCAACGAAAAAACAGCGTCCAATGTATTATTCTTCAGAATTTCATTCTTCATCTGCTTCATCAGTGAGCTATTTCCAATAGCACACGCCATAGGAAGCAGAACTGCCAATTTACCCCGCATATTATTTTCATTCATTTGCTCAAGAATAAATTTGACAAAGTAAAGCCCCTTAGACGGGTCCTGCTTAGCAGTTCCCCATTTTTCAGAGAACTTTTTCGGAACCTGCTTTACCATTGCATTGTATGGAGGATTCATTAAAATAACATCAAATTTAACACCCCCTTCAATAAATTTGGGAACTTCATCAAAACAACTACCTCGAACAATATTTGAATTTCCGTCCCCGTGAATCAGCATATTCGTAGTGGCAAGACCATACACTTGCTCATCATACTCCACACCATAAATATGATGCTTCTTAACCTGATCTTCCTCGGCCATCGTGTGGCAATCGTCAAGGGCTTGAGTCATTGCGCGCACAAGGAAAGAACCGCTACCGCACGTCATGTCAAGAACAACTGAATTTTTATTTACGTTACAGATGGTTGACATGAAATCCGTTATATGATCCGGGGTAAAAGCCTGATTTTTATCTGACTTACCAACATATTTATTAAATGTAACAAAAAATAGATTCAGCAGATCTTGACCAGCAGTACTTTTATCATTTATAAACGGAAAAATTTCTTTTTTAATAAGATCAAGAATTTCACAAAATCCTTTATTGTTTATATCGCGAACATCCTGACTTTTTAGAACACGCTTATCAATCAGGGTTAATTTCTCAGCTTTTTCTAAAGAATGTTCAAGCATTTCTTCTAGAATATCATGAATACCGATAATAATCTGAGATGTTTTCATCTCACGACTATAGACAAGGCCATTCTTAATCGCAAGGAGACAGGTTCCCACAAACTGTGAACGCAACTTCTCATTAATACCGTAACGATGCAGCTTTTCATTGAGCTTATAAGTATTGCGCATCACCTCCTCCTTATTGTTTATATGCTTTGCATCAAACATAGCCACATACTCCGGCATCGTACGGATAGCCTTTTCGTCTACCAGTTTTCGGTCGTCCTCAACCGCAGACTTCCAAACAGTAATGCGATCATCCTCGGTATTTGCAACCATCGCAATAATCTTGTTACCAGTTAACCGCTTCTCATATTCGACATATGCAGCAATTTGCTCTTCGACAGTAGGCCACTTATCAGCATTGTTCTTTGTCTCAATGAGCAGCGAAACTCCTGACAGCTCAAATCGAATATCAAGAAACTGCCAAGAGCCTTTCCCCTTCTTCTTCATGATTGGGTCAAATTCAAGACCATTCTCTTTGAAAGCTTTAGGATAGCTAAATTCACCTTTCTCGAGATTCTCCGTAAGGTACTCACGACCAACCGTGTCAATGATATTGAACCGATTCATTACTTGTTCACCTCCTATGTATTCTGTAGCCCCTATGTCGAGGTCTACAGCGTCTACCAATCGATATCCGTACCTGCTCATAGCAGCTCTTCCTCCGCTCTCGAGGCAGTACGGCTTCTCTACTCTTATTAGCAGGTAGGCTACCTACCAGATGATTTACCTCAGTTTCAGCTTAGAAACCGCCAGGCCAACATCCCGCTCTTCGAAGAGTATTTCCTCTACGATACCTCTTTATGAAGTAAATATCATAAACGCCTGATGATGCTTTTAGCTGGAAACCTATGAGGCATAATTGCCTCCCCAACTTATATTTAGCTCTGTTCAAATGATATATATCGATGTGTCTCTCAAATTCAAGCTACTAGAGGGCATAAAAATACCCGGCAGTGACGCCGTAGGGCGTCCTGCCGGGTGGTAGAAACCTACCGCGGTTCTTCCTCTGGATTGGAACCGATTATCACCGCCGCACCCCATACGGGATAGCGGACGGCTGGGAGATCGTGGAGATGCGGGGAATCGAACCCCGGTCCGATGTGGCGTCAACGGGGCTTCTCCGTGCGCAGTTTATGCGAACGCTACTTTTCGGCTCCGGTACTTGCATAAACACATATACCGACGAACCTAGTCACGTAAAAGTCCCGCTAACCCCCGCAACAAGGGCTAGCAGCAGTGGCCTTTTAAGTCGATGCCGGTAACTGAGCCAAAGGCATGCTCAGGCCGACAGACGGCAACTCGCGCTTAGGCAGCGAGTGCGAAGTCAGTGCGCTTAGATTCTGCACTTAATTTTTTGCAGAGGGCGTTAACGAGATAACCCTGCATCCTCGGCACGCTTCACCCATCTCAACTCACATCGTCGAAACCGATCATCCCCCTATGCTTTTATCAAAAAGCCCACCGTCTTCTGAAAGTTTTCCTCGACATACCTTGATGCCGCGGTGCCATTCAAACACGGTAGAGATTCAGTATATCTAAGATGTTTAACGGCGTGCAAGTCCCCCACCCCGCACACGCGGCACGCTCACTGGCAGAGAACACCAGCCAAGAACGGACGCAGAGGATACAGCGAGCGCGCCTCCAGCACACACACCCGGATCAACGGCGGGCGCAGAAAATCGACATAGAAGATCACGGGCACAGCAAACGGGGTGCGGCTCCCCAGATCATCTGGGAGCCCCACCCCGTTCGCGTACCGCACTGGGTAGCCAAAATTAGGTGGTCAAAATTAGGCGGTCAAACCTTAGTGGCGCGCAGAAACAGTCATGCGGTTGTTCGGGTTATCACCAATCTGGCACACCACGTTACCGTGACCATCCTCGGTACCAACCTCAAGGCATTTCTCAGCGGTCTGGAAGAAAGAAATGTATACGAAAAGCATGCAAATCGAAATCAGGACAGACACCGCACCGGTGATAATACCGGTCAGCGCGAATGCCTTACCCGCGCCAACTTCCTTAGTCTTCTTCAGGGACAGCGCGCCCAGAATAATCGCGGCAATACCCAGCAGGGCACCAAACACGAGGAAACCGGTCAGCACAGCCGCAATACCGAGGATCATTGCCGCCAGCGCCATGCCGGGAGCCTTCTTCGTCACGGGAGCCGCATACGGGTAACCCGCGGGCTGACCGTAACCGTAAGCATCCTGCTGAGGCTGCTGCTGGTAAGAGTTCTGCTGGTAGTTGTAGTCAGCGGGCTGCGCCTGGTAGGAAGCCTCCTGGCCGTAACCGTACTGGTTCTGCTGAGCGGGCTGCGCCTGGTAGGAAGCGTCCTGACCGTAGCCGTACTGCTGCTGGCCGTAGATGTTCTGAGCCGCAGCGCCCTGGGCAGAGGTACCCTGAGCAACGTTCTGGCCGTAAGCATTCTGCGAAGAAGGCTGCGCACTGAACTGACCGTACTGGTTCTGCTGGGTCGAGTTCTGCGGAGTAGCGTTCTGCTGCTGTGCCTGGCCGTAGGTGTTCTGAGCGGATGCGCTCTGACCGTAATCCTGGCCGTAGGTGTTCTGTGCCGAAGGAGCCTGACCGTACGAGCTCTGGGCGGAAGAATTAGGCTGCTGAACAGCGTAGGGGTTCTGTGCGTTCCCCTGGTTGTTTCCGTAGTTATTCTCAGACATCCGTCGTTCTTTCCTTCACAGTTGCAGCGAACAATTTATACTCGCCCAACGCACCATTGCGCGCTGAGTTCGGTTCCATTATATAAATAAGCCGTCATTTGGGTCATCTGTAAAGTTCAAGATTTCAGATTCAGCGCCCAGAATCCACCAATCGGGCAGATTCAGCGCCGAAAAAGAGCAAGGGACCGAATAGTTCAACACTGTTCGGTCCCTCAACGCTTCAAAGACTCAACGCGATTTAACGACGGTACACCTTGTACTCATCGGGGCTCATCGTCATGGTTTCACCATGAATGGTGCACACATAGTTACCGCTCGAATCCTGCACGGCCTTCTCAGCGCAGTCGCCGAGCATGCCAATGCCAATCATGCCCAGAATCAGCACAACAACAGCAACAATCATGCCCAGCGCACCGGTGACAATACCACCAATCGCCATACCCTTACCGGAGGCAGTGCCGTTCTTCACCTTCACCAGGGCAACAATACCCAGAATCACGCCAACCAGGCCCAGCACGCCACCGAAAATCAGCCAGCCAGACAGCAGACCAATAATACCCAGAATCAGCGAAGCAATCGCCAGAGCCGAGCTCGGAGTCGGCTGGTAGCCGGGGTAGCCGCCCTGCATGTTGTATGCCGGTGCCTGCTGCGGTGCGGGGATGAACTCGCCCGGGTTCTGCTGGTAGTTCGGGTTCTCAGACATGTGTCTCCTCAAAAATGTATGGTGCTCGCGGTACGCCGCGAATTTTCAACCATTATACGCGAGGAACCGCGCCTAGACCCTACCGGCAAGTTCCTGGAGCAGCCGTGCACCCCGGCCGTTGCCTCAGCCCTAGCCGAGGTTGCGGTAACGCATCGCGCGGCGCGCCTCCAGGTCATCCTGACGCTCACGCAAAGCCTGACGCTTATCATACTCACGCTTACCGGTCGCCAAAGCAATCTCAACCTTCGCACGACCATTCGAGAAGTACAGCTTCAACGGAACCACTGTGTAACCGGTCTCCTTCAGCTTCTGCGCCAACTTATTAATCTCAGAACGATGCAGCAGCAGCTTACGGCGACGACGAGCTGCATGGTTCGTCCACGTACCGTAACCATACTCCGCAATATGAATACCCTCGAGCCACATCTCGTTATCGGTCACCTGGCAGAAACCATCCACAATGGACGCCCCACCATCACGCAGAGACTTCACCTCAGTACCCAGCAGAACAATACCCGCCTCATAGGTATCCACAATGTTGTAGTTGTGGCGAGCCTTCTTATTCTGGGCAATAATCGCGTTATTCGGGTCCTTCTTCGCGTCTTTCTTCTTTTTCTGAGCCATCACTCAATCCTTATACGTCTTAGCTCTCTTCAGCCGCGCGCCCCGAAGCACGCCAGCGAATACCAGCATCAATAAAGGCGTTCAAACCGCCATCCAAAACATTAGAGGTATTACCCTCCTCATAGCCGGTACGCAGATCCTTCACCATCTGGTACGGATGCAGAACATAGGAGCGCATCTGATCGCCCCAGCTTGCTTTAATGTCACCGGCAAGCTCCTTCTTCTTCGCGTCCTCCTGCTCCTTACGTAACAGCAACAGGCGGGACTGCAACACACGCAAAGCCGCCGCACGGTTCTGCAACTGCGACTTCTCATTCTGCATCGACACCACGATACCGGTCGGCAAGTGAGTCATACGCACCGCCGAATCCGTCGTATTCACCGACTGACCACCCGGGCCCGATGAGCGGAACACATCCACCTTAATCTCAGACTCGGGAATCTCAATAGCATCCGTCTGCTCAATCAGAGGAATCACCTCAACCGCCGCGAACGAGGTCTGGCGGCGGCCCTGATTATCGAACGGCGAAATACGCACCAGGCGGTGAGTACCCGCCTCCACCGACAGGCGGCCAAAAGCGTACGGCGCGTTCACCTCAAAGGTCACCGACTTCAGTCCCGCCTCCTCAGCGTAGGAGGTGTCCAGAACCTTCGTCGGGTAGCCGTTCTTCTCCGCCCAACGCAGGTACATGCGCAGCAACATCTCCGCGAAATCAGCAGCATCCACGCCGCCGGCGCCCGAACGGATCGTCACCACAGCCTCACGCTGATCGTACTCACCCGACAGCAGCACCAGCACCTCAAGCTCTTCCAGCTTGGCGCGAATCTCACCGCACTCACGCTCAGCATCAGCGAGCAGCTCGGCGGCAGTCTCCTCATCCTCCGCTTCGGCAAGCTCAACCATCACCTCAACATCATCAATGCGAGAAGACAGCGAACGCAGACGATTCAGCTCCGACTGCTTATACGACAGTGCGCTCGTCACCTTCTGCGCGTTCTCTACGTCATCCCACAAATCGGGTGCGGCAGCCTGCGCAGACAGGTCCTCAATGGCGCGCTCAATCCCCTCAATATCGCTCACAGCAGCAATAGAGGTGAAAATCGCGCGAAGCTCTTTAATCTCAGCAGAAAAGTCGAAGGATGCCATAGCTTTTAACACTATCGCGAAACGGCCAGAAAGTCCCGCCGTTACAGTCCGCAACAGCCCACAGCGCAGAAGGATAAGGCAGGCAGAGGGCAGAAGCCACGCAATGAAGACCTAAAAAGGGCATAAAACGAGGGCGCATCCGCTAGCCGTTACACTACCTTGCGGATGCACCCTCGCAGTCTAGGGGGCTCATAACACGCCAATAAGCGAGTGAGCCGATAAGCCCGTGCGCCGATACGTCCGTGCGCCGTTGATGGACGCACTAATCGGTGGACGGGCCCTGGCTCGTCTTCAAACGCGACGAACCGTGAGCGGTCACCTCAATACCATCAGGCACCAGAATCGACAGCAGCGGCGGACGAATACGAGCCGACAGATACACGTGCACACTGTGATCAGAATCCACGGACACGTTCTCCAGGCGCACCGCATGAAAATCCTGCCCCGGCTGAACCTCAGCCAGGTACGCACTCGCATACTCCCATGCCGCCGATCCACTCGCCTCATCCGGAGTGCGCATCGTGCGGGTAATCGAGTTCGCCTGAGCGTCCGCCACATCCTGCAGATGCTGTGTCTGCAGATACGCACCGGTAATCGCCACCGTCACCGAACCGATGAGCAGAAGCAACGCCAGCATGCCCACAATCAGCAGGGCATTGCTGCCCTCTTCCGGGTCTGAGGCAATCGGGTCAGCGGCGAGGCGGCCTGAGGCAATCGGGTCAGCGGCGAGCGCCCGGCTCTGCACACGGGCTCGAATCTTCATGTTGGCACGAGCCAGCAAACCATTAGGAATCAGCATGACCAGACCCCCAACTCGTCGCATGAGAACTCACCGGAATCACGCCGCCACCCATAAACGAAGGCAGAAGCGGCAGACGCGCCTGAACCGTCACCGTGGCGTAGGCCTTCGTACCCGAGACGCACTCCCCCGACGCACAACTCAACGACACGCTCACATCGGAGGGCTCAACCCCATAGTCAGCGGCAGCATGCACCGCCAGACGCTGAGCTAAATCCGGGCCAACCGACGAATCCTGCGGTTGCTCCTGCACGTACAGCACCACCTGGGCGCTCGCCGCATGAGCTGCCATCACCGAAGACTGCAAGCTAAAAATCGTCAGAATGCAGTAGAGCACCGGGATGAGCAGAGTAATACCTAAGCCCAGGAACTCCACAATGGCGCTACCTTCTTCAGGATTATGCCGATTAGAGCGGCTCTTCAGGCGTTCCTTCACCCGTTGCCGAAGCGAAAAGTCGCTAATCACCGGAACGATGCTCCGCATAAATCGCATGCCCCTTCACCTCAATAGAATCCGGAAAACCCCACGGGCCCAGCACCGGTAACGGAGACTTCACCGTCACCTCCAAAGTGCGCACACCCGTAGAATCACTACTCTGACGGTACGAAATATTCTCAGCATACGAAGACGGAAGAACCCCCGCAATCATCTGACGGGTACGCTCCATGCCCTCCTGCGGAGTGCGGTCACGCATCGTACCGTAACGTGCCCCAGCCGCCGCAGCATCCACCAACATGGTTCGTGCATACAGGGCGAAAGAAACCTGCAGAATCGCCATGGTCAGCAACACCAACAGCGCACCGACCATGACGAATTCCGTGCTGGCGTCACCGCGCTCGCTCTCCTCCACGGAATATTCCGCAGAGGATAGCTCAGCGGCAGTCAGCTCAGAAGCGATGCGGGGCTTACGCATTACTGGTGAACCAGAGCAATCGCGTCGTTGAACATCTTGGTCAGAGCGGGCTGAGCAATCGCCAAGATAGCGGCAACCAGCACGGCGCTCATCATGGTGATCATGACCCAGCCGGGCACGTCGCCGCGCTCGGGGTCATCCTGCTTGTTCTTCAGGCGCAGAGCCAGCACGGATGCGATAGCCAGGGCAATCAGCACGGTGAGGGTGGTGCGGAAACGACGGAACATGATTTTCTCCTTCTATCAAAGGGTGTAGTGTGTGGTTGGTGCGGCGCACCGGGCAATCAGCCCAGCCCACCGCGGTGCGACCGGTACGGTGTGTACCCGCCGCAAAATCTAAAAGTTCAAACGCATGAGCGATAAGCCCGGGAAGACCGCAAAAATCACCGTCAGCGGCAGGATGAAGAACACCACCGGGGCGAGCATCGCAATCTCCTTCTTACCGGCTGTTTCCATCAGCTCACGCTTAGCGTTATCGCGCACATCCTGAGCCTGCGCACGCAACACATCAGCCAGAGGGGTACCGCGCTCAATCGCAACAGCAATACCCTCAACGAAGCGGCTCAACGCCGGAACGCGAGTACGCTCCGCGAACTCCTGCAGCGCGCTCAGCAGCGAAACACCGGTGCGGGTCTGCGCCAAAATCTCAGAAAACTCACGAGCCAACTCACCGCGAGAGGTCAAACAGATACGCTCCAAAGCCGCCAGCGCCGACTCGCCCGCCGTCACCGACAGAGCCATCATCTCCGCCAGCGCCGGGAACTCAGCAACCAGCTGCTTCTCACGCTTAGTCACCGCCTCGCCCAGCCACCAGTCACGCGCCAGGAAGCCGCTCAAACCGCTCACCAGCACCAGCACAAGAGCCACCAGGATGGAGAAACGCTCCTGCACCACGCCAATGACGGTCAAGGCGCTCATGACGGTCACACCGGCAAGAGCCCACAGCAGCTGCTCAGCACGAAACGCGCTCACACTCTGCGAAGAGCCGGCACGACGCAGACGCTCCTGCACCGAACTATCGCTCAGCGACGAGCCGCTCAATGACGAGGACAGCGAACGCAGAAGCGGCGCGCAGAACGCCGAAATCGCCTCCAGCAGGCTCGGCTCACGGCGCTCCTGCTCCTTCAACAGTGACTCACGCAGAGTCTCACCGCGCAGCTGCGACGCCACACGATCAGAAAACGAAATACTGCGAGTATTCAGTACCGACGAAAGAATCAGACCCACGCCGGTCGCCAACAGCAGACCAAAAATCAGAGGCAGGTTCACCCGAAAACCCTCCGTTCACGCGGCAACTCACCAATACGCAGCATCAGGCGGTACGCCGCCAAAGAGATAGCGGCACCGGCAATCATCAGCATCGCACCGGCAAAGGAGTTATAAACCATGCGCGCGGCAGGCTGAGTCGCCATCAAGCACAACACAAACCAGGGCGCCACACAGGAGAGACGAGCCGCATTCACAGTCCACGACTGGCGAGCCAGAAGCTCCGAACGGGTACGCGCATTCTCACGCAGAAAATCACTCAGCGTGCCCAGCAGCTTACCCAGGTCCGAACCACCCACCTCGCGGGCAATCTTCAACGCCTCAATAATGGTGTCCGCCACCGGGTCAGAGAGGTACTCCTTCAAACGGTTCAGCGACGGCACAAACTCACCCGACGCGCGGTAATCACGCGAGAAATGGGCGAAGGCATCACGCAGCTCTTCCGGGCCGCGGTACGAGAGCTGAATCAGCGCCTCCGGCAGGGACAGACCCGCTCGAATCGCCGAACGCAGGTGGTCCACCGCATCCGGCCACAACTGCCAAATACGGGCATCTGCCGCACGGGCACGATGATTCACAATCACGCGAGGCGCCGCAAAACCACCAATCAGGCCCAGCAGACCCAGCGGCAAAAGCTGAGTAAGCATCAGCAGCAGAACCGACGCGCTCACACCGCTGGCGACGCTCACCCACATGAACGTGCGAGGAGTCAGCGAATGCATACCCGCCTTACGCAACGCCACAACCAGCGCCGGATCGTTACTCGGCTTCGGCGGCTTGCCGTTATCAGGAAAGCAGGAAAGGTAAATCAGGCAGACGCCCAACCCCAAAATCAGGCTCAGAAACAGAGGCATTACTGCCCCGCCTTCGCCGCAGCCAGCACCTGCTCAGGGCGGTGACCGGCACGAACCCAACGGTCCGGGTTCGGCAGCTCCAACGCCACACACATCATCTGACCGTCACGGCGCACAAACAGCGGGGACATCTCAATCACGCCGTCCTCAACGCGGCCGCCCAGCATGCTGATCTCTTCGACCTGGCGCTGACCGCGCGAATCGCGGCCGCAATGCACCACAATGTCAAAGCAGGACGCCACGGTCGGCACCACGAACGCCGAGGAAATATTCTCGCCCGCCAGCAGCGGCAGGGTACAAATCTTGGTCACCGCGTCACGCGCCGAGTTCGCGTGAATCGTGCACATACCCGGCAGACCCGCGTTGAGCGCAATGAGCATATCCAGGGACTCCGCCTCACGCACCTCACCAATGAGGATGCGGTCCGGACGCATACGCAGAGCCTCCTTGACCAGGCGGCGTAGCTCAATCGCACCGGTGCCCTCAAGGTTCGGCTGGCGGCACTGCAGACCCACCACATCGCGTAGCGGAACCGCGAGCTCAAAGATTTCTTCGCACGTAATCACGCGCTCACGCGGCGGAATGGATGCCGACAGGCAGTTCAGCATCGTGGTCTTACCCGCCTGGGTTGCGCCCGAAACGAGGATGTTCATGCCGCTCTCCACCGCCGCGTGTAGCAGGGACGCCGCGCCGGCACTCAGCGAGTTCATGCGCACCAGGTCGGGCAGGCGGCGGGCACGCACCACGAACTTACGAATATTGATGCTCGTGTGCCTGCGAGTAATATCGGGAATTACCGCGTGCAAGCGGGAGCCATCCGGCAGGGATGCATCAACAAACGGGGAGGAAAGGTCCACACGACGGCCCGAAGGCTTGAGCATGCGCTCCAGCAAGCTATTGATCGCCTCGGCGCTCAGGTGCAGACCGGTCAATTCACTTTCGCCGTTACGGGCGATAAAGATTTCGTCAGGAGAGTTGATCCAGATTTCTTCAACGCTCTCATCATCGAGGAACGGCTGAATCACGCCAAAGCCGCAGATTTCATCGTGCAGGCGCTGAATCACGGATTCGCGGTCGCCCAAATCCGGCAGGGAAATGCGGGTGCGTCGCTGTTCGTAATCGGTCAGGTGCTCGTCAATGAGCCCACGCACCGTATGCTGGTCCTCGTGCGGGTCCAGGCTGCGGTGGCGCATTGCCTCACGGATATTCTCCTCGAGCAGAGTTAGATGCTCCGCCCGGGTATCCAGTACGGTGTTCTCCATTGAAATGATCCGATGCTGTGTGTGGTGTGGTTGTGTGGAATACGGTGAAGCATTGATACATCAATGCCACCATCACCCTACCCTCAGCGCATCAAATTTATCAAAATGTAATAAAACGCCCCTTAATATTTACGAGTATAGTATTTGAGCATTTTTGATGCATAGAATTGCACATATTGTTACCCAACGTGCACTAAAATTTCAAAACACCTAGTCAGCTGTGACTTGCAGAATAGTTGCAGGTACACCCCTCGAACCGCTCACCGTCAATCACTGCCATATTGCACTCGGTGCACACGTAACATTTCGTCTTAAAAGCCGTTGCCTCCCCTGCTAAAACGCAAGAACCCTACCCAGCAGCAGCACCTTCCCGGGCACAACTTTCGGGCACAGTAAAGGGGCGTGAACTCCCCCATCGGGAATACACGCCCCCATCACCAGCAATTATCTAGCGGTTAGCCGCCGCCACGAATCACCTTCACGGCTTCCTTAATCGGACCGTCAAAACGCAGGTTACCGTGCTCCAGCACCACGCCGCGGTCACAAATCTTAGACACCAAATCCAGGTCATGGCTCACCACGGCAAGAGTCTTACCAGCAGAGCACAGCTCCTGAATCTTCGCAATACACTTCTTCTGGAACGGCTCATCGCCCACCGCAAGAATCTCATCCACCAGGAAGATATCCGGGTTCGTATGAACCGCAACCGAGAACGCCAGACGCAGGTACATACCCGAAGAGTAGAACTTCACCTCGGTATCGATAAAGTCGTGAATCTCAGCGAAATCCACAATCGAATCGAAGGAAGCCTCAATCTCATCCTTGGTCATACCCAAGATTGCGCCGTTGAGGTACACGTTATCGCGGCCGGTCAGATCCGGGTGGAAACCAGCGCCCACCTCAATCAGACCCGCAATGTTGCCGCGGATGAGAACCTCACCCTCATCGGCGCGCATCACGCCAGAAATCATCTTCAGCAGCGTAGACTTACCCGAGCCGTTCAGACCCAGAAGAGCCACACGCTCACCCTGACGAATGTCCAGGCTCACGCCGTTGAGCGCATTGAACTTCTCCGAAAGATCACCCTTGCGGCCCTTAATCAGCCACACAAAAGCTTCCTTCATCGAACGGGTGTGGCGCAGAACGAAGCGCTTCACCAAATTCTCCACGTGAATCACCACGGGAGCGTCCGGGCTCACCGGCGGGAACTCAAGCTTCTTAATATCCACAGAATCAGAGCTCCTGGGCGAAGTTGCCCTCAAACTTACGGAAGAGCAAATCACCAATCAAAACGGTCAGCAGAGAAATACCAAGGGCAATCGGAGTCCAGAAGCTGAAGAGATGCGGAACCACCTGCGAAGCAGGAAGCGCCAAATCCTCAGGACGGAGCGTCGGATGCCAGAAACCGTAGTGGAACAGTTCCACGGCAACCGTCAACGGGTTAAGCATGAACACGTTGAACACCCAGGGGTACAGGGTGTCACGCACCATGGTCCAGGAGTACAGCACCGGCGAGAACCAGGTAGCCACCATCAGCAGCATGTCCACAATGTTCTCCGAATCGCGGAAGAACACGTTCGCCACACCGAAAATCAGACCCAGACCATAGGACAGCAGCATCACGATGAGCATGCCCGCCAGAATCGATCCAAACGCCAGGAAAGTCGGGGACCAACCCACCAAGAAGCAGGCCAGCAGCATCACAGCAATCTGAGGCACAAAATGCACCAGAGCCACCCACACCGTCGACAGCGAGAATAGCTCACGCGGCAGGTAAATCTTACGAATCAGCGCGCTGTTAACCACCATGGCGCGAGCACCATTACCAAAACCCTCCGAGAAGAAGTTAATGGCAATCATGCCCGAGAACAGGTACACCGCATAGTTGTGCATACCGCGTTCCAAGCCAAGGAACATACCCATGGCAATGTAGAACACCAGGAACTGCACACCCGGCTTAATGTACGACCACAAAATGCCCAGCACCGAGCCGCGGTAGCGGACCTGGATTTCCTTATCGACCAGCAGTCGAAGCAGGTAGCGGTTCTTCACCGCATCCAGGATGCCGCGCCCACGGCCGGGCGCCTTCAGGGGAACAGACTTCAGATCGTTCATCGGGTCAGCTCAGAATCCGTATGCTCGGCGAAGGTCTTAGCCCACACATCGTAGGAGGCAACCTCAGCAGCCTTCGAACGGTACTGCTCACGCAGCTTATCCCAGCCGGTCACCAGCTGAACGTGCAGCTTAGCAGCCTGAGCCAGCTTCGACTTGAGCTGCTCGGGGTCGCGGCGGTACCAGAACAGGCCGGTACCCTCAGCATTAGTCGCCAGAGCCGAATCGAACTTCGACAGGGTCCACCAGTTAGTCTCGCCGTAGTTCAGCTGAATCTGCGGGTGAGCCTTCGCCTCTTCGCTCACCGGCTTGAACAGCTGACGAGCAACAGTCTTCGCGGTCCAGGAAGCAAGCTTCTTGTAACCGGGGGACGCGAAGGAACGGCGACCACGGAACGGAGGCTTCTTCGTCTGGATAGCCGGGAAATCATCCACGTTCGGCTTCACCTGAGACTCCGGGTACTCCTTAGCCATCGCACGAATCACCGGCAGACGCTGCGAGAGCGAGGGGTGCAGGTGATCGGGGCCGGAGAGCAGGTCCTCCAGCGCCATCAGGCGGCCAGCCTCGGTGTAGTACTGCATGGACAGGGTGTGCTTGACGTCCAAGAACAGGGACTCCAGCAGCACGCGGCCACCCTTATCGAAGGGCGAGTGTAGCAGCGCCGTAATGAGGCGGTTGCGCTCGTGGTAGTACGCCTGCCAGCCGACGGAGTCATCCTTATCGGTCCAGGACACGTGCCACACGCCCGCACCGGGGAAGGACACAGTAGAGAAGCCCGCAGCCTTAGCGCGCAGACCGTACTCAGCGTCATCCCACTTCAGGAACAGGGGCAGAGACAGACCGATTTCCTTGATGACGGTGGTCGGGATAAGGCACATCCACCAGCCGTTATAGTCCACGTCCACGCGGCGGTGCAGCCACGGGGTGTTACGCAGGTTGTAGTGGCCCAGGTTGTGGCCCATCGCCATGTCATTGTGCGGCTTAGCGTAGAAGTTACGCCACGGGTCAACAACCTCACCGAACGCGTGCAGGACCGAACGGTCGAACATGTCGAACATGTGCGCACCCACGATGGTGGGTTCCTTGCAGTAGTTCGCGAAGATCACCATACGCAGGATCGACTCAGGCTCAACGATAACGTCGTCATCAAGCAACAGCACGTAATCGGAACCGTTGTTAACAGCCTCAAACATGCCGCGCGAGAAGCCACCGGAACCACCCAGGTTGCCCTGGTTGATAATGCGGAACTTACCGGAGAGGGGCTTGACGACCTCTTCGAAGTCCTCGTGGTCCTGCACCTTCTGGGTGCCCTGATCCACAATCAGGAACTCGTGCACAGCATCGAAAATCTCGGGGCTCTCACCCAGAGCACGAATGTTGTTGATGCAGTACTCTACCTTGTTCATGGTGGTAATCTGCACAGTCGCCTGACCAACCTTCACGTCTGCGCGGGGCTCAATGTCGCCCAGCCAGTTCGCCTCAACCAGCTCAAGGTCGGTGGTGCCAGCCAGGTCGAACCAGTACCAGCCGCCGTCACCGAACGGTGCCAGAGGCAGCGTGAATGTGTTGGTTTCCTCGCCGGAGAGCAGCTTCGCATCCACGCGCTGAATCACGCCACGGCCGTTGGACTTGTACACAATGACCATGCCCTCGCCGCGAGTCTGAACGCTCAGCACGACCTTCTGCAGGTCAGTCCAGCGGCGCCAGTACGAAGCGGGGAACGCATTGAAGTACGTGCCGAAAGACAGGCTCTGACCCGCGTTCACGGTGATGGAGCGACGGCTGTTCAGGCTGTTCGCGGCATCACGGTTCGCGCTGGAGCTCGACACAGACAGACCGGAGGTGTTCATCGCCTCCGCAATAGAGGTGGAAGCGTCACCGTCAATACGGGTGGGCAGCTGAACGCCGGTTGCGACACTCGCGTCCACGTACAGGGGCACGACGTCAGTCTCAACCGCGCTCGGGAAAATAACCCGCTGCAGGTTCTTCAAAGTCTTATCAGCCATGGTTATGCGTCAACACCACCGGACTCGATCTTCGCACCGTTAGCGAAGTGCGGGCGGATCTTGTTGTCAAACATGGACAGTGCAGCGCCGATAGCCATGTGCATATCCAGGTACTTGTAGGTACCCAGGCGGCCGCCGAACAGCACATTGTTCTCGCCCTTAGCCAGGTCGCGGTACGCCAGCAGCTTCTCACGGTCCACGGAGGTGTTGACCGGGTAGTACGGCTCGTCACCCTTGTTCGCGAAGCGAGAGTACTCGCGCATGATGACGGTTGCATCCTTAGTGTAGTCACGCTCGGGGTGGAAGTGACGGAACTCGTGGATGCGGGTGAAGGGAACATCAGCATCGGGGTAGTTCATCACGGAGCAACCCTGGAAGTCCTCAATCGGCAGGACTTCTTCTTCCAGGTCGATGGTACGCCAGGACAGGTCGCCCTCAGCGTAGTCGAAGTAGCGGTCAACCGGGCCGGTGTAGACCACGGGAATCTGACCCAGGACGTTCTCGCGAGAGTACTGGTGACCGGGCTCGAAGAAGTCAGTGTTCAGGTGCACCTCAATGTTCGGGTGCGCCGCCATACGCTCCAGCCACGCTGCGTAGCCGTCAACGGGCAGACCCTCGTACTTGTCGTTGAAGTAGCGGTTGTCGTAGTTGTAGCGAACCGGCAGGCGGGAAATGATGGATGCGGGCAGCTCTTCCGGCGGGGTCTGCCACTGCTTAGCGGTGTAGTGCTTGATGAACGCCTCGTATAGGGGGCGACCAATCAGGGAGATACCCTTATCGTTCAGGTTCTGCGGGTCGGTACCAGCCAGCTCGCCAGCCTGCTCAGCGATGAGCGCCTTTGCCTCTGCGGGAGAGTAAGCTGCGTTGAAGAACTGGTTGATGGTGCCCAGGTTAATCGGCATGGGGTAGACGATGCCGTTGTGGCGGGTGTACACGCGGTGTACGTAGTTGGTGAACTCGGTGAAACGGTTCACGTACTCCCAGACACGCTCGTTGGAGGTGTGGAACAGGTGCGCACCGTAGCGGTGCACCTCAATACCGGTCTGCTTCTCCTTCTCGCTGTATGCGTTACCACCGATGTGGGAACGGCGGTCCAGCAGGGCAACCTTCAGGCCCAGCTCAGTGGCAGCCTGTTCTGCGATGGTCAGACCAAAGAGGCCCGAACCGACTACTACGAGGTCAGCGGTCAATGTTTTCTCCTGTATTATCACGGCGCACCGCCGCTTCTGCGAGGGCGGTATTCACCTACCAGATTGGACACATCCGAGTGTTCTCAGTCGCGCCGCAATCCGCACGGGTAGGGACAAAAAGCCCCACCCGTGATGGATATAGTCATAATCTAAGATACCCGTTTATCATGCCTCACGCATACTTATGACGTGTTTTTAGTGGCTTTTGGGCTATTGTTCGCACACTCTTTCCCCGAGTGAATATTCTTCACGAACCCCGAGGTCAAGCGGGTCTGAGCGAGTTTCTTTTTCTGCAGACTTTGACGTTCCACCAACGGCAAGGAAAGTTGGTTTACGGGTAAATATTCATTGTGAATAGCTATCGCGATTTTGTTGAACCACCAAACGATCGACGGGACAAAGCCGTGAACCAATTCGGATACCAGAGTCTTCTAGGGGCGTCAATGAGGATGCGCAAGCAGGGTCAAACATGGATGTTTCAGCGGGTGCACTGCCGGGCTTTTCGAACGGCAATCTGGGCAGTATATCGGTGAGTTATCCATAGTTTTTTGAAAAACGAGGCGAAAAATTCAAAAAATACGAACATGTTAATTTATATACAGATAATTTATTGAGCTTTAATGCCTTTTAATGTTTTCTGAGGGTATGACTCTCTTCTTTCTTGACCACCACAACACCACTCTCCCCTACCCCCGCGTACTCCGACTCGACGGCGAGGCGGCACCCAACGGGATACAGTTGCGCCCTGGTAGCGCAGGTAGCGCAAACCAGCAGGCTCTAGAGCAGGCGCTCAACCACGCTCTGCAACACCCTGCCGCCGGCACGCACGCTCAGACACAGGAGACTACGTTCCAGCTACGCCCCGTGCACAATAATGACCCCCTCGACGCCACGGGTGCGCCAAACAGCCACATTCCGAACGAATCTCAAACTCCGGGCGCACCCGCCGTCAGCCTCCTGCACATTCTGCGCGGACCCGACGCGGGCGCAACCTTCCCCATCAGCCGCGGCCGAACCAGCCTCGGCAGGGCGGCGCTAACTACCCGCGGAGAAGAACAGCCGCACCACATTCACCTGCAAGACCCCTTCCTCAAGCCGGTGCACGGCAACTTCTACGCCGACAGCTCCGGCATCCGCTGGATCGAGAAACGCCCCGCTGCAAGCGAGGGCAGCGAGAACGCACAGGGCAGTATGAAAGCACAGGGCGGCAAGAAGTCACAGGACGGTAAAAAGGCCCAGAACGCCGAGCCGCGCATCCTGCGCTGGGGCGAGCCTTTCCGCCTCGGCTCCTCACTCTGCATGCTCACTTCCCCCAGCACCGACGGCGAACGCACCGCCACGAAGGCGAGCGCCACCGCTTCCCCCGACTCTTCCAGTGGCGAGCCCGCGCAGATGCTCGCTCCCCTGGGCGATGCCGGAAACCCCTTTGAGCCGGTGGTGGTGAACCCTCCCGCGCCGCGTAAGCTCAAGCAGATTCTGCTGAGCGTGTGCCTGCCGATTGTGGTGGGCCTGATTATTGCGCTGGTGACCGGCATGTGGTTCCTTCTGCTGATGTCTGCGGCGTCTTCGCTGCTGATGCTCCTGCATTTCTTTGGCGGTCGGGCGGAGAACCGTGCCGCATCGCAGCAAACTCATCAGGCGGCACTGCAAGAGAAGAAACGTGCCCTCGCCCTGCCGACCGCGGGCGGCCTGGCAATTTCGGGTCCCTCAGCCCTGCATGATGTCGCCTACCCGGCTATTGTGCTCGGATGCGGTCCCCGCCAGCCCTACCTGCGCGGCCGCAACCTCCCGCTGGGCACTCTGGAGAAACAGGAGGCGCCCCACTATCTTCCGCTACCCACCCCGGCTCTCGGTCACTACCTGAAGCTGGAGGAGGCGCATCTGCGTGCCTACCTGGTGCAACTGGTGGCGGGTTATCCGGGTGCGGTGCATGTTCTGTTGGCGGGTGCTGAAAGCGCTGATCAGCTGCGGACCAATAGTCTCTTGCAGACTCTGGCTGTGGTGCCGGGTGTGAGCGTGCATTGTCTGCCGGGCGTGCAGCAGGAGAAGTATCTGCAGGCCCGGCAGAGCAGCTTGCAGTCGGAGCTTTCCGCTTCTGTTCCGCCGCTGATTCTCATGCCCCAGCAGGCGAGCGCTGTCTACGCTCCCCTGCTGACCGCGCTGAACTCTGGGGCGGTCGCGGAGTCTTCGCAGTCCCGTGCGTTCGCTTCCCCGCGTGAGCAGAAGATGAACGCCCCGGCACTCTGCGTGCTGGGCAGCGCTGAGGGTGATAGCTCCGCCCATGCACCCGGTGCGCTTTTTGGTGCCGCCTGGGTTGAGTGCGCGAGTGAGGGTAGCCACCGTCAGAGCATCCGATACCGTACGCAGGGCTATGCGGCGCCGCCGGTGCAGCCCACCGAGGGTGTCTACCAGGTGCATCCGCTGGCGTGTGAGGGTCTGTGCCAGCACGCCGACGGGCTCAGCGTTGAGGCGTTCTGTGCCGCTCTTGAGAACCTGTACCGCACCGGATGCGAGCAGGAGCAGGGTCCGCTCAGTGAGGCGCAGGTGCACCAGTCGACGCATCTATTCTCTTCCCTGCAGGCGCAGAGCGCGCGGCAGAAGAACCGCACCGATGACATGGCGGTGGAGTCCGTTCTGCAGCGCTGGTCCGCTCAGCGTTACGCCTCCGATATTCGCTGCTACCTGGGTGTTTCTTCGGGTGGCTCACTGAATATTGGTCTGTCTGAACACGGCCCGCACTGGCTGCTCGGTGGCACGACCGGTGCCGGCAAATCGCAGCTGCTGCGTTCGCTGGTGCTCAGCACTGCCCTACGTTACCCGCCCGAGCGCCTCGGCCTGATTCTGGTGGATTTCAAAGGCTCGGCTGGTTTGGGTCCTCTGGCTCAGCTACCGCATGCGCTCAGCGTGTTGAGCAATTTTGATGTGTCCGCGGTGGAGCGTGCGCTCGAATTTTTGCGCGCCGATATTCACCGACGCGAGGTGGATCTGCAGGCGCTCGGCGTGAACTCCTACCGTGACTACCTGGCGTCCTGCCAGGCGGCGGGTACGACTCCGCGCTATCCCGAGCTGCTGATTGTGGTGGATGAGTTCCGCATGCTCATCGATTCCATGCCGGACGCTATGGCTGAGCTGATGCGCATTGCCACGATTGGCCGCTCGCTGGGTCTGCACCTGGTGTTGGCGACTCAGCGTCCGCAGGGTGCTATTTCGCAGGATATTCGCGCCAATATTGCCACGAGCATTTGTCTGCGTGTGGCGAGCGCGCAGGATTCCTATAACCTGCTGGAGCATGAGTCTGCGGCATATATTTCGGCGGCGCATCCGGGTGCCGGGTATGTGCGCCTGCCGGATGGTCGTTCTCTACCGTTCCGCGCCCCGCTGGTGGATGCGGTCCCCTCGAGCAGCGATGCCCGTCCGGTGCAGGTACTGGGTCTTGAGGAGGGCGGCTGGCGTGAGCTGACTGCCACTTCTGCCGTTCAGACGTTGGGCGGTCATGAGGATGAGCTGCTGATTCGTTCGGCACAGCAGATTCGTGCACTTTATGAACGCGAGTACGCACCGAAGAGTCTTCAGAAGAATGCGGCAGTTGAAGATGAGTACTGCCCGATTCCGCCGGAGCTTCCCGAGAGCACCCCGCTACCCGTGGTGGAGGCGCCGGTGAGCGAACCGGTAGCGTACGGCATCGACCCGGCGGCTACCTCTCAGGTTGTAGATTCTCAGGAACCCGCCGGCTCTGGCGCGGCTTCCGAGGGGTATCTGCTGGGCGAGCTGGAGATTGCCCGCTACGGTGTGCGCCGCCCGATCAGCTGGTCGGGTCAGCAGGCTCTGGCGCTGCTGGCTCAGAGTGCCGAACGTGCCCCGATGCTCTACGGTCTTTTAACTCAGGCGTTTGCCACCCGCACGCCAGTTGTTCTGCTGACCTCTGACGGTGCGCTCTACCGCGACCTGGAACCCTACGCCGGTGCCTTTGAAGCGCTCGTGGGTGCCCAGGAACTTTCGCATCTGCGTTTCTGCTTGGAGGAGCTGCGCACCCCGAACCTGTGGGGTACCGAGGGCTCCGCCCGCCCGCTCATTGTCGTGGATGGCCTGGACAGTTGGCTGGAGGCGCTGGTTCGCCAACCCGATACGGAGAACCTACTCTACGACTTGCTCTCGCAGGGGTGCCGTCGCGGCTATTCGGTGATGTTCGCCTCCGCGTTGAACCCGCGCGGTCGTTTCGCCGCTGCGGCGCATTCCACGCTGTTGAGCCGCCGCTTCCTGGACGCCGACCTGATGCGTTCAACGAGCAAGGACTACCCCACCCCGGCGCAGAGCCACTACTGCGTGGAGGGTGCCATTAATGAGGAGCTGATTGGGGATCAGCCGCTGAGCGCGTCGATTCTTTCGCCCTGCGTTGCGGGTTTCCGGGAGCTGGTTCAGGTTCTGCGGGGTAACGCCGCGAGTGCTTCTAACGGGTCGAATACTCGCCCCGGCACTCTTCTGCGGCAGTTCCCCGAGTACTATCGCATGCCCTCGACCGAGTACGTGACCGCCGCCCACGCCGCGTGCAATCCTCAGGGCGCTAAGCTGTTGGTCGCGTTTGACCGCCGGCAGATGCCGGTGTGGTTGAGCGCCCCGGCTGGCGCGGTAGTTCCGGTGCAGGGTTCCCGGTCGGCGGGTAAAACCACCCTGCTGGAGAGCATTGCTCAGCTCAACCCGCAACTCGAAACCCTCGTCCTTGAGGGTTCTGGCGGCACCTCGGGTGATGGCGGTGCTACGGGTGAGCCGCCGAGCGTGGAGCGTACCCGCGCGCTCCTGGATTCGGTGAATGACCCCGCACACACGCTCGTGTTTGTCGATGACCTGCAGTATCTCTCCCCCGCCGTTCAGCAGCTACTTCTGGAGCGTCGAGGTGAGTTCCGCGCCATACTGGTCGCCTACACGCCCTGGCCGAGGCGCGCCTCCTCACCCCTGCTGGCTGCGCTCATGGGATGCTCGCGTGCGCTTCTGCTCGCGCCCGCATCCCTGGCGGATGCCGACATGTGCACGGTGACCGTGCTACCTCTGGATCGGTTCACGCAGGGTGAGCAGCCCGCCGGCCGTCTCGTGGTGGTGGATGGTGCCTCCGTGTGCGCGGCGCAGGTTCCCTGGCACTGGCCACGGCAGCGCAGGCTGTAACAGCTGTGCAGAAGGTGCCGGTAGCGGTCTAGAGCCGACCCTTCTAGAGCCGAGCCGTCTAGGGTTTAGCGGCGCCAGGGGTTTAGCGGCGTCGGCGGCTGTACTTCTCTGATTCTTCGCCCGATGCTTCGGTGACCGCCTCAATATAGCGGCGGCTGCTGGGCATGAGCACGAAGATGAAGGCAACCGCCGCACCAATAACGCCCGCAATCGTGATGACCTGGCCAATGTTCAGGCCGTAAGCACTCACGTTCATAACGAGGGTACTTGCGGTGACCCACAGTGCACAGAGGGTAATCAGAATCATGGGCAGGCGCGAACCGAAGCGGCCGCGGTAAAAACGCAGGCCGAAGTAGGTCATGCCCGCGGCAATGAGCACCTGGAGTACGCCGCCCACAATCGCCTGGGCGGTAGACATTCCGCTGATGATAAAGGGGTAGAGGATACCGCGAATCAGAATGTATGCCGCGAAGACTTCGGTCAGAACGAATGCGTAAATGACGTTGAACGGGCGTGACGTCACGGTGGGCTCCTCATGGGTAGTGTCGGCGGCAGACCGGGGTTTATTTGGTCCGATGTGCTGGTATGTTTCCGATGCGCTGGTGCGTTAGCGGGTGGGCGCTCCCCCGTCTCGGGTTCACCGCCTCGTCGTCGGTACGGTATTTCAGGGGTAGGTACCGCTTTATATTATGCCTGAGGCGCCGCTCACCCAGCCGCCCGCGTCTCGCCTATGAGACACAACTCAGAATATGTGTGTCAGCATGCGATTCCCCACCCTCTCAATTAGACAAAGGTTTGCCTAAGTGATAGATGCCTCAGTGTAATACTGAGATTTTTTAGAGAAAAGTACTTGTCACATCCGCTCCAACATGCGAAAGTTGATAAGTCAATTTTCACCCTAACGCTGGGTGAGCATCCCATCATCGGATGTATTTGACACGCACACAGGAAAATAGATGTGTCTTGCCACCGCGTGAGACCGTAAATCATGAAGGAGGTCCACCGTGGATTGGCGTAGTCGTGCAGCTTGTTTGGACAAGGATCCGGAGCTGTTCTTCCCCGTAGGAAACACCGGACCTGCCCTGTTGCAAATTGAAGAGGCTAAGACTGTCTGCCGCTCTTGCGAGGTTGTAGACGTCTGCCTGAAGTGGGCCATCGAGACCGGCCAGGACTCCGGCGTATGGGGTGGCACCAGTGAAGACGAGCGTCGTGCGATGAAGCGTCGCGCAGCTCGTGCCCGCCGTGCATCCTAACTTCCGGAGTATTCAATAGGGCATCAAAAGCGTGGTGCAGTGATATAAAGTCACTGCACCACGCTTTTGCCATATACAGAACCTATCTAGACAGCAAACTGCCGCCACCCCGTACTCGGGGCGGCGGCAGTTCAATATGTCGTGCGAGAAGGTGGCTAGATGAGCACCGCGGTGATGACCACGCGGGTACCGGTCGGTTCGTTAGCCTCCCAGCGGATCGAGCCGTTCAGCTCGCTCGCCACCAGGGTACGCACAATCTGCATGCCCAGGCCTTCCTTACCGGTCACCGGGCGGTAGGCGTTCGGACCGGACTCTTCAATCTTCTTATCGCCCATGCCCTTACCGTCATCAGTAATCACGACGGTGAGGATGTTCTCACCCTCATCGTTGGTGCCGCGAATACCCTCGAGGGTTACGGTACCGGTCTCACCGTCCAGGCCGTGCTCCACAGCGTTCGCGACAACCTCGTTGATAACCAGCGCCAGAGGGGTAGCGAACTGGCTCGGCAAAGATCCAAAGGAGCCAATCAGTTTGGTAGACACGTGCTGACCGGGGGAAGCAAGCTCAGCGGCAAGGTGGAACTGACGCTCAATCAGCTCGTCAAAGTTGACGTTCTGAGTCAGGCCCTGCGAGAGCGCCTCGTGCACGGTAGCAATCGTTGCCACGCGGCGCATCGCCTGCTCCAGGCCCTGACGTGCCTCATCAGTGGTCATACGGCGCGACTGCAGACGCAGCAGAGCGGACACGGTCTGCAGGTTGTTCTTCACGCGGTGGTGGATTTCGCGGATGGTCGCGTCCTTGGTCATGAGTTCCAGTTCACGGCGGCGCAACTCGGTCACGTCGCGGCAAAGAATCACGGCACCTTCACGCTCGATGCGAGCACGCCTCTGCGCAAGCAGCGGGATGGATCGCATGGTCACGCGGGCACGAGCAATAACCAATTCGGTGCGCAGGTCACTACGACCTGCAAGGACCAACTGCAGAGTTTCATCCGCCTGCTCACCGGCAGGAAGCATCGCACGTGTGACGTCGGCGAGGTTTTGCTTTTCGAGGTAGCCGGTCATGCCCATGCGGTTGTACATGGAGTTCGCGTTCGGGGAAGCGACGACCACACGACCGGAGGGGTCAAGCACAATAATGCCGTCGATCACGCGGGGGTTGCCCTGGGTGTTATTTCCCTGGGCAAGGGGGTCGGGCCACAGGCCGGAGTGCACCATGGAGAGCATGGTGTCAGCAGTATATTCGTAGACCTCGTCACTGATGGAGGGGTAGCCACTGGGTGTGGCAATCTTGTGGCTGGTCAGCAACGCGATGGTGCGGTTGTTGCGCACGATGGGCACAAAGGTTACGTGCACGCGCGGGCGGGAACCAACGCCTTCACCGCTTCCTTCGTCGGTGTAGGTGCTGATGTTCTGGTCAATCCAGACGCGGTAGGCTTCGTCGCGGATTCCGTCTTCCATGTCGTGGTCGATGATGTCGTGGTGGAAGAGGGTTCGGACGTTGGAGGGGCGCACGTGCGCGAAGGCACGGAAAGTACTGGTTTCGCTGGGGCCGGATACGGCGTCCGGGGAGCTACCGTCGGCAACAACGTAGTCGGTGGGGAACCATAGAACCAGGTCACTCTGGGCGATGTCAGAGATGACCTGCCATTCACCCATGATGAGGTGAACGCGTTCAGTGTCGCCGGGACCGAAGTCGCAGGCGCTCATAATTCCTTCTGCAAAAGACATATGTTTGTGTGCTTCCCATGAGTTCGGGTGTGTTCAACCATTTTACGGTGTGTTCGCCGCAAATCCCATTCGAACGGCAATACGTGGAATAGTTTACAGAGCATTTCTTGGAGTGCGCTTTTAATCGCAAATATGACGCAGCGCAATGAGAAGCACCCCTCAGTTGTACAGTGAGGCATTCGCACCACTCCCCCGCCCTCAATATGCGTAAGACGCAGAAACCCGACCTGCCGGCGCCCCCAATTTCGGGACCTTACACCGGTAGGTCGGGTCTTCTTGTGCCCGCTTCTAGCAGACGATAATTTTTACTGCTCTGGCATCACGCTACGCACCGGGTTTGACACTACGAGCCGGGGCGTACCGCGTACATGCCCGCAAGCATCGCTTCGAAGGACTGTACGACCGCATGGCGGGGCGCCACCTCCAGCAGTGCCTCACCGTTGCGGCGCAAACGGTCCATGACCTTCCGCTCGTACGGAATCACTCCGGTGAGCGGAACCGACAGGTAGCGCGCCCAGTTATCGCGCATCTTCGCCTCCGTGTTGAATCCGGCGGCTTCGCGGCGGCTGCGGTTGAGCCAGTACTGCACATCCGTTTCGGGGGCGAAAAGATCCGGGCGCGACTGCACCTCGCGGGCGAGGTTAATCAGACGCGGCAGGCCGATGACGTCCGCTTCGCCGAGCGCAATCACGCGGTCGGAGCAGGCGAGCGCGGTGAGGGTCGCGGCGTTACGGCGCGGTGCCGGGCCGTCAAAGGTCAGTTCCTCGTCGACCTCAATGGGGGCGGCAACATCGCAGATGACCAGGTCATAGCGGTGCTTGAGCCATTCGAGTACCTCGGCGAAGGCCCGGGCGCGAACCTCGGGCCAGCGCGAGGAGGAGGTGATGCCACTCAAGAAGTCGAAGGTGCCGTTTTTGAGGGGCACGCGCTCCATAATGGCGCCGGCTTTCTTCTCGTCGAGCTGGGCACGGTCGGCGTCCGAGCAGAGAATTGCCAGGCCGGAGCCGGTATCTTCGAGCGCCATGAGCGCATCCAGGCTGGGCGCGTAGGTGTCTGCGTCGATGAGACAGACCTGCTGGCCCTGCTGCGCCGCGAGGGCGGCGAGGTTGAAGGCGATGGTGCTTCGACCGGGGGCACCGTGAGTGCCCCAGACGGTCACGATCTTGCCGAGGCGGTGGCCGGGCTGGTAGCGGGAGGGCGCGGCGGGGTCCTGGTTAATGTCCGGGTGCTGAGGCAGGGTGCCGTCGTTGTTCTCGTTCTGCACGTGCAGGGCGTAGTCGCTACCGGGTGCGAAAGAGTCGACGATGGCGGCGGCCTGGCTGAGCACGGATTCCTCGTTGCTGGGCGCAACGTTACTGGGCATAACGGAGGAGGCTTCCGCCGGGTCATGCGCGCCGGGCGCGTTTCCGGCGGGGGCTGCGGGGTCGATTCCGTAGCTTCCGTAGTCGGCGCCGTAGGGCGCGCCGGCGTTTATGGCAGTACCCGCGGCGGGGTCGTAACCGTAGCCGCCCGCCCTATGGCCAGCAGCTCCGTTATCGTAACCGTAGCCGCCGTATCCACTGTCGTAGCCGTAGCCTGCATCGTAACCGTACCCGGCATCCTGACCGTAGGCGGCCTCCGGGCGGTGGGCGACAGGCTGAACGGGCGGCTGAGCCGGAATCTGCGCGGGCACGCCGTAGCCTGCGGCGGGCCGGGCGAGCGCCGCATCCACCGCCTGTTCGAGCGAGCCCAGGATCTCTTCGAGGGCAGCTTCGGGGCGGATGCGGTGCGCCTGCGTGGGCAGCGGCAGGTTGTCCGGGGCGATAACCGCCAGGAGCACTTCGGAGGCGGCGAGCGCATCCACGGTGGAGGCGCTCATTTCGGCGGGCATGTGGGCGCAGAGCAGCACGCGGGCAATGCCTGTGTGCGCCATGCCGACGGCTTCGCTGAAGTCCTGCACAGTACGCGCCACGGAAACGCGGCCGCGCTGGGATTCGATGCGGGTCAAGAGCGAACCGTCATCGCCGTAGAGGATGACGGGGATGTTCACTGGCCCTCCCCGTAGGTGCCGGGGATGAGGCTGATCTTGGAGTCGCTATTGCTTTCCTTGACGAGGGCGGCGAGGGCTTCTTCCTTGACCCACAACTGCACGGTTGCCTTGCCGTTGGCACCAAGCACACCTTCATCGACCGTTACGGCAACGATTTCGGCATTGGTGACGATGGCGCGGGCACCGTTTTCGGTGCGGTTATCACTCTTGGTGTCGGGGTTGCGCGGGCCGGAAGTCCACACGTCCACGCGCTCGCCTGCCTTCAGCGCGGAGGCGGCGGTGCGGTCAATGCTGACAGTGGCGAGGCGGCGCCCCGGGGAGGTTTCGGTACCTACGGATTCTTTGCTGATGAAGTTGCCGGCGGGGATGCGCTGGGTGGCGATTTTGCCGTTCATCTGTGCGGCTTCGGCGCGGGTGAAGTACTTGTCTTTGGCGGAGTCTATGTTCGCTTCGACTCGGGCGAGTTTGTCTTCGGTAATCTTCTCGCCGAGGCGGATTTCGCTTTTGGCGGTGTAGTACTCGGTTTTACTGTTGTTGGCTTGCACGTAGAGCTGCACGCCTGTGATGGAAACGAGCACGAGAAGTACACCGAGGATGAATCGCCAGTCTTTGATGGTGGGCCTTTTGAGACGTTTGGCGTGGGTTTCGGTGAGGGTGGAACGCTTCGTCGCGTTCTGTCGTATGCGCATGATATGGTTGTGCCTTTCGGTGCGGAAGCCGGCGGTGATTCCGGTGTTGTTCAACTGACCGATGAGCGAGTGGTGTGTTTTCGATAGTGCTTTATTTGGTTCTGACACTAGCCCTAACAGCATATTTCATTTAGTACTCTCTCTCAACAAGAGTCGTGTTTATGAAATATTTTTGAGTCTTGCCCCTTTTGAAAGGGTAATTAGATAACTTTTCGGCTCATATAAGGCTTTTTGTGAGCAAATTTCATGGTGATGACATATACTGAAAGTACTCAATAGATGTTCTGTATGGACTCTATACAAAAGGCCGCTAACGGTGGCTAAGGGACCCAGGATTTCACTCACGGAAAGGAATAATTCGATGACTGCACCTCGTTTCCTCACTCTGAGCGACGTTGCTGAGGAGCTGCAGGTTTCGCTTTCGCAGGTGCGTGCTCTGGTGCGCAGCGGCGAACTTCCCGCCATTCAGATTGGTGGACGTAACCAGTGGCGTATTGAACGCTCTCGCTTTGAAGAGTACATTACCGAGCGCCACGAGCAGACTCTGGAGGCGATTGCTTCCGGCAAGCTCACGGCAAAGGCTAAGGTCGATTAGTATTTCGACATGCACCTCGCGGGCGTAATGCTCGAGTGTTTTAGAAAGGTCCGCTCCTCTCGTTGAGATTTCAATGGAGAGGGGCGGACCTTTTTGTGTTTTCTGTTGCTTTTATAAGGGTATTTATAGTTGTCGAGGCGCTTTTGCGGGCGTGCCCGCGAATGGCGTCGTCCGCTATATACTCTTGTACTTTTAGCGTGAAATGCGGGCAATCACCGCGCTGACGCGAGCCAGCGGGATGGTACGCACGCCGGCGCCGCGAGGTGCACGGGAGTAGCCGGAGGCACCCTGCCCATAACCACTCTGACCGTAACTGCCCTGACTATAACCAACTTGCCCGTAGGTTCCCTGCGCGCCGTAGGCTGCACGCGCGTACTGGTCGCGTTCATAGATGCGTGGGTACTGGCCACCGTTGAGCAGACGCAATTCAAGGAAGTCAGCGCCAACTCGCTCGATCACGCCGTCGTAGCTGACGGTTCCGCCTTCGAGGGAGAGGCGGACGGGTTCGCGTGCCATGGCGAGGGAGCGGAGGGCGAGCTGAATTTTCATTCGGTAGCGTTCGGGGCGAATATCAGCGCGCCCGGGAGCGATGCCGCCTTCCCACCAGAGCATTCCGTGCAGGGGGATGATGATGTTCTCGCCGCGCGCTTCGATGCTGACCCATTCTTCGCCGACCATTTCGAGTTTGCCTTCGTAGGTTTGCATGTCGGTGGCACAGATGCGGATCGGGCCGCCAACCTGCGCGAGGAGGCGGTCGTCGAGGGTAATGGTGGAGTACTGGACGCGGGCGACTTGGCGGGCGTCCTGTTCCATATCCCAGGCACGTTCGGAGGCGAGGCGCGCCTCAATGTCTCGTAGGAACTTTTCCATGCTCATACTACGACCCTACCCGAATAGCGGGTGCGGATACGAACCGGGGCATTTTTCTGGTCGAGTGATGGTTCTTGAGCCTGATTTTTGAAGCAAATTCCACCAAATTACATGTTTTTCATACATTTTAATCCGTTTTGCTTCATTTTTAGCGTGACTTCCTGTATAAATGAAGCAACACCAAAAGCTATCAAACACACCGTTTGGAGGTCATCGTGGACCAATTTTCCACCCCCGGATCACCCCCCGCAGCCTTCGCTTCACGCCCTGCCACCTTCGCCTCACACTCCGCAGTCTCACACTCCGTAGCCGTGCCTTGTACTGTCAGCGCAGAGGTAGCCGCCGGCACCGGCTCTGTAATCGGGCCCGGTGCTAAGGCTAACTACCAGGACGCGTTGTTCTTCATCGCCCCTCCCCTGCTTTCCGCGGCGGTCTTGGGCGCGTTGAGCGTGAACCTGCACCGCATCCCCTCGGCACACCCGCTGGCTGATGCTTCGTTGCTCTGCGCTGGTGCGGTAGCAGTCCTCATTACCGCCTGGTGGTTCATCAGTTTTATCTACGCTCTCTTCTACGCTTGGTCTTTGCGCGTTTCGAGCCACAACGCTGACCGCGCGGTGCTGAAGGTTCCGGCGTTTTTTCGTCCGCGTTTTATGCGCCGCATCGTTCTGACGCTTGGCGGCACGGCTCTTGGAGTGGGCGCGGTCTTGGCTCCCGCGCAAGCTACGGTGGCTACGCCCAGCAACGCCGGAGTAAACGGCACGGAGGGTATGCCGCAAACGACCATTTCGGCGGTCATGACCACAGACTCAATGGGCACTGCAGCTTCAACGAGTACCGTAGCTTCAACGGGTACCGCGGCGGCAGAAACTAGTCCAGGCACCGTCTCAGATGCGGAGCCCGCCGGTACCACCACGGGCAGCGTCGCCCCGGAAGCTGCCTCCGCTCCCCTGACCCTCTCTGCAGAGATTCCCGATATTCCGCTGGCTCCTCAACCTTCGGAGGCGGCAGGCTCGCTGCAGGACCGTAGCCCCTTCTTTTCTCCTCCCCGCGCAGAGGCGGGCACCTACTCTTACACGGTTCAGGCGGGCGATACGCTCTGGTCGATTGCCGCCGAGCAGTTGGGTGAAGGCACCGATGCCTCCACCATTTACGACTACACTCTCGATATTTACGAGGCGAATAAGGACGCTCTGGGTCAGAACGCCGAGCTGCTCTACGAGGGGCAGGTTCTGCAGATTCCCGAACAGCCCGTTCACTAACCCTCACCGTCTAGCCCTCGCCGCCACTACCTCAATTCTTCTACCCCACCCGATAGCTTTCGCTCAACTCACCTCACATACCTTGCACCGAAAGGAGTCGTCATGAGCTTCGCCCACCTTCTCCCCCGCGCCCCGTGGACGCCGCCGCTTTCTCAGCCTGCACAGCGTTCTCAGCCTGCCCAGTATTCGCAACCCGCACAGTCCGCCTCCCTCAACGATCAACCTGCCGGTCCGTATTCAAAGCGTCAGGCGGCACGCGCCTCCCAGCCGGTGGCTCAGCCTGTGACTGCCGAGCAGGTCGCTCCGCTACCGGAGCAGGGGCAGGGCACGATGGCTCTGGTGCAGAGACGGAACAGCACGTCGGTCTATTCGCTGTTGCCGATACCGCGTTATGAGCAGCATTCGGCGCAGCGCCCGAAGGTAGCGAAGAGGGGCCGCCCGCTGCGTCCTGCGGATGCGTTGGCTCGCCAGCTGGAGGGCCGTTGCGCGGGTGTGGCGATTGCTTACCTGGAGATCATGTCGGCTCGTCGTTCGCGCCAGCAGCTGGCGCAGTGGGTGTCAGCGGATTGTTTCCACCGTCTGCTACCCCTCTTCCCGAAGAACCCGCGCCAGGTGCGCAAGGAGATGCTGTTGACCCTTCCGCCGGTTCTGCTGCGGGTGCGAGCGCAGAAGGTACACGAGGAGCTCTACGAAGCGGTGGCGCTACTGCGTTGTGCGGATAAGGTTCGCGTGGTGACCATGCAGATGCGCCTGATTCACGGTATGTGGCTGATTACCGCGATTGAGCAGCCGCAGAGCCGCCCGGACGAAGACTAGAGCTCCCCCTACACAACACGCCCAGACACGCAGAGAGGGTGCGAATCCGGTATTGGATTCGCACCCTCTCTGTTGCGTCTATAGCGTTTTCGGGTTTACGCCGAGGCTACTTCTCCTTCGAGCGCTCCACGTGAACCTGCTCGTGGCCGTCCTCATCAGGGGCGGAGTACTGCAGGAACTTCGGGCGCGAAGGCTCAGCCAGGCGCACGGCAGAAGCCTGAGTACGCTGCTTGGACAGGTCCAGGTTGAACAGGTAGGTCACGGTCTCTTCACGGATCGCGCCGAGCATCGACTGGTACATGTCGTAGCCTTCACGCTGGTACTCGACCAGCGGGTCACGCTGAGCCATCGCACGCAGACCGATACCTTCCTTGAGGTATTCCATCTCGTACAGGTGCTCGGGCCAGCGCTCGCCGATGACGGACAGCATGACACGGCGTTCGATTTCGCGCATGCTCTCTTCGCCGACGCTCTTTTCACGCTCATCGTAGATGAGGTGTGCGTCCGCCAAAACTTCCTTCACGATCTGGTCGCGAGTAATCTTGGTGCGGTCGCCGGCGTCTTCAGCGAGGTCGTCCACGGTAATGGAGATGGGGTACACCTGCTTGAGGGCGCTCCAGAGTTCGTCGAAGTCCCAGTCCTCGGCGTGGCCTTCAGAGACGCGCGCGTCGATGATGGTGGTCAGCACCTCGTCCACAAAGCCGGAAATCTGTTCCTTCAGGTCGTCACCGTGCAGGATGCGGCCGCGGTCCTTGTAGATCGCTTCACGCTGGCGGTTGAGCACGTCGTCATACTTGAGCACGTTCTTACGCTGTTCAGCGTTACGGCCTTCAACGTTTGACTGGGCGGTAGCGATAGCGCGGCTGACGATCTTGGAGTCCAGTGCGGAGTCCTCGGGGGCTGCCGCCATGAGGCGGGTTGCCATGCCGGTGTTGAACAGGCGCATCAGTTCGTCGGTCAGCGACAGGTAGAAGCGGGACTCGCCCGGGTCACCCTGACGGCCGGAACGACCGCGCAGCTGGTTGTCGATACGGCGGGACTCGTGACGCTCAGTGCCGAGCACGTACAGGCCACCGAGCTTGGTGACTTCATCGTGCTCTTCTTTAGCGGCGTCTTCGCAGGCCTTCAGGACCTCGGGCCAGCGTGCCTCGTATTCTTCGGAGTTGGTGTTCGGGTCCAGGCCGAGCTCACGCATCTTCTCGACGGCCTCAAATTCGGGGTTGCCGCCGAGCATAATGTCGGTACCGCGACCAGCCATGTTGGTTGCCACGGTGACGGCGCCCTTACGGCCCGCCTGCGCAACAATAGCAGCCTCACGCTCGTTGTTCTTTGCGTTCAGCACCTCGTGACGCACGCCTGCCTTCGCCAGCTGGCGGGAAAGGTACTCGGAGTTCTCCACGCTTGCGGTACCCACCAGGATCGGCTGGCCCTTTTCGTGGCGTTCCTTAATGTCCTTGACGACCGCCTTGAACTTGGCGATTTCGTCGCGGTACACCTTATCGGGGTTGTCGATGCGCTGCACACCCTTGTTGGTGGGGATGGGCACCACGCCGAGCTCGTAGGTGTTCATGAACTCTGCCGCTTCGGTTTCCGCGGTACCGGTCATACCGGACAGCTTGTCGTACATGCGGAAGTAGTTCTGCAGGGTCACGGTCGCCATGGTCTGGTTCTCAGGCTTGATTTCGACGCCTTCCTTCGCCTCAATCGCCTGGTGGATGCCGTCGTTGTAGCGGCGGCCCGGCAGAATACGACCGGTGTGCTCGTCAACAATCAGGACTTCTCCGTCAATGACCACGTAGTCCTTGTTGTTGGTGAACAGCTCCTTCGCCTTGATGGAGTTGTTCAGGAAGCCAATGAGCGGGGTGTTCTTGGATTCGTAGAGGTTCTTCACACCCAGGTGGTCTTCCACCTTGTCAATGCCGGATTCGAGGATGCCGACGGTGCGCTTCTTCTCGTCTACTTCGTAGTCTTCGCCGCGCTTGAGCAGGGTTGCGGCAATGCGCGCGAACTCTGCGTACCAGCGGTTCGCCTCACCTGCTGCGGGGCCGGAAATAATCAGAGGGGTACGCGCCTCATCGATCAGGATGGAGTCCACCTCATCGATAATGGCGAAGTTGTGGCCGCGCTGAACCTGCTCCTCCACGGTCCACGCCATGTTGTCGCGCAGGTAGTCGAAGCCGAACTCGTTGTTCGTACCGTAGGTGATGTCTGCAGCGTACTGCTTACGACGCTCGTCAGGTTCCATGGAGGACAGAATCACGCCACACTCCATTCCGAGGAAACGGAACACACGACCCATGAGGTTCGCCTGGTACTCAGCCAGGTAGTCGTTCACGGTCACAATGTGCACGCCCTTGCCGCTCAACGCGTTCAGGTACGCGGGCAGGGTCGCAACGAGGGTCTTACCCTCACCGGTCTTCATTTCGGCAATGTTGCCCAAGTGTAGCGCTGCACCACCCATGAGCTGCACGTCGTAGTGGCGCTTGCCCAGGGTGCGCTTGGATGCTTCACGGACCACCGCAAAGGCCTCCGGCAGCATAATGTCGAGGGATTCGCCGTCCTTGACGCGCTCGCGGAACTTGTCGGTTTCCGCTCGCAGTTCCTCATCGGTCATAGATGCGAAGCTGTCCTCGAGCGAGTTCACCGCCTTGGTGTACGCTTCGAGCTGTCGCAGAACCCTCTTATCGCCGGTTCGGAGGATTTTCTCCAAGAAAGATGCCACTGAGCTTCTACTCCTTGCTTGTTTCGGTACCCTCACCAAGGGCGCGCGAGAGTGCGCGCGGTGAGGCCTTCCTACATATTGTATGGCAGAGCCGCCTAATTCGCCCGTCCGAGCTATTTTTTACGCTGTACGCCCACGAGGTGACATTTGGTGACGTTGCGCGTCGTTCATCCTCTGGCTGAGGTGGAGGGAGCACCGGATTCCGGGGTCGGGCGCATCCCCGCGCTGAGAATCTGAGCCGAGAACCTCAGCTGTAGAAGGCAGAGAAAAACCCGGGGGCCTGGAGATTCACAGTGCGTGTTTCCAGACCGCCCGGGTCCTTAGCCTGCTCGCTGGGCTTGTCACCTCAGAGGGTCCTGCGCCTCAGCTGCCAGCAGGTACGTTGGGTTTTACTCGTTATCCAGAGTAATGATGCCGTAGCTCCAGCCCTTACGACGGTATGCCGCAGCCGGTGCGCCGGTCTCGCTGTCAATGTACAGGTAGAAGTCGTGGCCGACCAGTTCCATACGGTCAACAGCTTCTGCGGGAGTCAGACGCTCACCCTTGAAGCTCTTGTGGCGAATCTCAATGGGAGATGCTGCCTCGTCGGCGAGGGTGACCTCGCTATTATCGAATGCGGCTTCTTCCACCGGAACATCCGGCAGCAGAATCTCGGTAATTGCTTCGGTAACCACAGGAATCGAGCCGGTAGCGTCCGCAACGGAGACGGGGTGCTTACCACCGCGCTTGTGCAGCTTGCGGCGGTCACGTGCACGGCGCAGACGCTCCAGGAGCTTGCCGTAGGTTTCATCGAAGACCGCGAACTTGTCGTGACCCTGGGCTTCGGAACGGAGGACAGGGCCAGTACCAACAACGGTAATCTCAACGCGGATGGACTCGCCACCCAGATGACCGTCCTTGCTGAACTTGACGTCGATGTCCTTCACGTTATCGCCGAGCTGAGCGAACTTCTGAACCTTGTCGCTCACGTATTCTTCCAGGCGTTCGGTGACCTTGATATTGCGGCCGTAGATGTTGACTTCCACGATCATTCCCTCCAGGTTGGGGGCTTATACCGCGTCCGGTTGGACCCGGTACGGGGGTTCGACTTCAATGCCGTTCCCTTGTATATATTTTAGTACGAAACATGTTTCATATCACTAGATATGACAAATATTTAGCCTAAATAATAGCTATTCGTCCGTCTGCGAACTTTAACAGCTAAAAATCGTGTATCTCTTGCAACTAACTACAAGAAACGCTACGTCTGAGCCTTTTTCGGTACCGCCGCCACAGCACACACGCCCAGCACCCGCGAACCGGATTCCTGCAGCACACGCACCATCTCAGAGGCGGTCGCACCGGTGGTCACCACATCATCACAAATAATGCTCACCCGATCCGTGCACAGGGCAGGCTCCATAACGCGCAAGGCACCGTGCATCCGCTCGGCACGGCCCACAGCGCCCAGGCTCTTCTGCTCGTTCTTTGCCTCAGAAACGCCGAGAAGAGAAGACCCCACACGAGAAGATAAGGAGGTGCCGCTCCCCCGCCGGCCGCGAGGCTCATACCCGATGACGTCCACAGCACGCACCCGCACCGAGGCGGGCAGACGCCGATTGAGCTGACGCGCCGCCTCCTGCACCAAAAGATTCGCCGGCGCATAGCCGCGGCGGCGCACGCTCTGCGCGGAGGACGGTGCCGGAACCAGCAGAACCTCAACCGGTGCCGCGGAGGTGCCCACAGAAGAGATAGAAGACCCCGGCACGCTCTGAAGCTCAACCCGATGCGCCCGAAGAAGCTCATACACGCTACGCGCCAAACCCTCACCCAGCATCGGCAGCAAGTCAGTGCGACCAGCGTTCTTCAACGCCAACAGGGCACGCGGCATAATCCCCACGTAACGGGATGCCGCACGCACCTCAGGAGCGGCCGCACCCTCAAGAGGTTGCATCACCTGCACTCGCTCCACACGCGCCAACGCTGAACGCAGCTGCGGCAGGCATTGTTCACACAGCGGCGAACCGGAACCGTAGGCGACCGGCACCGCGCAGCACGGGCAGGTACGCGGCATCAATACCTCGCCCAAAGCCCCGCTGGCGCTCTTGAAAGCACCGGCGAGGCGGGTCAAAGGCTCGTTCAAAGATTCGTTCAAGGGCACGTCGCTAGAGAGCGCATTGTTTGAGGGCGCACCCAAGGAATCGTTCAAACCGCGCTGTTCTGAACTCACCGAAAGCACCCTTTCCTCGCTCGCGCCTACCCGAGGCTAACCGGCGTAACTAATCTCGTGCAGAGTCGTATCCAGACGGATCCAGCCGCGCTCCTCCGTCAGGTAGCACGAACCGTCAGAACGGTGAGCAATAATGTTCGACGTATTATCCGCCGTCGAAATGGTCATCACACCATCCAAACGGTCCAGCTTCGTCTCTTCACCGCTGAGGGAAATCACCTCAGACTCACCGTTCTTCACGTTCACCACCACGACGCTCTGGTCGCCAGCCCAACGGGCATTACGCGGAGTCACAGAAGAGCTCAGACGCACCATCTCCGTCAAGCGCAGAGGCTTACCTGCCTCATCACGCACAATACCGGAAATAATCACCGCCGACGCGCCCTCAGTAGCCGCTACAATCGCCATGCGCGCACCATCGTGCGAAACGTTCACGCTCGTAAAAATCAAATTACGCTGCCAGGACAAACCAATATCCACGCCCCGCTCACGCTCGTTCGCGTCCTCAGAATCCGGCTTGAACGCACGTACAACGCCCTCACCGTCAGCAGCCCACACCCAGCCGTACGCATCAAAACTAGGGGCAGTCAGAGCGGTACTCTGCCACACACGGCGGGCAGTACCCTGGTACACCGTGTACAGGCTCGCAGCATCATTCGCCAAACAAGCGAACACATCCGCAGAATAGCCCATCGCCGGGGAACTCAACTGGGTCACGCCACGCAGAAGCAACTGCTCACCCGCATTGCTCATATAGTCATCACGCGCCACCATCTGGCCGTTCGAATTAATAGCAACCGTGCGGGCAGGAACACCCGGGTTCAGCTTCACCGCAGAAAAGCCGCTCGGCGCGTTCTCAGGAATCAGAGTGCCGTTATAGAAAACCTCAGTCTTGCCCAGACCCGAGAAGTTCTCCAAGCCATGCATAATCTGCTCACGCACACGCGCCAAACGGTTATCGTCCAGGTGCTCACCCGAGAGGCGAACCAGCACATCCTGGTTATCGCTCATGTTAGCGGTCTCAAGGCTCATCGACTCATTCAACGCCGAGAACGCGACATCCTTCAGGTAGGATGCAGGACCAACCATGAGGGTACGCACCAGCAGCTCAAAGTAGCGGTCCGTATGCGGGAACCAGCGGATATCAGGCACAGCATAACGGAACGCACGATCATAGAAATACAGGCGGCACGGGCTAAACACACGCTCAAACTCAGCGCCATCCAGCCACAAACCATCCGGGCACGAGTTAATGCGCCATTGGTTATCTTCCATGACCACCGTAAAATCCTGAGTCTCAGTCTGAGCCTCAGGGAAGGTGCTCGTAATACCCTGGTTGCTCACCGTAGCAGTCTGCTGGAAACGCACATGGTACATCCCCTCAGCGGTTCCGCTATCGTCGCTACGAGGCTGCACCGTATTACGGTACACACGAGTCGTACCCATAGGATTCCAACGGCCCGCAAAAGAAGAACTCAAATACTGGCGCGCCACCGCATAGTTCTCGATACTGTCCGCACCGGCACGCACGAAGCCCTCAATAATCGCCTCGGGAGTAGCACCCGCCAGCGGACCCGGCGCACGCGCCGGAGAAGTATTGATGCTCTTCACATCCAGACCGCTACTATGCTGAGTCACTTTGTCATTCGAAGGAAGACCCGCGCAAGAGCTCACAAGCGTCGCCAAAGACACCGCACCCCAAGACAGCACGGCGCGTCGAGAAACAATAGCCCTGTGAGACATGGAGGTCTTAACCTTCCTCTACGAACAAAGACAAACACTCACCTGCTAACGCTGCAGGCCATCGCAGCGCGGTGAAAAGATAACCACAGTGAAATAGCAACACCGTGAAAATATGCCTGCATTGATTGTACTGGGTAAACAGTGCAAATACGCAAGGATAAGCGTAAATACAGCCGAGCAACACCAACACACCGATATACGGCAGAAGCATAAGCCTCTCCCCGCCCGAACGCCTTAGAGCTCGTCCTCAATGTTCACACGAGGAGCAATATTGGGCAGCGTATCCTTCGCAGTCGCCGAACGATGCGAGATTGCCTCAGGCTCACCCGTCACAAGAACCGGCGACTCGCCCAAAGGCGCACCATGAATCAGCGGCAGGTTCATCGTGAAGCAGGCACCGCGGCCCTTCTCGCCCCACGCCTCAATCGTGCCACCGTGCAGACGCACATCCTCAGCAGCAATCGACAGGCCCAGACCTGTACCGCCCAGGGTACGCTTACGAGAAGTATCAGCACGCCAGAAACGGTTGAATACCTGAACGGCTTCGTCTTCTGACAAACCGATACCGTGGTCACGCACCGCAACACCCAGGTTCGTGGCGTTCGCACCCACGTACACGTCAATCGGTCGGGATTCGCCGTGCTCGATTGCGTTGTACAGCAGGTTACGGAGCACACGCTCAATACGCACGCGGTCCATATCCACCATGATGCTCTCATGGCTCGTATGCACATTCAGCTTCGTGTTCGTACGCTCCAGGTGAGGCAAAGCCTCCTGCAGAATATTCGACAGCACACGCATGAAGTCTTCAGTGTCGATGGTCAGCATTGCGCTACCGGCATCGAAACGAGAAATCTCCAGCAGGTCAGCAAGCATCGACTGGAAACGATCCACCTGATCGTGCAGAAGCTCCACGGTACGGCTCAGCGTCCGCTCCATATCTCCACGCGAATCGTACAGAAGCTCCGTACCCAAACGCACCGTCGCCAGCGGGGTACGCAACTCGTGCGAAACGTCAGAAACAAATCGCTGCTGCAGAGTCGACAGGCGCTCCAGCTGAACAATCTTCTCCTGCAGCGAATCAGCCATCAGGTTGAAGGAATAACCCAAACGAGCCGCCTGATGCTCACCATTCACCGACACACGCTGATCCAAATCACCAGCAGCCAGCTTCTCCGCAGTAATAGCGGTCTGCGTAATCGGGCGGACCACAAAACGAGTCACAATCCACACCACAGAAAGCACCACTCCAAGCAGCGCACAGAAACCGCCAAAAAGAACAAAGTTAATATGCGCAATCGTGGCGGAAGAATCCGTCATATCGTACACAAGGAACAAACCGTAATTAGGGTTCTGAGAAATAGAAATATGTGTACCAACAATAAGCACCGGATAGGTACGCTCACGATTATTTTCGACAGTAGTCACCGTAGACGTCTGCCAGAAAATACCGTCCTTATCACGAACAGTTTCTTTGAAGTCATTCGGAATACTCGAAGAATTCAAAGAATTATTACTACTCTGCTCAGGAATAAAACCCTGCTTACCTTGACCTTCCAAAGGCACAAGAATCCAATTGCGTTTACCCGAACTACCCGCATCCAAGACCGTCAGGGTACGGCTCACATTACGGCGAATTTCGCTATCACTACGAGCTTCAGAGGAGTCCAGCACACTCTGAACGTTACGGAAACCGCTCGTCGATTCTTCCAGCGCCTGAGCCTTCTGATTCTCAAAAAGACTCGACGCAATCTGGCTCGACAAGGACCAACCCACCATCAAGAAGCTCAGGAACATCATGATGCCCGCAGTACCCAGAGCACGGAACTGCAGAGATTCCTTCCACAGACGCTGAGCGCACTGAATCAGGTTCCTACGCTGCTTCTGCGCCTTACGCGGCTTGGAAGTGCGGGTACGCGAAGAGGCGGAGGCTACCGCCTCCGCCGTCAAAGCGCCGTGCTCATGGCTCGACTTCGCAACAGACAATCAGGGTATCCCTTCGCCTATGGATAGGTTCCGATTAGCTACCGGAAGATCCCACCAGCTCGGTCGGAATCTTATAGCCAACGCCACGAACCGTCTGAATAAAACGATCCGCACCCAGCTCATCAAACTTAGCGCGCAAACGCTGGACGTGCACGTTTACCAGCGAATCGCTCACATCAGTGTAACCCCAGACCATGTCCAGCAGTTCCTGACGACTCAACGCCTGACCCGGGTGACGAACCAGCGCAGCCAACAGGTCAAACTCCAGAGGAGTCATCGGAACCTCAGTGCTGTGGTACTTGACGGTACGACCGTCCATATCCATGACAATATCGCCAATAGACACCACCAGCTGACGGCTCTCGCGCGGACGCAAACGGGTACGAATACGCGCCAACAATTCAGCGTGCTTAAAAGGCTTAGCAATGTAATCATCAGCGCCAGCTTCAAGACCCTTAACAACGTCTTCAGTGTCGCTTTTAGCGGTCAACATAATAATCGGCACATTAGAAGAACGGCGAATTTGCTGGCACACTTCAATACCGTTCATGCCAGGAAGCATCAAATCCAAAAGCACCAAATCGGGAGTGGAGCGCATAAAAGTTTCAAAAGCGCGGCCGCCATTTTCGCAGAAAACAGCGTTAAAGCCCTCTTGTGCGAGCACGAGGCCAATCATTTCCGCCAGAGCATCATCGTCATCAACCACCAAAATGGTGTGTGCGTCGCTTGCGCTCACAGTACCTCCCTAAAGAAATGTCGTAAATACTTACATAAAAAGCTGATTCTCTAATCATACCGCGCACTCAGCCAATGCACGGGCATACTCTGTAACCCGCGCCAGCGAAGCCGTAGCATCCAGCATACTTACCGTAGCTGAAGTCATCCCAGCAGGCACGGAACCGCTCTGAATACGCTCATCAGGCATCAAACCCACCGCGCTCAACTGCGTCGGCTCAAGACCAACCTCACGCCACAGACTGTACAGACGACGCACTTGATCTGGAACCCGTGCAGAGGTCACCACCGGCAGCCACAACCGGACCTGCGCCTCTAAAAGCTGCGCCACGGGCTCCCAGGAACGAGGGTCGCTCAGCAGCGGAACCTGCAACATGCCCGGCCCCTTGAGGCGGGCGCGATCAGGATGCAACAGCAAAGCGCAGGGAGCGCCGTCCTCAACACGCATCGCCTTCACAAGAGCCAATGCGTCAAGGGCGGGGCGGGGCTGGCTCAGCAGCTTCAGCTCCTGCACAGGCTTAAGCGCGGTACCATCCACGTCCAGGATGAGCTGCAGATTCAGCTCGGCGAAACGCTCCGAGATACGGCGGTACACCTGCTGATAGTAGTGAGGTTGCAATGCCGACAGGGAGCGGAAGCCACTCACCGTAGGGATGGCACCCTCCATCAGACGCTGAAACTCCGACTCATCCAGCTGCACGGCAATCAGCGCCCGCGGAGCTTGCAGAGCCTCGCGCAGAGAATCCATCCAGCGTTCCAGGCCTTCCAGGAACGACTCCAGCAGGTCACGGCTCGCCCCTGCATCACTGATGGCACGCTCGCCGCCGGGTAGGTAGATGCTGGCTGCGAGGGTCAACGGACCGACCAGCTGAATCTTATACACCGCGGCGGAACCCTCAACACCGGAAGTGAATCTCTTCTTCTGCGCGCCCACACGGTCAGCGAGAAGATTGATATCCGAGAGCAGACGGTCCTGCGCCAAGGCAGACTCGCGTGCTCCCCTGCCGCCGCTATGCACCATGCGCCAGCCAAACGAGGCACCGTCAAAGGCAAGTCCCTCGCACACCGCCAGGGTGCGCGCCTGAGGAGTACTCCGCCAGCCTAGCGCCGGCAGATGCGGCAAGAACGGCAGATGCGGGGCCCCTAGCTCCCCTTCCACTCGAGACATTGCTTCGCCCAAGTCATCGCCGGGAAAATCGCCCAGACCGCTGGCACGCACCAGCGGACGCTCCGTAGCGAGCGCGGCAAGGTCCTGCTCGGTTAGTTCGTCCCCTTCGGGGGCGCGGTACTCACCGGGCAGCAACAGGCGCTCCGGCATCGGTTCAGTACGGACGTTCTGGCGGTTGGAAGATTGAGCGGGCATAGGAGTGTGTCCAGAGGGGTCAGATGGCGTACAGATTCAAACGCAATGATGCGAAAGTTGCGCGGTACTAGCCTTCGGACTTCTCGGCTTCAGTTGCCTCGCCGTCCTGCTCAGCCTGCTCGTTTGCGATGCGCACGTGGTGGCGAATCACCTCGGAAATAATAAAGTTCAGGAACTTCTCCGCGAATTCCGGGTCCAGGCTGGATTCCTTCGCCATGGCACGCAGGCGAGCAATCTGCGCCTCTTCACGGCCGGGGTCGCCGGCGGGCAGGTTGTGCTTAGCCTTCAGGATGCCCACGCGCTTGGTCGCCTGAAAACGCTCCGCGAGGATGTGCACCAACGCTGCATCGAAGTTGTCGATGGAGCGGCGCATGGCGAAGAGCTCCTCGTAGACTTCCGGTGCGACTTCATCGCCCATGGAGGTGGCGTGGGGGTCAAATTCGCAGGAAGTGTTTTCGGGGGTCATCGGTCTCTCCTCAGTTCGGTTGTGGTCTTCTGCGCGTTGCACCCAAGCAGGATGTTGCGGCAACGGTTGGCAATAGCGGGGTGCGCGGCTATTCGGCGCTGGTTGAGGCGCCGACGGACAGGGTTTCCTGAATGTCTTCGCGGTCCAGCGAGTAGGCGCGGGCGATGGTGGACTGGCCCAGCACGCGGGTGCCCTGGTAGAGCACCATGGTCTGTCCCGGTGCCACACCGGAGAGCGGATCCAGGAGGCGCACTACGGTTTCCAGGCGTAGCGCGCCTTCTTCTTCAGCTTCGGGATCGGGTGCCCAGGTCATGTACGCCTTGGCGCGGACCGGGTCGGCGTGCGCGCGCACCTGTGCGGTCACCTCAAACTCTTCGCTGCGGGCGCCCAGCTGTGCGGGCTCTTCCAGGAAGCGTGCCGCCTGTTCCACGGGGACGCCCGCCCAGGTGGCGCGGATGCCGCGGATTTCGTGCACGGCAAGCAGCTCGCGGGAGCCGACGATGACTTCGTTTTCCATGGGGCGTACCTCCAGCACGAAGCGGGGCTTGCCATCGGCGGCGGGGCGGCCCAGTGCCAGGCCCTTGCGTTGGCCTACGGTGTATGCCTGCGCGCCGGGGTGCTCGCCGAGCACCTCGCCGTGGGTGTCTTTGATGAGGCCGGGGCGCATTGTGATGTGGTCGCCCAGCCAGGCGCGGGTATCGCCTTCGGGGATGAAGCAGATGTCGTAGGAGTCCGGCTTCTTCGCCACGGAGAAGCCGCGCTCTGCCGCTTCCGCGCGTACCTGTGCCTTGGAGGGGGTATCCGCCAGGGGGAACCAGGCGTGCTTGAGCTGTTCGTGGGTGAGCACGCCGAGCACGTAGGACTGGTCCTTAGCCCAGTCGGCAGCGCGGTGCAGTTCGCGGTTGCCGTCTTCGGTGGTAATGACGCGGGCGTAGTGGCCGGTTACCACGGCGTCGAAGCCGAGGGCGAGGGCGCGTTCGAGTAGCGCGGCGAACTTGATCTTTTCGTTGCAGCGCATGCAGGGGTTGGGGGTTCGTCCGGCTTCGTATTCGGAGATGAAGTCGTCGACGACGTCTTCCTTGAAGCGTTCGGAGAAGTCCCAGACGAAGAAGGGGATACCCAGCTGGGAGCAGACGCGGCGGGCGTCCATGGAGTCTTCGAGGGTGCAGCAGCCGCGGGAGCCGGTGCGCAGGGTGCCGGGCATGCGGGATAGGGCTAGGTGAACGCCGACTACTTCGTGTCCTACTTCTACGGCGCGGGCTGCGGCGACTGCGGAGTCAACGCCGCCACTCATAGCTGCAAGAATTTTCACTGCCTATCCTTCTGTTCTGTTGAGCCTCTAGGAAGGTACGCCGTGTTTGTGTGGGCGGACTTTCCGTTACTGTAGCTACCCATTGTACGCAGGGGCTCGGCGGGATATTGGGCAGTGCACCCTCAGCCAGCCCTCAGCGAACGCTGAGATTGCAGGCTGAGGGCGGTTCGGTATCTTCTCTTCTGCTTTTCTAATGCCAGCGGGAGGCATCCGGCAGCTGCGAAGACAGTCCCGCCTTTGCTGCATGTTCGTAGGCAGCGGGTAGTGCCGCGATGAGGCGCGCAATATCGGCTCCGGTGGTGGAGTGGCCGAGGGTGAAGCGCTGGGCGCTGCGGGCGGTGTCTTCGTCCATTCCCATTGCCATGAGCACGTGGGAGGGGCGGGTCACCCCGGCGTTGCAGGCGGAGCCGGTGGAGCTGCTGATACCCTGCATGTCCAGCAGGAAGAGCAGGGTGTCACCTTCGGCGTTTTCGAAGGTGAAGTGGGCGTTGCCGGGCAGTCGCTTCTGGCCCGGGTATTCTTCGGTGAGCGGGTTTTCGCCGCTCAGGTGCGCCTGCGGGATGAGCGCGCTAATTGCCGCAACGAGTTCGTTGCGTAGCGCGGCGATGCGGGCGGATTCTTTGTCGAGGTGCTGAACCGAGTGCACGGCGGCCTCTGCGAAACCTGCGATGGCGGGTGCGTCGATGGTGCCGGAGCGTACGGAGCGTTCCTGGCCGCCTCCGTGAAGCACGGGGGTCATCTGCACGGCGCGGGTTGCAACCAGCGCGCCGATGCCCATAGGGCCGCCGATCTTGTGGCCGGAGATTGCGAGGGTCGCCACGCCGCTGGCGTGGAAGTCGATGGGTACCGCACCGAAAGCCTGCACCGCATCCGAGTGCACGGGAATGCCGTATTCGGCGGCGATAGCGGCAATTTCTGGAATGGGCTGTACGGTGCCGACCTCGTTGTTCGCCCACATGACGGTCACGAGCGCAACGTCTTCGGGGTTCTTTTCGATGAGTTCGCGGACGGTCTGCGGGTTGACGCTACCGTGCTCGTCTACGGGGATCCATTCGAGCTGCGCGCCTTCTGCCTTTTCGAGCCATTCACAGGTTTCTTCCACGGCGTGGTGCTCGATGGAGGAGACGAGGATTCGGGTGCGTTGCGGGTCTTCTTCGCGGCGCTTCCAGTAGATGCCCTTGACGGCGAGGTTGTCCGCTTCGGTGCCTCCGGAGGTGAAAATAACCTCAGCGGGGTCGGCTCCGATGGCGCGGGCGATGCGTTCGCGGGCGTATTCGACGGTGGCGCGCGCGTCGCGTCCTACGGCGTGCAGGGAGGAGGGGTTGCCGCCGTTGCGCATCTGTTCGACCATGGCGTCGATGGCGGCGGGCAGTACGTCTGTGGTGGCGGCGTGGTCGAGATAGACGCGGCCGTTCTGACGGTTGGTTTCTGCGCTCATGGTTCCTCCTGCTGGGTTGTTCGGCGGTTTTTCGCCTCGCTTATTTTATCGCGCTCTATCCGCGCTCTTCTAGGCGTGTTCATCTGCGGCTGGGTCGGCGAGCGCTACTGCCCCGGGACGCTCAATGCTGGTCGGGGGCTGTTCCGGGCTGGTCGGGGGCTGCGCGGTACACTTAGGAACGTGTTCAAGATTCTTTTCTATACCCCTGAGATTCCCGGCAATACCGGCAACGCTATCCGTTTGGCGGCAATTACTGGCGCTGAGCTGCACCTGGTGAAGCCACTGGGCTTTAACTTTGATGATGCGCATCTGCGCCGCGCGGGTCTGGACTATCACGACCTGGCGGTGGTGACGGTGCATGAGACCCTTGAGGATGCGTGGCAGGCTCTGGCTCCGGAGCGTGTTTTTGCGTTCACGACGACTGCTTCGACGTCGTATGCGGATATTGAGTACCGTCCCGGTGACGTGTTCATGTTTGGTCCGGAGTCGGTGGGTCTGCCCGCTGAGGTTCAGCAGGATCCGCATGTGACTGAGCGGGTGAAAATTCCGATGAAGCCGGGCCGTCGTTCGCTGAACCTGGCTAATTCTGCGTCCATTGCGATTTTTGAGGCGTGGCGTCAGAACGGTTTTGAGGGAGGCGCCATCTAGCATGGCTGCAGCACACCATAATCTGCCGGGGCCTCTGGTTCAGCAGATTCTGGAGACGCGCCCTCCCCTGGCTGAGCAGATTCGTTTGGATTCGCAGAATAGGGAGTTCACGGAGCAGGGTTGGGAGCCGGTTTATTCGGCGTCGCCTCATGCTCGTATTGTGGTGATTGGTCAGGCACCTGGGCGTGCCGCGCAGGAGAGCCGTATCCCGTGGAATGACCCGAGCGGCGTGAAGTTGCGCGAGTGGATGGGCGTGACGGCTGAGCAGTTCTATGACCCCGAGCTGATTTCGCTGTTGCCGATGGATTTCTATTACCCGGGTAAGGGCGCGCACGGTGATAACCCGCCGCGTAAGGATTTCGCGCCGAAGTGGCATCCGCAGCTTCTGGAGCTCATGCCGAACGTTCAGCTGATTCTGCTGGTGGGGGCTTACTCTCAGAAGCACTACCTGGATGGTGTGCACGCCCCAAAGGCGCAGAAGAACCTGACGGAGACGGTTCGTGCGTGGGAGTCTTATCTTCCTAAGTTTCTGCCGCTGGTGCATCCTTCACCGCTGAATTTTAGGTGGCAGGCGAAGAACCCGTGGTTCGAGCAGGAGGTTGTCCCGGCTTTGCAGAAGCGTGTGAGTGAGGTTCTCGAGGGCATCTAATTCTCCCCTAATCTGCAACGCCAATACAGTTTGCTGTACTAACGAAAGAAAGCTCTCACCCCGCGTATGGGGTGGGAGCTTTCTTTCGTTACACCATGTGGCACTCTTTTGAAGTTAAAGTTACTAAACGGTAGAGCCGGCTGAACGGGTGTTTCCCAACTGCGTTTCTACCTGTTCAGAGGCAGAGTGCGTTTTACTTCTGGCTGTTTACTTCTGGCTGTCGGCGTTGCCCAGGGTCACGGTGATGTCCGGGGTGGAGGAGCCTCGTTTAATCTTCAGCTTCAGATCGGAGCCTGCTGCTGCCGCACGCACGGTACCGTTGAGCTCGTCGCTCCTAGTCACAGCGTGGCCGTCAGCTTCAATCACGACGTCGCCGGATCGCAGGCCTGCCTTGGCGGCGGGGCTGTTGGATTCCACCGAGGTGATTTCAACGCCACCGGGGATGAGCTTGGAGGATCCCGAACCGGTGTCCGCGGGGCTGTTCTTCACACTCGCGCCCAGGTAGCCGTGGGTTGCCTTACCCTTGGCAATGATCTCGGAGGAGATGCGCTTGGCGTAGTTGGAGGTAATGGAGAACGCCATACCGTCGGCGGTGCCGCCATCCTGGCTTGCCTGGCCCTGCGCGTTAATGCCGACCAGTTCGCCCTTGAGGTTCACCAGCGGACCGCCGGAGTTACCGTGGTTGATGGGCACATCAACCTGAATCATGGGGATGTAGTTCTGACCCTTCGCGTCAGCGGGCTGCACGCGGTTTGCGTTCGAGACTACTCCGGCAGTCACCGATTCGCTACGACGATAGGGTGCGCCGAGGGCAACCACGGCTTCGCCGGGGACCAGCTTGGAGGAGTCGCCCCAGGTGATGGGTTGCAGGTCCAGACCGGAGGGGTTGATCTTCAGAACCGCCAGGTCAGCAGCAGCGTCCAGGCCCACCACGGTTGCGGTGCGCACGGTGCCGTCGCTCAGGCGCACCTCAATGGTGGATGCTTCTCTGGAAGATTCGAGGGTGACCACGTGGTGGTTGGTGAGGATGTGGCCGTCCTTATCGAGGACAACGCCGCTACCGCCGCCGGAGGTGGAGCCGCTTGAGGCCATGATGGTCACGGTGGAGGGCAGGACCTTCTTCGCGGTTTCTGCTACGCCTGCCACGGTGGAGGAGTTGCTGATATTGGAGCTGACGGAACCGCGCGAGGAGGAGCTGGAGGAGCTGTTATTCGATGCTGCGATGCCGCCTCCGACGCCCGCGCCAACGCCGCCGCCAACGAGGGCTGCGAGCAGAGCTGCGGTGAGCACAACGCCGGCACCGTAACGCTTGTTATTGTCGGTGTTCTGGGGTGCAGACTGCGCCGACGCAACCTGCGCGGCAGCAGCCTGGGGGTAGGTGTATCCGGGAGAGGCGTATGCCTGCGGGTATGCGTTCTGACCCTGCTGCTGGTTTGCGGGCTGGTAGCCTGCCTGTCCGTTCACGTTCTGCAGGGGACGGGTTGCATCCGTGACGCCGTCATTGCCGCCGTAGGACCATCCATTGTTTTGAGTCATGAGTTCTCCTAGAGTCGTGCGTATGCGTCACCCTGGGCACACGCTATCTTTCTACTGTAGATGGTGTTGCATTGCGTTCTATATCTTTTTGCTGTTGGTTATCGGGGAGTTCCCTGGGAATTTTCCTCGCACCCTTTCATCGGCAGCTGATTCGCTGGTCTGAGATACCCGGCGATTTGCCCGGCGGCTAGTTTATTTTGGGGCTTTGTTCGCTACTCGCTCTCAGGTTTCTCTTTTAAAGCGCCCAGTTTTTCTCCACGGTTTACACAGCATGACGCGTCCGCATACACAGCTTGAACACAGGGTTGCTCCGTAATGTTGAAGGCGCATAGAGCCGAGAACAAAGGCAAAGGAGAAACCCATGATGATCGGAACCCTGATTTTCTGTGCGATCTTGGCAAGCTCCATCGGTATTGGTGCGGGTATTGTGGCGTGTTGCTCGGGAATGGTGTACCGCCGTCATCGTGCGGAAAAGGCCTCCGAGTTGGCTCAGCAGATGGCTACCCACGCACTGACTGCCGGTAGGTAGCGTATAGAGTTTGATAGTTTTCCGGGGCGGGAGATGAGAGCCCTGCACCGGGAGGGGCGAGAATCCCCAGTATGTCCCGAAGGGGCGGTGTGAGGACCGGCCCGGGTGTGATAATGAGTTGAGTGATGATTGATGCGGCGTGAGCCCCTACATGAGGGCGCACGCCGCATCGTCTTTTTAACTGTGAGGCGGATGCGGGAATCACTGGCGGAGAGCACCCGGGACCCAGGCTACTTCCCTTTTAGTATGCGGTAAGGCAACGGCGTTGCGAGCACCCGGGATTTAGCTGGGTTATGGTGAAGTCATGAGGATTATTTCTGCTGTTTTCGCTCTTGTTGGCGCGCTGCCGGTCATGCCTGCGGCGGTGGCGTCTTCTTTGGATGGCACTACCCGCCTGTATGCATTGCTTATATTTGTTTTGATCTGCGCGGCGGTAGCATTTTTCGCGTCGTTGAGCCCTTCGCGCCGTCGTGCGCGTGAGATTAGGCGGCAGGTATTGCAACAGCAGCAGAACCAGGCGATGAATCAGCAGGTACCGCCCACGCAGGCGCCCAATCAGCAGGTACCCCCTCAGCAGGGGCCTTCACAGCAAGTATCCCCTCAGCAGGTACAGGGCGCGGTGAGCTACCCGATGCACTACCAGCCGAAGCCAGCGCAGCCGGGTCATAGTACTCAGCAGGCTCAGGCGCCCTCACCTCACCCTGCCTCACCTCAGCAACCTGTGGCTGCACCTTCGCCGTTGGAGCCAATGCAGGCCGGCGGTGTCTCCGGTTCTTCGACGCAGAATCACTCGGCACAGAACCACTCGGCGCAAAACCGTTCAGCAGAAAGCCATTCAGCAGAAAGCCAGGTGCAGCAGAGCATGACCCAGAACACCCCGGCGCAGCATGAAGAGCACCCGCAGCAGGAGGCACCCCAGCAGGCTCCTGAGAGCAAGCCCTCCGATTATTTCTCTCTGAGCACCAACTTCAAGCTCATTCCTCCTCTAGAGAATGCACAGCGCAGCCGCTACCCCATGGTGCTTTCTATCAGTAAATCCGAGGATGAGGTCTTTGCGTTACCGTCGATTAGCGGTGTGCCGCAGCATCTGCTGGTAGGCACGCAGGAGAATCATGTTCCGCTGAATCAGCGTCCGCGCCTGCAGCAGGTCGATATTCTGGAGAACTACCTCATGCGTGCGGTCATGAACCTGCAGACGCTGAAGCGTGCGCAGGTTTCCCCGCTGCACAGTTTCAAAGAAACCCCGCAGGCTGACCGCGCGGTGCTTGCCGCCGAGCTGGAAGAAACCATCCGGGTATCTCGGCTGAAGCTGAGCGGGGCGTTGGAGTTCTATTCGTCCCTGCCCCGTTTGGCGGATACCCCGGGCTCTTTCGCTTTTGCCCGTGATCATGCGCTCTCTTTGAGCGCCGCCGTCATTAGCCTGACCGAGGAGTGCTTTGAGCGTACCTTCCGTTGGCGTCTGCTGGAGGATACCCTCCCGGATTCTTTGAGCGACCGCCTCTACGCGGTGCGTTATCTGCGTGAGAGCGCGCAGAAGCTGGCGGCTTTTGTGGAGCTGAGCGAATTTGATCGCGCCATGCAGCTTGCCGAGACCTGGAAGAAGACTGTTCGTAAGGACTCAAATCTCGATGAGGTCAAGGTCTGGAATGAGATGACAGAAGTTGCCTTTGACGTTCTACCTGAGTTGCGAAAGCGGGCGTTGAAGGGCGTTCAGTCTACGTTGGAGTTTAGCGAGCTTTTCTACCGTCCCGGCGAGGATGGTACGCACCGTATGCTCCGCCCGGAACAGCTGAGCGAGTTTGAGCTCAGGGGCGTGCAGTCCACGCTGGAAGAGCGTCTGGAGAAGGTGCGTCTTGAGCTTCAGGATGCGGAGTTCTGCGCTACGGTCTTGAGCTTGCAGGCGCAGGCCGTCATTGAGCTTCTGGAGGAGCTTCTGCAGGTTGAGCAGGACGGCGTTCTGGCGGAGGTCGTGACCGATTTGCGGGCGCTTGCTCATTACTCGCCGCACCTTGCTGAGCTACCTATCCAGACGTTGATGTACACGCGCGAACAGTACGCCCCCGATGGGGAGGATTTGCCGACCATTGGCGAGCGCATCCGTTCCCTCTCGAGCGTTCCCGAGGTTCTGGCGTTCGTTCACTACGAGGGCACCAAGCTTCTGCTGGGTAGCTTGGATCAGAGCGAGGCATCTTCTGAGGAGGCTCTCTCCGAGGGGCTGCTTTCGGAAGCGATGGCGTTCTCTTCTATGCCGCTATCGGTGTTGCGCACTCATTCGCGGCTTCTGCAGCAGGTGCTTCGCCTGCAGAATCTACGGTTGAAGCTGGCGTGGGTGAGTAGCTGTAGCGGCTACATGCCTTTGAGCCTGGTTGAGAGGTATTACGTCGGTCCCTCTGCCGGGGATGAGGATTTGAAGGAGCTGACCGAAAATATTGAGGCGCTCGCGGAGCTTCTGGAGGCTCGCGCTAGCTCCCGGGAGTATAGGGGCCGTGACGTGCCGGTCCCGCGAATCCTGTGGTCACAGATGCGGAAGCAGGCAGAACGCAGTTCTAGGTTGCTGAATACGGTGCAGTTCTTGGGCTGGATGTTCGCCTCGTCGTCGCGGGTGCAGGTGGTGAACGGCATAGCACAGAGTATCCACGATGTTGATGCCGCGGAGGTAGTGGAGCATCTGATGAGCAATCTGAAGATTGCGCGCCGGCGCTAACTAACTGAATAGCCGGTGAGCCGGGGTCTAGCATGAGCCTAGACCCTGGCTTTCTTATATACCGGCTTTCCTGTATAAAGCCTGGGAAGACGGTAAACGGTCGGCAAACAGCGGCGCAATATTCTCGTATCTGTGCGTCTGTGTGTCTGTGCCACAGCTACACTAATAATGTGACCAGCACTAAGGTGTGCGATGACCAAGCACGCCGTGAAGTGCAGGTCCGTTCATACTTCACGACAACGGAGGAAAGACCATGATCGAGCACGCCTTTGCGCGTCAGATTCGTCCCGCACGCTCTCGCCTGCGCACTATCTTGGGTGCCACAGTGCTGGCGGCAGGTCTTTCTTGTGCCCCGGTGGTTCTGCCGGCTGGTTCTGCATTTTTGAGCACGTCTGCTCAGGCTGCTGACCCGATGCAGATTACGGGCACCACCGTGTACGATTCCACGAACTCTTTGGGTGATGCCGCTACCCTGAAGTCTAAGATTTCTGCTCTGTCGAAGAAGCACAACGTGGATTTGCACGTGGTGGTTATCGATAAGTTTGAGAACCCGTCTACTTCTTCGAGCTGGACGAAGGCGCTGGCTACCAAGAACAACTGGGGTTCTGCCGATGTGGTGCTGGTGATTGCTACTGAGACTCGCCAGGCGTATTTCTTGGCGGGTAGCACGAAGACCCTGTCGAGCGATCAGCAGACGAAGGTGTACCAGAACTACATCAAGCCGAAGCTGCAGAATAGCGATTATTCGGGTGCGGCTCTTGCCGCGGTTGAGGGTATCGAGGCTCAGAAGGGCGGTAGCTCTTCTGGCGTGGTGACCGGTGTGCTCGGTGTGGGTGCGGCAGCGACTGTTGGTGCCGGCGGTTACGCAATGTACCGCCGCCGCAAGAAGAAGAACGCTCAGCAGCAGCCGCAGCGTTCCTACGGCGCGCCTCGTAACTACTCCCCCATTCCCGAGGTTCCGCTGGAGGAGCTGCGTACCCGCGCCGGTAGCGCCCTGCTGCAGGCTGATACCACGATGAGCCATGCGAAGCAGGAGCTGGAGTTTGCGCGTGCCCAGTACACTGACCAGCAGGTCGCCGAGTTCGCTCAGGAGATTGCGCGCGCTGAGGATCTGATGCGTAAGTCCTTCCAGCGTCAGCAGCTTCTGACCGATAGCATCCCGGATACTGAGGCTGAGCAGCGTGCCTGGTTGACTGAGATTATTGATAACTCTCAGGAAGTCACCCGCATTGCTCAGGAGCAGGACGCTAAGCTGGCTCAGTTGCGCAACCTGGAGCAGGAGGCACCGCAGGCTATTGAGGCTCTGGCTCAGCGTCTGCCGCAGTTGCGTGCCTCGGTGGAGGAGATTGCCGCCCAGTACCGCGCATTGAAGGAACGTTACCTGCCCAGCGCCTTGGAGCCCATTTCGAAGACTCCCACCCTGTTGGACTCGAACATGGTGCTGTGCACTGCTGAGGTTGAGAAGGCTCAGGCTACCGTTGCTACTGCCCGTTCGGAGGCGGTTGCTCACCTGCGCACCGCTGAGGAAGCCGCCTCGCAGATTCAGGCGCTGGGTGCGGCAGTGAATACCCGCGCGCAGGAGCTGGAGCAGGCTCAGCTGGGTCTGAGCACCGACCTGCTGAGCATTCAGCGTGACGTGGCTGAGGCGAAGAGCCTCGCGGCGTCTCAGCGTCGCGATGATTTGGGTGCGGTCGCCGCCGGTATGGAGGCGGTGCTCAACCAGGTCAACCAGAGCGCTTCGGCTCGCCCGAATGATCCGCTGACTCTGGCGAACCAGTTGCGTCAGCTCTCCGCTGAGCTGGATAAGGCAATGACGAATATGCGTGCTACCCGCGAGCGTTCTCGCGCGGCTTCGCAGAACCTGGATCGTACGATGCGTTCCGCATACGCTGCGGTGAACGGCGCGCGTAGCTACATCAATAACCGCCGCGCCGCGGTGGGTCCGATGACTTTGACCGCTGTCTCTGAGGCGGAGCGTCACCTGGGTCAGGCTCAGCGCCTGGCTTCTTCGGATCCGCTGAACGCCATGAAGGAAGCCAATATGGCGATTCAGAAGGCGACCGACGCGCAGAACCGCGCTCAGAGCGAGGTCGGCAACTACTACAACAACCAGAACGACCGCGGCGGCGGTAGCTTCGGCGGTGACCTGGCGAAGGGCCTGCTGCTGGGCGCTCTGATGACCGCTATTAACTCCGGCACGAGTAGCTGGGGTAGCAGCGGTGGCCACAGCAGTGGCGGTAGTAGCGGCGGCAGCTGGGGCGGCGGCTTCAGCGGAGGCGGCGATTGGGGTAGCGGCGGCGGTGACGGCGGCAGCTTCTAACCCCCTCCACTAACGTTCCTGCCGGTCGGTTTCTGTAGGTTTTTCTACAATCTGACCGGCGGGGTGGATAGCTTAACTCACCGCTTTCTTCCCCAGTCGGAAAACATCTGAGGTAATTTACCCAAAGTTTAGGTTGCAGAAATCAGGCGTGCATCGTTTTCACAGCGTGCGCTCAGAAATCTACCACATAATTAGTTGTACGGGCACGGCTCACGAGGAGCGTAGTGCTCCCCCGCAGCCCGTGAACAGAAAGTAGGAGATTATGGCTAAGCAGACCATCTTCGGCCGTATTGCACAGCTCGCTAAGGCAAACATCAACGCTCTGATTGATGCAGCTGAGGACCCGGAGAAGATGCTGGACCAGATGGTTCGTGACTACACCAACAACATCCGCGAGGCGGAGGCTGCAGTAGCACAGACCATCGGCAACCTGCGACTGCTCGAAAAGGACCACGCTGAGGACGTCAAGGCCGCTCAGGAGTGGGGCACCAAGGCTCTGGCAGCTTCTAACAAGGCTGATGAATTCCGCGCAGCTGGCGACGTTGCCAACGCTGACAAGTTCGACAACCTCGCCAAGATCGCTCTGAACAAGCAGCTGCTGGCTGAGAAAGCTGCGCAGGCTGTTGAGCCTCAGCTGGCTTCTCAGACTCAGGTTGTCAACCAGCTCAAGGACGGCCTGGAGAAGATGCGCTCCAAGCTTGAAGAGGTCAAGTACAAGCGCGATGAGCTGACCGCACGTCAGAAGACTGCAGCAGCTCAGACCCAGGTGAACGACGCTCTGAAGGCGTTCGACGTTCTGGACCCGACCAGCGAGATGAGCCGCTTCGAAGAGAAGGTTCGCCGCGAAGAGGCACGCGTCATCGGTCAGCAGGAGCTGGCTGCTTCCTCCCTGGACGCACAGTTCAACACCCTGGACCAGATGGAGCGCGACACTGAGCTGGACGCTCGCCTGGCGGCTCTGAAGGCAAAGAACGCTCCGGCTGCTCCGGCTCCCGTGGCTGTGGAAACCCCCACCCAGACTCTCTAAGCCTGAGATTCTCCAGCCAGGTCTAGCGCATAGCTTCTTGAGCTAAACCTATAAAAGATCCGCCCCGTTCCTAAATTTCAGGAGCGGGGCGGATCTTTTATAGGTTAGGGGCCGTGCGCCTTAGTTAGCGTAGATGTACAGGTAACCTGCCATAGCGTCGCGAGTGATGGCCGCAGAGGAGGTCGAGCCGGTACCGATACCGTTGGAGGCAGCCCACGCCAGAGCCTGGGACGCGTAGCCGCCCTGAGCCTGTGCCGGGGAGCCAGCTGCACGGTACATGAACTCAGCCATGGTGGACTCGGTGACGGTCTCCAAGGGGCTGAAGTCGCTACCGTTGATGCCCTGCTGGCTCAGCCAGAAGATCTCCTTGTACGCGGGGTGGTTCGCCGGAACGTCGCTGAACGGCGAAACAGCCGGTGCGTTGACTGCGGGGCGACCAGCCACGCGGTACAGGTAGGTTGCCAGCTGCGCACGGTTGACCGATGCGTTCGGGCGGAAGGTGCCGTCCGCGAAGCCGAGCATGATGCGGCGATCAGAGTTCCAGCTGATCTCGTTGTAGTTCGGGTTCGAGGAGGAAACGTCGGTGTAGCCCAGCGCGGGGGTCTTACCGGCGAAGTCCAGGGAGGACGCCAGGATGTGCGGCAGGTCGTAGTCGTGGTGGCTGAAGCCGTCAATCAGCTTCACTCGGGCGTCGGAGAAGCCAGCGCCCAGGTATGCGTTGTAGCCGGACTCGACTGCGCCACGTGCGCTCCAGGTGACAGGGTTAGTGTTACCGGAGGTGTCCTTCGCGCCAACCCACCAGTACATGGGCAGACCCTTGGTGGTCGCATCAGCGTCCACGGAGCCGTCCGAGTCGCCGCCTGCAACCATGATGGAGCCGCCGCCATGACGCCAGGAGGTGTTGTGATCGGTCAGCTCGTAGGTGATGAACTCAGCGCCGCCGGAGTAGCCCATGGTCCACATCTGGGATGCGTCCAGGTTGTTCTCGCTCACGAAGGACTTCGCGAAGGAGCGGAAGAACTCACCGTTGGTGTTCATGTCTTCCCACCAGGTGATGCCGTCACCGGATGCGTTAGTGTCCGGGGAGATGATCGGCACGAAGACCATGTTGCGGGCGTTAGCAATCTTGCCCATTGCCGCGAGCATACCCTCGTCGGGGGTGTAGACCTTGGACTCATTACGCTGCCAGTAGTCACCGTCGAAGTAGAAGACCACGCCAACGGGCTTAGAGTAGTCCAGGTTGTTCGCGTACACGTGGTACTGGGAGGTGGTACCCGCCGGGGAGGTGTAGCTCTGGTAGGTTGCGGAGCTCATGGTGCGGGCGCGCTGAGTGTTCTGCTTCTGCTCAGACTTCTGTTCGCTCTTCTGCTCAGCCTTCTGCTCGGCCTTGGGGGCGGCGGTTGCCTTACCCTTAGTGAGCGAGTTGCTCAGAATCTGCGAGAAGTTGTAGTCGAAGTGGCCCGAGCCGTTCAGAACGGTCGCGGAAGCGTTGGTGTAGCCGGCGTTGCGGTAGGCGTTGTAGCCGCCCTCAACGGCGCCTCGTGCGCTCCAGGTCTGCGGGTAGGTCTCGCCGGAGCCATCGTTCGAGTTTGCGTACCAGAACATGGGCAGGTACTTCAGTGCAGCCGAGGGGGTCCCCTCGTCCAGGCCGCCGCCAGCAATCATGATGGAGCCGCCGCCGTTACGCCAGGTCTGGGGCTTGGTGTTCAGCTCGTAGGTGATGAATTCAGCGCCGCCGGAGTAGCCCATGGTCCACACGTTGGAGGAGTCCACGCCGTTAGCCGCGATGAAGGAGGAAGCGAAGGAGCGGAAGAACTCGCCGTTACGCTCCATGTCTTCCCACCAGGTCACGCCAGCGTCGTAACGGTTGGCGTCCGGGGAGATGACGGGCACGAACAGCATGTTCTGTGCCGCTGCGGATGCAGCCATCTGAGCCAGCTCACCGGAGGGGTCGTAGACCTTGGACTGGTCGTTGCGCCAGTAGTCGCCGTCGAAGTAGAAGACAACACCAACGGGCTTGGAGAAGTCCACCCCCTCAGCGTAGACGTGGTACTGCGAAGTGGTACCAGCCGGGGAGGTGTAGGGCAGGAAAGTCTGGTTGGTGCGGGTTGCCGCCACACCGGATGCCGCCTGCGCAGCCTGTGCGGTCTGCGCGGGCTGAGCGGCGGGGGTTGCAGCGCTCTGGGTAGCTGCGGGGGTCTGTGCAACCTGTGCCAGGGTGGGCTGAGCGGAAGGCTGAGCCGCCTGTGCGGACTGGAAGGTAGCCGAGGGGGTTGTCTGCTGAGTTGCCTGGGCAGTGTAGGTCTTCTGGATGGGCTGAACCGCGGTCGTTGCGGGAGCCTGCTGAGTCTGCTTTGCCTGTTCTGCCTGCTGGCGGATCTGTACAGCAACCTGCGAGAGGGTGGGCTGCACGGTGGAGGTGAACAGGGACTTCGGAGCCTGGGTAGCTGCGCCGGGGATGTCCTGAACGACGGGTGCGAATGCGGAAGCGGGTGCTACCAGGGTGCTACCGAGCACGGAGGGTACGGCGATGGCTGCGAGAGAGCCAGCCTTAACGGTGCGGGGGCGAAGTGCCATGGGTTGTCCTCGTTGTTGGTGTTTCGTGGGGCGCGGACGCCCGAGAGTGGTTGAGTGATAGGTGGTCTATAGGTGAGAAGCCTATAGGCGGTCGGCCTGCGAATGTGATGCCGCATGGAGCAAGTCCAGTAACCGTCCCGTGTGTGTTGCGGGGGTTTCCTCGTGTGATGGAGGGGTGCAGTATTCATTTCGGAGAGCTACGCGGCGGACCGCGGTGACCACGTACTCAAAGCTACCAGGTCAAAAAGCCTTTTCCAGCGGTTTTTTGGGGCTATTTTTGGGTATCGAACAAGATTCAATCTTAACAAGAGCTTTTTCTAAGCTTCTAGTTTAACTTGAATCACCCTCAAGTAGAGGTTGAATGGGCTATTTTTCCTTGATTTTCCGGGGTTTTTGAGCGTTTTTTGAAAGAGTTTCAAAAAACTCTACAATTAACTTGAATGTTTCGTATGTGATTACAATCACTTTCAGAGTGAATTGTTGCACTCGAAGCCCAATTTTTGCCAAAAACCGCGGAATTCCGGGGCAAAACGGGTGATTTCCAAGCCCGGAATATAGGCACCTTTCGCATATTCCACTTTGAGAATGCACTTTGAGGCAAAAACAGCCCCCTCGCCACTCCCCCACCCAGGCATCCTATCGGACCCCTTATCACGCTCTTGAGACCCGCCCCAGAGCCCCCTTCAGGACCCCTTTCAGATCCCCTTTCAAGGAGCTCAAAAGCAGCGTCTCAAGAAGGCGTAACCACCCTCCAGCAACCGCTCGGAAGTGACTCCACCACCCCCATGGGCACACCCGCTTGAAGCCCCGATAGACGGACTGAGGAATACCTCGAAAGACGCATCGGGAGACGTTCCGAAACCAGTCCAGGGTACTTTCACGACGGTTCTATGAAATTCCGTGAGGAGGTTTCAAGAGGGGTTTCGAGAGGCCGAAAGATCCACCTCAAGCACCCCGGAAGGGGCAGCAGGCTGCCCCCCCCATCAGTCTCCCCGAAGCACCGCCCCGACAAGGTTCAGAAGACCCCCTCCGCAGATTACAGAAGGCAGGAGATACGGAGAGGCAGGAGATATAAAGAAAGCCGCCCAGCAGGCGGCAGAAAGGTAGCACAAGAAGAAGAAAAGTAGGCGGCAAATGAAGACAGGTCGCCGACAGGAAAGGTGCAGGAAGGTGGCGAAAGAAGGCAGACCGGCGGTCGGAAGGTGACGGGAGGACAGCAGAAGGAGACAGGTCGGCGGGAGTACGGGTTTTAGGGAATAAAAAAACTCCCGATAGCTAAGCTATCGGGAGTTATCCGTTGCGGGGACAGGATTTGAACCTGCGACCTCCGGGGTCTGCATCTCTTTTTAATGAAACAGTGAGATACAGCCAAGTAATCGTTGATATTGTGCGGTAACCGTCCCCTTATCCTTCCCTAAAGATACTTGAAGTTACCGGCATATCCTCACGAAAGATAGGGAATAAGGTAGGGACTACCTTTCCTCCCTACGCCGTGCTCGGGCTGCCTCGTACAGCGTTGTGAGGTCTGACAGGTCTGAGTATGCCTGTGCGTTCACATCGACCGAGTGGCCGAGCGTTCGAGCACGCAGTAGCGCGTCTACGTCCGTGCGGTACATGGTGTTGAGGGTGGTTCTCCAGACGTGGGTGCGGTGGGTCTCCAGCAGAGGCACTCCGCAGTCGCGAGCCAGATCCTTATAGAACGCCTTGAGAGCCTTCTGAGCGTTGTATCTGTCCCACTCGGTGTCTGGGTTGAGCGGTGCGCCCACAACGTAGGCTCCACCGACTTCATCTCGTCTACGGGTAAGGTGCTCATAGACCGCAGGCTCGACGAGAGCCGCGACGCGGGTGGTGCCTGTCTTGGCGTTTTCAGCCCGAATAATGCACGCTGGGCGGTTTTGGTCGTCGGTGATGATGTCGTCCCACATGAGAGTTCTTGCTTCGCTTACGCGCAGCCCTGTGGCCATTTGGAGCAGGGTTAGGTCGATGCAGCAGCGGTGGAGGAGCGCGTTCAGCGCATTGAGAGCACTCTCGATGGGTATGAGCAGCGCGTTGCTGATATTGGCGCTCAGAAGGTCGCTGAAACCGCTCAGAAGGTCGCTGAGGTCTCAGACAAGGCTAACAAGGTGTTTGCGTCCCTAGAGCGCAACGAGCGCCATCTGGAGTCCCTGGAGGGGCGCATACCTTGGACGACGGTCGGAAAAGTTGCCATTGCTGTGCTACCGCTGTTCGCCTCGCTCTTGCTCGTGGGTGGCCTCGTGTGGGGCGTTATGAGCATGTTCGGCATTGGTCCTCTCTTTGGCTGGGCATGGGCCTCGTTCACAGCGGCCTCGCTGTGGTGGCAGAAGATGTTGATCGCTGCTGCGACGCTCGGTGGGGCATCGTTGTTCATCTGGGCAGTCTTGCGGGTGAGCCGATGGATCTACGAGGAACTCAGGTGAGGAAGGAGGTGAGAAGGATGGTGAAACCTATGATTGGAACGGGCATCAAACTGGGCAAGCCTCGCGTCGAGGTCGATCACTCTCGGCCTATCAACAAGAACGCTGAGCGGCTCGATGGAACGGTGCGCAAAGGCGAGAGCGTTGTTGAGAGTATCAGCGCCGTGTTCTCGGTCTGATCAACAGTCTAAAGTAATTAGGCTAAATCATAGTCAGATCTGAACATTCTGAAAGTTGCCCCTACTAATCTTGCATCGTTGTATCATAGCAGTGCGGGTAACTTTCTGTTACCTGAATATGTTCAGATTCTGAGAGCTTGGAGAAGTCGTGGTCACCGTTGACCTTGACACCCGTGTTGAAGAGGTTGAGGAAGCTGTTTGTCCTCACATCACCTCGAAGTTCCTGTGCGCCCACTGGGTGCCCGACGGGTGGCATTGCATGCTTCACTGCCCAGTGTGCTAACGGCTGCGGCATCTCTGTTGGCTGCAAGTGGTTAGTAGCTTTGTCGCAGCAGTCGGCCCTGGAGGGAAGGCATCCTAGGCCTTACCTCCAGGGCCGTTTTCTTTGAAAGGTAGGCCATGCCAGCTATATCGGTAACTGATTTGTCGGTTGGGTACAAGAATTCCCCAGTAGTGAGCGGCATTAACTTGCAGCTAAATACTGGCAGGATAATCTGCCTCCTTGGACCAAATGGGGCAGGTAAAACCACCTTAATGAAAACGCTCCTTGGTCGGATAAAACCAGTAAGTGGCCACATTAGATACGATCAGACAGACATTAGCGAAATGTCAGCTGCAATCGACCATCCAAGCTACTTTCCGTATCTGAGCGGTAAACAAAATGTACAGGTCGTCGCGGCATTCTGGGGTCTGGATGTTGATCCTGAGTCGGCCTTGGATAGTGTGGGCATCGTCCGCGCTGCCCACGGGCGGAAAGCCAAGGACTACTCGACCGGCATGAAGGAACGGCTGGAGCTTTGTCTTGCTTTATTATCTAGACCAAGATTTTTGTTCCTTGATGAGCCACAGAATGGTTTGGATCCAGATGGCATGATCTCCTTGTCTGCGACGCTTCGTCGTTATCGGGACGAAGGGAACTGCGTTGTAATATCAACGCACCTCCTCCATGAGATTCAAGGCGTCCCGGATGAGTGTGTCGTAGTTCGTAACGGCAAAGCTTTGCATATCCCCGACCTCAACGGCGTGAATCTCGCGGACCTATATCACCGGGGGTAGGACCATGCGAATTACTTCAGCTATCCGTGCTTTGCTTACTTACTATTGGAACATCTGGTATTTTCTCGCGGCTATCTTGGGCTCAATGGCGTCACTATTCCTCGGTGCATGGATTTCAAGTGAGGCAAGCGGAACTCCAATAACAGGGGGATACAGCTTCTTCTTTACTGGAACGCAGCCACTAATTTCCCTCGCATTACTCTTTATACTTGATGCTAGGGTTTCCAAGGTCCACTACGGGGGTTTGCCTCAGCAGGTATACATTGCCTGGTTGCCTAGCGTCCTACGCACCATCTGTCGAACACTTTCAATAGTTCTTGTAAACCTACTTAGTGTGCTGCTATTCGATCTAACAATGGTTTTGTCTGGTTCGAAAATGCACTCTGGGCTAGCAACCCTGCTTTGCTTTCTTACCTTCCAAAGTATACTAATTGCTCTGATCTACTCGACATTAGAAAGTCTCTCAAAACCTCCGACTGCCGCGGTAATTTCAGGTGTTCTTCTGTACTTCTGGATAGTGCTACCCGGTAACCTAGCTGACAATGCTACCCCATACATATCAAACGCCCTCCACTCCGTAGGGCTGAATCTCAATGGTACCGCAATCTCGTTCGTAGATATCCAGGAGCAATCAAATTTCGGTTTCTCTGCGCTTATCCCGGTACCAATCCTAATTATTACCTATGTTCTTGTGGCTAGGTTTCGAAGTAAAGGAGCAGTAAGAAAATGAAGTCTTTGTGTTCTATCGAGCGAATTGCAATCATTCGTTGGGTCACGATCGCTTATCTCGGTGCACTAGTTCTTCCGCTGCTGTTTCTCCGTTATGGAAATACCATTGCCGTAGCGCAATCCGCGTTACTCATCATGCTCCCAATTGCCACGGCAGGTCTAGCTTTGTCGCATGCTAAGGTCCCTGCCTCGTACGTCTCGTTTAGTATTCACGATAAAGTTCTGCTCCGGTTCATTGCTAAATCGCTGCTTCTCGCACAAGTAGTTAACCTTTGTTTGAGTCTGCTTTATGTCTCTATCATTGGCGAGCTTGTTAATGAGCGACTGTCGAGTCATACTGCTTTAGTACTTGTTTTCTCTTCGGTTGTGCTAACTCTGGCCTGTTTTGCGCTTCGGCTTTGGACTACTTCATTAGTTTCATGGATTGTTATCATCTTTTTTGTGGTGGCAGGTCTTCCGATTAGCACAGGTGATTTTGCGAACTCACCGATCTTGTTTGCTGTCGTTCCCACGACTTGGATTTTAAAAGGCGCCACCTTTGGCTCCTATATATTTTCTACCGGGTTTCTGTTGGCTGCGATAAGTTCGGGGTTTTTACTAACGTCGGTGAAACGTGCATAGCTATACTTCACTTGGAAAAGCGTATGTGAGGATAGCTGCACTTCCAACGGATAGGTTTCCAAGTGACGGCAAAGCGAAGTCAGCGTTTGCTAAACTGTTCTATCGAATCCCAGTTTGAGATCGGTCCTTGCAAGTTCCACACCTTCGTTTTATTCCGCTATCACGAAGGCTATTTCCGGCTCTTCCGAGTTGAGTGTGGGTGACCAGGTATTGGTCGGGGGTTGTGGGTAGAGGTCGAGGTCCTTGATGATGAGCGGACTTCTACCACCGCGATCTTCAAAGGACCTCCTGTTGACTTCTTACCGTGACGGATCATGGGGCAGCCACACACAGAGCACGATGCAGTATTCACAGGAACGAGGCAAACACGACCAACTGAAAGAGTGACTTTCCCGCACCAGAAAGCCGAAAAGTCACCCAACCAGCAACACGTAGTGTCCTATAACCCAGAAAGAAAGCTCTCCCTGGAAGCCACTGAGGCTTCCAGGGAGAGCAGTCAGAGAGTGCGAAAGACGAATACACCGCTATCAAGCGTGAGGCGGCCGATGGGGGAGTCGTAGGTGGCGAGCGCCGGATCAGAATTGCTCGGGGTGATCGCGGTAGGCATACGCCCACACTGTCACGGCGACAGTCACAGCGCGAGTCCACGCGTCACGGACAGCGTCCAGTTCTGCGCCCTCGAAGCCCTCCGCCAGGAGACGGTGCCCGACCTCCACAGTCGGCGCGATGAAGGCGAGCACGTAGCGCAGAGGCACGAATGGCGTCGAGTCCGCCCCATCCGCCGCGTTCTTCGCCGCGGTCATGTGTCGAGCTCCGATCAGGTACTGGTAGTCCAACCACGCCTGATCCCGCTCGCGCGTGCACATGTCGATGATCCACTGGGCGAATCGGGGCTTTGACGCCTGCGCGTACTCGGGGTTCGGCTGTCCATCCGGATGCGCGGAATGTGCTGCCAGGTAGGTCTTTTGAGCCAAAATCCCGCGCCACGTGTCGACCATTTCCATGGCATGCGGCGCCAGGATGGGTTCTGCTCGCGCGAGCAGCTCTGCGTCACCGGGCTGGACGTGCGCGGCGGCCTCAATCTGGCGTAGATCCTCGAGTGTGAGCGGAGACGTGGGGACGGCATCGGTGCCGTAGGTGTACCCCGACGAGTGGTCGTAAGCGGTCATGCGAACCTCCTTGAACTCATGCGTCAATTGTAGAACGTGCTCTTGCTCAGGTCAAGTACTGTGGAGTGGTGTAATCGTTTTGTGTCCTTCGGGTTGGGTTATGCGCTGAGTTGGAGTGGGGTGTCCTCCTGCCCGGTGGGTTGTGGTGTGAGTCGTGATTTGGTGAGGATGTCGAGGCTGAGGTAGCGTCGGCCTTCGGCCCATTCGTCGTTTTGTTCGGCGAGGACGGCTCCGACTAGGCGGATGATTGCTTGTCGGTTGGGGAAGATTCCCACGGTGTCGGTGCGTCGGCGGATTTCGCGGTTGAGGCGTTCATTGGGGTTATTGGACCAGATCTGGGTCCACACCCCGGTTGGGAAGGAGGCGAACGCGAGGACGTCTGCCCTGGCTTGATCGAGGTGATCACACACGGCGGGGAGCTTGTCGTTCACGTAGTCCAAGAGCCGGTCGTATTGTGCGTTGACCGATGCTGCGTCGGGTTGGTCGTACACCGAGTGCAGCATCGCTTTGACGGCGGGCCATAGTGCTTTGGGGGTCACCGACATGAGATTAGCGGCGTAGTGGGTGCGGCATCGTTGCCAAGTGGCTCCGGGTAGGTTGGCGGCGATGGCCTCAACCAGGCCCAGATGGGCATCACTGGTGACCAGGCGCACGCCGGTCAGGCCTCGGGCGACCAGGTCGGCGAAGAACTCCTTCCAGGCTGGAGCGGTTTCGCTGGTGGACACGCGCACCCCCAGCACTTCGCGGTGTCCGTCATTGTTGACTCCGGTGGCAACCAGAACCGCGCACGAGACGACGCGTCCTCCTTCGCGTACTTTCATGGT
>NZ_KV813693.1:386-772 GCF_001813685.1 Rothia sp. HMSC061E04 | reverse complement strand
GCGTAAGTGGGGATGGTGGCGGTTGCAAGGACGGCGGGCGGTCAGAAAGAAAGCCCCTGTCGCGCTGAGCGACAGGGGCTGAGATTACGCAGCAAACTTGGAGCGCTCGATGAGAGTTTTGTCCTCGAAGCTGTACCCGTTATCTAGGGTGGCGCTGAAAACGTAGCCGCCGTAGAAGTAGCTGTTGCTACTGCGCGGCCTGATTCGTGACGCGAATCGCAACGCTATTTTGGTGCCGGGCCAGGTCTCAGATGACTTTTCTTCGACAACCTTATTGGTGAGCGGGCCGGTAAAGGTCATCCGGTAGACGTTGAGTCCCGACGTGCTGATTGGTCCATTGTCCGTCGGTAGTGTAGGAAGGTCGACCCGGGTGGGGGCTGTCCAGG
>NZ_KV813693.1:0-286 GCF_001813685.1 Rothia sp. HMSC061E04 | reverse complement strand
AGGATCCACCTGCCTCGCTTGCGCTGAGATCGATGACGCCCTCCTGGTCGAGGCTAGCGGGAATCGCCACGTAGTAGTGCAGATAGCTGAGGGTGGCCACAGCGTCCGTACCATCGGAGCCGGTGTAGGCGAGGGAGAAACCTGCGAGTTCCGGGGCGACGGGTGTCATAGTGTGTACCTTGCTGGAGTACCAGTTATCCTGGAAGTAGTACGTGATTGACCCGGTCTGGCTTTGTGCAAAGTAGTACAAGAGCCGCGATGCTGCGTAGGCGGGGATGGCGGTGGT
>NZ_KV813692.1:0-1428 GCF_001813685.1 Rothia sp. HMSC061E04 | reverse complement strand
GTGTGTGGTGGAGCAAGGAACCTACCGGGAGCTACTGAAGGCAGAGGGAAAGTTTATGGAAATTTTCAAAAATCAGATCTCTGAAGATTCTGCAGGGCGCAAAACTTCCGCTGAAAGGGACTATAAAGATGCGTAAGATTATGGCTAATACTGTTTGGTCCGTGGTTTATGCTTTCAAAAATCACCCCGTATGGACCGTTTCCTATCTAGCGTCTGTTGTGTGCCTATCATTATTCCCTGCTCTGCAGATGGAGGCTGTCACTAGACTTGTTGAGCATTTGGGTCAGAGCCAGGATGAAGTGCTCCCACTAGCCCTGGGGGTTAGTTTTGTGCTGGCAGGATACATTGCCCTGGGACAAGCATCAGACTCTCTGCGTATGATTCTAAATTCTCGAATGTCAAGTACAGGTATTCAGAACGTATCTTCTCGTCTGGCGACTTGTTCTTCTCAGGAAATCGCGAGTGGTGATTATGCTCGCTCATCAAGGGCAGCTCATGAAGCTGTGACAGGGGGGAGTCTAGGATCTCAAGTTTCCACTATGGGTGCTCTGATATTCATCATTTTTTCGACGGGAGCCCTTAGTTATTCCGTAGGAAAGATCAATGTATATGCTTCACTCTGCATGCTTGCAGGCATGATTCCTGTTGCCTTTATGTCACATCTCTATTCAGGTAAAAATGCTGAGGCAATGGAAAAAATATATTCATATAGCTACAACGCGTGGCATAGCACTAACCAGATTGCACAAATAACTACTGCTCGTGAGCTTGCAATTCTTAATGCTCGGTCGTTCTTTGCGCATCGCGCTAATCAAGAACGGAAAAAATCCGGTGAGGAGGAAATTGGCCTAGCTCGTTACATCCTCAGAATATATACAATTGTTGGTTTTATAAGCGCTGCATTGCTAGCTTTAGCCCTTATTTTTCTAGCGGCCTCGGTGCCGGCTCCCGGTGCTCTTGCTGGAGCTGTTATAGGTATTACCTCGGCTATAGTCTCGCTTGGCTCGATGGGAAGCGACCTTAGCTCGATGGCAGCGGGGTCAAACGCAATTGATATATATCGAAAGTTTATTTCTAGCGCACAGCCCGGGCAGAAAAATCCGGTTGCCGATACCTACCCCGAAATCTCCGGCGTTTCCATTAGGAATCTTGCTATCCAGTATCCAAAAGCTGATTCTTTAGCTCTTAAAAACATCAATCTCACTTTTGGTCCCGGGCAGATGATTGGTATTGTCGGGCCCAGCGGATCGGGAAAGACAACCCTAGTAAATGCACTCATGGGCATGCTTAAGCCCTCCAAAGGAGACATCCTCATTGGAGGTAAGTCGGTACAGGACATATCACCTGATGACTTGTTGGCGAATGTGGGTTTGGTGAGTCAAGACTACGGCCGCTATGAACTGACTGTGCGTGAAAATCTTCTTCTGG
>NZ_KV813691.1:94369-116149 GCF_001813685.1 Rothia sp. HMSC061E04 | reverse complement strand
TTATGGGTACTAAAAAATCTTCAAAAAACTTCTAGAAACCTCAAAAATCTGCGAATTCCCCTCTCGGGAACCCCAAAACAGGGTCGAAAGGCATCCAAAGCCCTCGCCAACAAAGACAAACCAAGAAAACCCAGAGCCAGAGGGCAGCAGAACGATACAAGAAGAGCCCCTCCTGACGGAGGGGCTCTGTGTATATAGGGAACAGAAAAGGAGGGGCACTCCCCCACCGAACATTCAGTACCGAACACTCAGTACTAAACACTCAGCAGAGAAGAACCCCTCCCCCTCTATATGTATAGAGAAAGTCAGAAAAGACTAGACAAGCTCTACAGCGCCCTGGTTCTTCTTACCACGGCGAACCATCGCAAAACGACCGTGCAGCAGATCATCCTTAGAAATCACTGCGTCCTCACCCTGAACCTTCACGCCGTTGACCGAAGCGCCGCCCTCCTTCAGAATGCGACGAGCCTCAGAGTTAGACTTCGCAAAGCCCAGCTCAGTCAGAACAGAAATCATGTCCAGACGATCCTCGGACAGCTTAGCCGAAGGAAGCTCAGCAACCACAGACTCCAAGGTAGCCTCATCCAGAGCAGCGAAATCACCCTTACCAAACAAAGCCTCCGAAGCAGCCACAGCCTGATCAGTAGCCTCAGTACCGTGAACCAGCGAAGTCACCAGGTACGCCAGAGTCTTCTGAGCCTCACGCTTAAACGGCTCCTTCTCAACCTTCTCCGCAAACTCAGCAATCTCAGCACGAGTCAAGAACGTAAAGACCTTCAGACGATCCAGCACATCCGCATCCGCAGTGTTCAGCCAGAACTGGTAGAAAGCGTACGGCGAGCACATCTGCGGGTTCAGCCAAATAGCGTTACCCTCGCTCTTACCGAACTTAGTGCCATCAGAGTTAGTAATCAGCGGAGTACCAATAGCGTGAACGCTCTTACCCTCCACCTTACGAATCAGCTCGGTACCGCTCGTCAGGTTACCCCACTGATCAGAACCACCGGTCTGCAGAGTACAACCGAAACGACGGTTCAGCTCCAGGAAGTCCAAGCCCTGCAGAATCTGGTACGAAAACTCGGTGTACGAAATGCCCTCATCAGAGTTCAGACGCTTCGCAACAATCTCCTTCTTCACCATGGTGCCCACGCGGAAATGCTTACCAACATCGCGCAGCAACTGCAGAGCAGACATCTGACCGCTCCAGTCCAGGTTATTCACCATACGAGCAGCGTTCTCACCCTCGAAAGACAGGAAACGCTCAATCTGAGCACGCAGAGACTTAACCCACTCAGCAACAACCTCAGGAGAATTCAGCACACGCTCAGAAGTCTGACGCGGATCACCAATCAAACCGGTGAAACCACCCACCAGACCCAGCGGCTTGTGACCAGCCAGCTGCAGACGACGCATCACCAGCAGCTGCACCAGGTGACCCAGGTGCAAAGAAGCCGCAGTCGGATCATAACCCGTATAGAAAGTCAGGCTCTCCTCGCTCAGCGCCTTCTCCAGAGCAGCCTCATCAGTACTCACGTGCACCAGGCCGCGCCACTTCAGCTCCTGCCAAATATTCTCGAAGGTATCGTCATTATGCTGCGCGTTGAGGATCTCGGCAGACATGCTTCTCCCATTCACAAGGTAACAACGCCCGAAGGCGCTCGAACAAAATATGTAACAAGCCTAGCACCGCACCAGCCCAAACGCTCAGAAAAACCCAAGCGAGCGCCCAAATCGGTGCGGTACCGGCTCAAAAGAAATAACAGATAGAGGCTACACGAGCCGCAAGGCTACAGACCCTCGGGCATCCGCGAACCCACCATGTGCAGGCGCTGAGTCGGACGAGTCATCGACACGTACAAATCACCCACAGCACCATCAGCATCATCAATCAGCTGCTGCGGCTCAACAATCACCACAACATCAAACTCCAGGCCCTTCGCCTCCCACGGAGTCAGAACCAGCACCTGATTCTCCAACGCAGTCTGCGCGGTACCCGTACGATCAGCATGAGCACGAGCCACAGCCTGAGCCGTCTGAACATACAGACTCGGCGGGCACACAACACCAATCAGAGCACCACCCGAATGAGCAACCTCCTCGCTGACCACGGCAACGGTCTGCTCCACAACAGACTCGGCGGCAACCTCATGAACCAGCGGAGGCCACTGACCCTCACGCACCGCACGAGGCGCAGACACCTCATAGCCAGCAGCCTGAGCAACCGACACCGCCGCCTCAGCAATCTGAGCCGGAGTACGGTAATTAATCGTCAGCTCCTCCAGAGTGAAACGCTCACCCACAAACGGCTCCAACGCCTGCGACCACGAAGAAGCAGCCGCTGCAGAAGACGCCTGTGCAATATCGCCCACAATCGTGAACGACTTCATCGGGCAACGACGCATCAGCAAACGCCACTGCATGGGCGAGAGCTCCTGAGCCTCATCCACCACAATATGGCCGTACGCCCACGTACGATCAGCCGACGCCGCAGCCGCAGCGGTCATACGCTCGCCACGAACCTCATTCATCATTGCAATCTGCTCAGGAGTAATCACGCCATCAGCGCCAATATCCTCCAGCGACTGGTGAACATTCTCCAAAGCCTTCGCCGCATTCTCAAGGTTCGCGCGATGCTCCGCCGCAGCACGAGCCGCTGCAGCCGCACCGGTCACCTTCGAAAAATCACCCAAAAGCTCAGCAGCCTCATCCAGCAGAGGAACATCAGCCTCCGTGAAGGGGGCATCCGCCGGGCGAGCCAGCAGCTCACGCTCAGCCTTCGACAACTCACGAGTCGCAGACTCCAGATAGTGCGGCTTCGAGAACAGCGAGCGCAACAGAGTCTCCGGCGACAGCGGCATCCACGCCAAGTTCAAGGCACGGCGCACATCCATCGAGGCACGCACATCATCCTGCAGATACGGACGCTCCACCACACGACCCGCCGCACGGTTCAGCTGATCATCCAGCTTCGCGGTCAGCTCCTTCAACAGAATCTTCACGAACGTCTCACGAGCCTCATTATGCGGCTTGCCAGTCGAACGAGCACGAGAACGAGCCGAACGAACCATCTCCGGAGTCAGCTCAACATCAGTACCCTCAACATTCAGACGCTGAACCTGAGCCGGTACCTTCTGACGATCCGCCACCGCACGCTTAATAACCTGCACCATGCGCAAATCGCCCTTCAACGCGGCAACCGCGCGGTCGTTCTCAGGCACAGCACGCAAACCCGGGTACAGGGTCGCCAACGAAGCCATCACCACGCCGGTCTCACCCAGCGAAGGAAGCACACGCTCGATATACCACATGAACGAATTCGACGGACCAACCACCAGCACGCCGGCCTTCGACAGGCGCTCACGGTTCGTGTACAGCAGGTACGCCGCACGATGCAGCGCCACAGCAGTCTTACCGGTACCCGGACCACCCTGCACAACACGCACACCCGGTAGCTCCGAGCGGATAATCGCATCCTGCTCAGCCTGAATCGTCGCCACAATATCACCCATGCGGCCGGTACGCTTCTTATTCAACGCCGCCAACAGAGCACCCTCACCGTGGAGGGTGTCCTCATCCTGCAGCATCTCCGAATCGAAGACCTCATCCTCAATATTTACGACAGTCCGGCCCTCAAGCATCAGGTGACGGCGGCGGCGCACACCCATCGGGTGGAAAGCAGTCGCCTGATAGAACGTACCCGCCTCTGGGGCACGCCAGTCCATCAGCAGACGCTGCTGATTGCTATCCGTAATACCAATACGACCGATATAACGCACCGCATCAGCGCCCTCACGGTCCATATCCAGTCGACCAAACGTCAGACGAGAATCCACAGCATTCAGCTGCGCCAAACGATCCTCATAGTGAGTAGCAAAAGAGTCACGCTCCGAACGGTTCTGATGACCGCCCACCGCCTGATTCTTACGCACAGCAGCCAGCTTCTCAGCCGTCTCCTCACGGAGCTCATCCAGGCGAGCATACACGCGAGCAACATACTCGCGCTCCGCAGCCATCTGCTCAGCAAACAGCTTCTCAGCCGCCGAAGAATCAGCAGACTGCTGGGGTAAAGATTCAGATGACACGTAAGCTCCTTAAACCTATGGTGTCTCAAAGACAGGGTGCGACAGGCACCCAAAAATACGGGTCACTATTTTACAGGACAGGCTCCGAAGGGCAGAAATATTACCCCCGTAGAAAACCCGCACCGGCCCATACAGAAAAGTGCCCCACCGGCTCAACCGGCGGGGCACCCCTCATCACTATCAGCTACACACGCCCAACCGGCGGTATGCCTGAAACTCTATAAAACTACTTCGACGGCAGCGGGTACTCAGACACCAAGCTCAGCGTCTCAAGACGGTAACCATCCAACGCCTCACGACCGCCCAGACCATCCAGCTCCAGAAGAGCGCCAACGCCGGCAACCTTCAGGTTCGCGCGCTCCACCAGCTTCGCGGCAGCCACCAGGGTACCGCCAGTCGCCAGCAGATCATCCAGCAGAAGAACACGAGTGCCCGGCGCGAAATCATTACAGTGAATCTCAATCGCCGCGCTACCGTACTCCAGCGCATACTCCTCACGGTACGTCTCACGCGGAAGCTTACCCGCCTTACGAACCGTCATAATGCCGGTGCCGGTAGCGTACGCGAGCGCAGAAGCCAGCAAGAAACCGCGAGCCTCAACACCAGCCACCACATCAAACTGACCCTCAAAACGAGTAGCCAGCTCATCAATGCACGCTTTGAACACCTCAGCATTAGCGAAGAGAGTGGTCACATCGTAAAAGAGGATACCCTCGTGCGGGTAATTCGGAATCGTAGCGCAAACAGCCGGAATCAACTGCTCAATAGGGGTTCGCGAAGCCTCAGAAGCGGGAACGCTCATGCTCTCTCTTTCGTGAAGTGGATAGCCCCGGAAAAAAGCCCGGGAACAATAACGCGGTAGAAGCCGCCTACAAAATTCTACCCTCTTCACCCGCGCTTGTCCTCAGATGAGCGACAAGAACCATCTACCGGGATTAGCCCCACTGAATCAAAACCCGCAAGTCACGCTTAAGAATCTTGCCGGTCGGCCCCAGCGGCATGCTCTCCACCATCACGTAGCGGCGAGGATACTTATACGCCGCCAAACGAGTACGCGCCAACGCATTCAACTCCGCCTGCAACACGCCCTCATCAGCACCCGGACGCGGCATCACCACGGCGACAACCTCCTCGCCCACGCGCTCATCAGGCACGCCCAACACAGCTACCGACTGCACCTGCTCATGGGTATAGAGAACATCCTCAATCTCACGCGGATACACCGAATAGCCGTTACGCAGAACCATGTCCTTAATACGGTCCACAATAAAAATATTGCCCTGCTCATCAACATGAGCAACGTCACCGGTCGCAAACCATTCGCCGTCAAAAACCTCAGCAGTAGCCGCAGGATTATTCCAGTAGCCAGCCATCACGTTCTCGCCGCGTACCCACAGCTGACCGCTCACACCCGGCGCACACTCGGAACCCTGCGGGCAACGGACCTGCACCTGCACGCCCGGCAGCACACGACCCACCGAACCGAGCACCATGCCAAACTCCGCCTGATTAAACGAAACCACCGGCGAAGTCTCACTCAAACCGTAGCCCTCATACACCGGGCACTCAATCAGCGTTTTCAACGCAGAATGCACCGGCGCAGGCAGCGGCGAACCACCCGAAATACCGAAACGGATGCGACCACGCAGTGAGCGCGCACGCTCAGGCTCAGCCTCCAGCGCCGCCGCCAACGACACATACATGCTCGGGACCGCGGCCAACACCGACACCCCGGCATGCTCCATCAGATTCAGCGCGCCGTCAGGGGTAAAACGAGGTAGCAAAGCCACCGTAGCCGACGCCGCAAACGCCGCGTTCATCGACACCGTCTGACCAAACGCATGGAACAGCGGAAGACCACCAAAAATGACATCCTCAGCGGTGAAACCAAAAACGCTCACGCAGCTACGAGCATTCGAGAGGATATTCGCGTGAGTCAGCGTCGCGCCCTTAGGTTTGCCCGTCGTACCCGAAGTGTACAGAATGATCGCCGGATCACTCGCTGCCACCGGGACAGGCTCCAGAACAGCAGCCGCCGGAACGGCAGCCGACGGAGCAGCATCCGACAGCGCGCTATCGGCAGGCGCCTCAAAAGGAGCCACCGGTGAGCCCTCTGCCCCAGTGAAAATCTCGCAACGAACCGAACCGTTCTTCACCGGCACCGTCGAGGTTGCCTCCGACGCCAGACGAGTACCCGCAAAAGCAAAAAGCACCTTCGCCCCGCTATCGCGCAGATGATACTCCAGCTCAGCACCCGACAACAGCGGATTCAACGGAACACAAATCGCACCCGCAGCAACAATGCCGTAATACAACGCCGGCATCAACGCCACATTCGGCATAGACAACGCCACACGGTCACCACGCTCAACACCGAGCGCCGCCAGATGACGCTGGACCTGCGCTGCCGCAGATGCCAACTGCGCGTAGCTCACCACCTGTATATCAGCAGAGTCAGAAGCCGGAATCGCCAAAGCCGCCTTAGCCCCAGAATCAGAAGCAGAACCGGAGCCAGAAGCAGCCTCCGCCAAAAGGTAGGCAATATTGTTCGCTGAATCGTGCATTTCAGACATGATTGAAAACTCTCACCACAAAAATCGGTATATCTAGAAAAAGGAAGCCGAGCTAGAAGCCCACAAAAGAGCCGAAGACAGCAGAAGGGCGTACCTTCAACTGCTCCCCCGAAACATCAGAAGAACAGCGCAAGATACGCCCCAACTACTACTGAGCAGCAGACCAATCCAAGAAGCTCTCGGCAAGCGCAGCCCCACCATTGGGGTCACGAGTAATCACTATTACCGTATCGTCACCGGCAATAGTGCCCATAATCGCTTCAAGACCGCCCTGATCAATAGACGAAGCCAAGAACTGCGCAGCACCCGGAGGAGTACGCAGAACCGTAATATTCGCCGAACCCTCAGCGGTAATCAGCAGCTCCTTGAACAGGGAAATCATACGGGCATCAGGTGCAGTGCCGCCGCCACGACGAGCAGGGTAATTCGGCACAGCATAAATCAAGCCGGCGCCTTCATCACGGATGCGCTCAGCGCCAATTTCAACAAGATCACGGGAAAGGGTCGCCTGAGTAACCTTCATACCATCATCGGTCAGGTACTGCGCCAGTTCAGCCTGGGAGCGGACACGTCGGGTCTGCAACAATTCAACGATGCGTGCCTGACGCGCGATCTTGGTCGAGGGGAAAGGCATAATATCTCTTCTTCCTACGGTGCCAATCACGAATTCAGAACGGAGCTGCCCAACGGTGGCGCAGCGCAACATTCTTTACTACCCAAGATAATACATATGCACATAAATATGCGCGCCAAATATGGATTATTCCAAGATATGGGGGAATTTTCAGGGTTTATCTCACCAGCTGTCACACAAAACACCGCGAATGTAGCGTGTATCTACACATTCGGGCGCATAACCTCGCAATGAATGCATAGCGTGCAAGAACATTGTGGGCTGACGCGTTGCGCCGGTCAAGAGACCTTCCGGTAGGCGAGCGCGAAAAAGGAGCCCGCCTCCAGCAACACCACGTGCGCCAGAAACAGGCTCCCTCAACAAAACGTCAACCGGTCAATCCGCAAGATTCAGAACGCCTAGCGCTCATCCTCCACCAGACCGTCCAGGTCCTCATACTCAACATCGTGCGAACGGCGGTTCAGCCACACAGCAAAACCCAGCCCCAGCAGAAGCACCAGCACCGCACCAACAATACTTGCGATACCGGCAAAACGCTCCGCATTCACGCTGTCTTCAGTCACAGGCTTCAACGTGCCCTTCTCAGCGGTGTAGACGACCTCAAGAGTGTCGTCCTTTTCCACCAACAGGCCATCCACCTCACGCGGGAACTCCGAGGGAACATCACCAGTCTGCGATCCTCGGAACTCAATCGGAGCGCCCGAAGTCACCTGATACTTATCCTTCAGGTTCGACACATACGTCTTACCATTCAGCGCGTCATCAGTCGGCAGGTTGCCCTTATAACGAGCCACATTACCCTTCGTAATCAGGTCAGGAGTCAAATCCTGGTAAGTGCCCTGAATGACCCAGCTCTTACCGGCATACTCGGCGTTATTATTCACCGACGCAAAAGCACGGACACCCGCAATAGCCAAAACAATGGAAAGAATAACCGCAACAACAGCAGAAAGAACCGACAGCCAGTTCACGCCCGGACGGTCATCCAGCTCTTCCTCACTCATCGCGAAAAGAGAGGAGTTCTCTTCCTCATCGTCGTACTCCTCATACTCGGAATCCTCGTACTGAGAATCGCCGTACTCAGCATCCTCGTACTGGGAATCCTCAAAGTAGGTTTCTTCGACCTCAGTAGACTGCGACAGCTCATCCTGTTCGCGCGAGTTCTCTCGATTAGCCATTACTCTCTCCCTCACTTCATCTATCTTCTAGGGTACCCATAACCACATGAGTTCACCACTGAAAGCGCTTATCAACGCTTCATAAACCAACCCAACAGGTAAACCCACCACGCAACACCAAAAGCTACGGGGTGGGAGCCAACAACTCCCACCCCGTCAGCACTAGGCGTTACGCCATAGGGTTAGACCCGGTTAGACACGCGGTTCCGCACCCAGCTGCTCAACAGTCGCAGCCACAGCAGCCTCACGAGCAGCCGACGCCTCATCAGCAGTCAGCGTACGATCCGGCGCGCGGAAACGCAGAGCAAACGCCAAAGACTTCTTCGACTCATCAATACCGACACCGCGGTAATCATCAAAGACGCGGATGTCCTCCAGCAGCTCACCAGCGCCCTCACGCAGAACACGCTCCACCTCAGAAGCAGGCAGATTGCGGTCCACCAGAAGCGCCACATCCTGAGTAGCAGCCGGGAAAGTCAGCACCGGAGTAGCCTGACGCGCCTCAACACGACCAGCGAACAGCGCCGAGAAATCCAGCTCAAACGCGCAGGTGCGCTCAGGCAGGTTCAGCTCCTGCAGCAGCTTCGGGTGCAGCTCGCCAGCGAAACCAACACGCTCACCGGCAGCGTTCAGAACCTCAGCCACACGGCCCGGGTGGAACGCAGTGTGCACACCGTTACGGACCTGAATCTCAGCCGAAACAGCGTCAGCGACCAGACGCACAGCGTCCAGAGCGTCACGCCAATCGTAAGCGCGCGGAGCGGCACCCGGCATCGCCTCGTGCTCAGTACCTGCAAACAGACCAGCAACGAAAGTGGGCTGCTGCGGAATACCGGCGTTCAGATCAGCCAGAACCTCATCCGACGGGCGCGCGCCCAGCGGCGGAATAGACTCCGAACCCAGCTGCTCACCCGGAATGAACACGTGACCCGCCTCAAAAATAGCCAGGTTCTTGAAACCACGAGACAGGTTACGCTTCAGAACCTCAACCAGGCCCGGCAGGAGCGAACGGCGCATCCAGCCCTCAGCCGAAGAAATCGGGTTCTCCAGGCGAACCGAAGGAACCTCAGTCACCGGGTTCTCAGGGGTGCTCACCCACGGAGCCGACCACAGGTTGTTCGCATCAGCCGACACGAAGGGGTACGCGAACACCTCAGTCAGACCGGATGCCGCCAGCGCATTCAGCGCACGACGCTTACCCGCCTGCTCCGGAGTGTAACCGCGGCCCGCAGGAGCCACCGGCAGAGTCGAGGGGATGTTCTCGTAACCGTCAATACGTGCGATTTCCTCAGTCAGATCCTCCTTCGCACGCAGGTCAGTACGCCACGACGGGACAGTCACCGCGTAACCAGACTCGGTACGCTCCACCGAGCAACCAATCTCACGCAGGCAAGACTCAATCTGCTCCGGCGAGTAATCCACGCCAATACGACCAGCAGTGTAGTCAGCAGGCAGATCAATCACGACCGGCTCGTAGCCCAGGGACACGTCGGTTACGCCCGGCTCCACCTGAGCACCAGCCAGCTCAACCAGCAGCTCAACCGCACGCTGAGCAGCCGCAGCCTGAATCTGCGGATCCACGCCACGCTCAAAACGCTTCGAGGACTCAGAAATCAGCTTGTGACGGCGAGCGGTACGAGCCACCGACACCTCATCAAAACGAGCAGACTCCACCAGAATGCGGGTAGTCGAATCGGTCACCTCAGTCGAGGCGCCACCCATCACACCGGCAAGACCAATCACGCCGGAATCATCAGCAATGACGATATCCTCGGGGTGCAGGGTACGCTCAACACCATCCAGGGTCACCAGCTTCTCGCCAGCAGCGGCACGACGCACCACAATCTCACCCTGAACCTTGTCAGCATCGTAGAAGTGCAGCGGCTGACCGGTCTCCAGCATCACGTAGTTCGAAATATCCACCGGCAGCGACAGCGAGCGCACACCCGCCAGACGCAGACGCGAAGACATCCAGGTCGGAACCGGCGCATCCGCCTTCACGCCCGACACCTCACGCATCACGAAGCGAGTGCATGCGGGGTTACCGTGAATCGGGGCGTCATCACGCAGAGCAACCGGGTGACCGGCGTCGTTAGCCTCCGGGGCGCGATCGCCGTACGCCAGCACAAAATCCTCAAAGGAAGAACCGGTAGCGTGGCACCACTCGCGAGCAATACCGCGCAGGGAGAACGCGTAACCGCGGTCCGGGGTCACGTTCACCTCGGCAGCCTGATCGTACAGGCCCAGCAGCTCCATCGCATCGGTGCCAAGCTCCGGGTCCAGGCCCAGGGTCGAAAGCACCAGGATGCCGCCGCGATCATCGCCAATACCCAGCTCACGAGTCGAAGCAATCATGCCAGCCGACTTGTGACCGTAAGTCTTACGGGCAGTAATCGCGAAACCACCGGGCAGAACAGCGCCGGGCAGGGTCACAACAACCTTGTCGCCGGGTTTGAAGTTGTGGGCACCACAAATAATGCCCTGAACGCCGGAAGGCTCAATGCCCTTACCGGTCAGAGTCTGCTCCTGACCTTCCGGAACCACACGCACCTGGCACCAGTTCACGGTCTTGCCATTCGAGTGGGTCTCCGGCTCCATAGAGAGCACCTGGCCAACCACAATCGGGCCGGACAGCTCATCAGAGGGGCGGTGAACGTCTTCTTCTTCCAGGCCAACCTTCACCAGGGTTGCCATCAAATCTTCAGCCGAAGCATCCTCAGCTACAGGCACGAACTCGCGCAGCCATGACAGGGGTACACGCATAATTTAGATCTCCATCCCGAACTGCTCAGAGAAACGGATGTCGCCTTCAACCATGTCATGCATGTCAGCGACGTTGTTACGGAACATGAGGGTACGTTCAATACCCATACCGAAAGCGAAGCCCGAGTACTCCTCAGGATCAATACCCGCAGCACGCAGAACATTCGGGTTCACCATGCCGCAGCCGCCCCACTCAATCCACTGCGGGCCGCCCTTAGCATTCGGGTGCCACAAATCCAGCTCAGCGGAAGGCTCAGTGAACGGGAAGAAGTTCGGGCGCAGGCGAATCTTAGCGTCCTCACCGAACATGGCGCGTGCCATGTACTCCAGGGTGCCCTTCAGATCAGCCATGGTCAGGCCCTTATCCACGGCAAGACCCTCAATCTGGTGGAAGACCGGGGTGTGGGTCGCGTCCAGCTCATCGGTGCGGTACACCTGGCCCGGGCACACAATGTACAGCGGCAAATCACGCGAAAGCAGCGAGCGCATCTGCACCGGCGACGTGTGAGTGCGCAGCAGCAGGTGAGCGTTCTTCGGCTCAACGTAGAAAGTATCCTGCATTTCGCGTGCCGGGTGATCCGGCTTAATGTTCAGAGCGTCAAAGTTGTACCACTCAGACTCCAGCTCCGGGCCGTCAGCAACTTCCCAACCCATACCGACGAAAATGTCAGTCAGGCGCTCCTGCATCAGAGCAATCGGGTGGCGGCCGCCCAGGGAACGGCGAGGCGAAGCAGCAGAAACGTCCACAGCTTCCTCAGCCAGGATGCGAGCCTCACGCTCAGCCTCCAGCTCAGCGGTACGAGCCTCAATAGCCTCAGTCAGGGCTGCACGAGCCTGACCCATCAGCTTACCCACCGGGCCCTTGTGCTGGTTCTGAAGATCACGCATCTGGCGGTTAGCGATGCTCATGATGCCCTTCTCACCGAAGAAGCTCAGGCGCACCTCCTTGAGGCTGTCAAAGTCCTTAGCCTTCTCGCGAATCTCCTGGCGGGCACGCTCACGCTCAGCCTCAAAAGCCTCACGGATAGCGTCCAAACCGTTCTCGGGGTTCTCCTCCAGAACCTGCGCAATGCGGGCGAGAACCTGAGCCGGGCCGTTAAGACCCTCGTGTTCCTGCACGGAATCGGTCATTGTCACTCTTCTCTGCATACCACCGGCACTATGCCGGCTGGCTCGTTATACACCTTAGGTAGCACCGCCTGCTCTCCCCCGGCTACCCACACAGGGTGCGGGACAAGGGGAAGGCGACGGGCGCATATCCTATCCATTTTAGACCAGAGAAGGAAGCGTAAACAGCAGAACGCCCGGATAGTCCATCCGGGCGTTCTAGAGTATATCTTTTCAACAACAGGGTTGAAGAGGGCGCTTCTACTTCAGAGCCTGCTTCACAGCCGGGTCAAAAGAAGCACGAATCCACAGCACGTTCGCAATGAACCATGCCGCGTACAGGGGCACGAAGCCGTAGCGCTGAGCGTCAATGACATTACCAATCAGAGACATAATCGCCACGAACGCACCCAGAATTGCAAAAATCAGACCGACAGTCAGGCCCAGACGCTTGCCCTTCTGAATCGTGAAGTACACCCAAATGTACACAACCGCAGAAACAACCAGCAGGCCGATACCGCCTGCAACGCCGAACTCCGGCAGACCCTTCAGCGGGGACAGGTTATCCGGTGCAAACGAGGAAATAACACCGTGAATCAAGCAGAGCAGCGCGGAGACAATCATAATCTCCTGCAGACGCAGAATCTTCGGGTGCTTGGTCGGCGAGTGGAACAGAATTCCGCGCGGCTCAGCGCCGCCTTCCTGAATATAAATAGCTTGAGTGTCCGAGGGAACCGCGTCGGAGCGGTAGGCACCCGGATCAAACGGGGGTTGAGCAGTCATCATTGTCTCCCAATACGTATGTGATTTCTCCCTCAATACTACCCGCCTACCGATTGGTTTCCAAAGTATGTATCCGTGTCGAACCCATATATGACAAAATCCCCTCCCCAACAAACACACAAGTCAGGATTACACGGCGCATAAATCACCCTCAAAATATGAATAAAGGCGGGACTCCCCACAGGGAATCCCGCCTTCAAACAGTGTCAAAAAAGATAGAGAAAATTTATCCTGTTACCGCCGCGAATTTGTCACACAACGGCGAATTAGCCTCGCAACGAACTAGCGCAGAGCATTAGGTCAGACCTTGGGTCTACGCCTCACCAGTGCCAGTGTCCTGCAATTGCTGCAGAAGAGCCACAACAATCGGCAAATCCGCCGGAATCCACGGCAAACCCAGCAGGTCATCGTACGCCTGCGCGTCATCCTTAGACTTCGGCAGCGGCATCCACCGCAGCGCGCTATGATCTTCCAAAGTATCCGGAGTACCCGAAAGAATCTCCGCGAAGAACACGCGCATCGCCAGACGCTCGCTCAGACGCCAGCCCTGCGGGTACGCGCCGGGCACCTCAGCACCCAAACGCGCCTGCACGCCCAGCTCCTCTGTCAGCTCACGCACCAGCGCCTGCTCGCAGCTCTCCCCCGGCTCGACCTTACCGCCCGGGAACTCCCACATGCCGGCAACAGTCTGCGGCTCAGAACGCTGAGCCACCAGCATACGGGTCGGAGCCTCCAAAGAATCAACCACGGCGGCGCCAACCACCTGAACCTCAAACGAGGGCGACACTTCACTCATCTTTCTCTACCTTCTTCTACGCTTTAGAATCCTTCGTCGGATGCGCATCCTCAGCAGCGTGCTCCGCTACTTCCTTCTTAGCATCCTCAGTATCCTCCGGCTCAGGAGCTTCCTCCACGCCTTCCTGCCACTCTTCTTCCTTATCATTCATATTCGAGGCTTCTGCCACCTCACGGCGAATAGTAGTGCCGTCATTGAGCAGAATGAGCAGGCGGTTACCGTTCTTGAACTCCATGAGGAAGACATCCTCAAGTTCGACCTCAGCCGCACGCAACTGCAGGTACACCCAATCCTCGGTCTTGTGCGCATCCGCGATATCGCGAGTGACCAAGGTACCCTTCACAATCAGAGCAAAGTTCGGCACACCGTCGCCCTTACGAATCACACTCAGCACACCATTCGGCTCAATCTGAGCGAACTCAATGTCTTCCAGGTCGTAAATACCCTGCGCACGAAGGTCAGCAATCAGGCGCATCGGATCAAGAACCACATCTGCCTGCTGGAAGCTCTTAATATCGATATCGCCATCCGTAATGACCGGCACGCGCTGCTCACGCACCGCCATATGCAGAAAACGAATCTTCGTGGTCGCCACGTTCAGCAGCTGAATCATGCACAGCGTAAACACCATGTAGATGACAAAGTAGAACAGGCTAATCTGCTTGCTGTACAACACGCCACCGAACACACCACCCACGACAAAGTTACCGATGGTATCAATCGGGGTCTGGTGCCCCGCCTGAGAACGGTGAGTCAGACGCAGGTACACCAAAAGAATGATCAGGCCAACGAAAATCTTTAGCAAACCATCAACGATCATCTCAACGGTCATAACGAAAATCTCCTAGAACTAAGCCCGGAAAATATCCGGCTCCAAATAAATGATGCGCGCCGCAGGAACAGCCTCACGAATACGCACCTCAGCAGCGTCAATCTCATCAGCTACCGCACGACCGGTGTCAGCATCATGAATACGAATCTTTGCCGCCACCAGAATCTCCTCAGGACCCAAGTGCACGGTCTTAATGTGGATAATGCGCTCGCTATCGCCATCCTCAATCGCCGCACGAATCTTCGCCAAATCCTCCGGAGAAGCAGCCTCACCCAAAATCAGGGACTTCATCTCCACCGCAAGGAACACAGCAATAAAGACCAGCAGCACACCAATAGCCAGGGTACCGAACGCATCCCACAGACCATTACCGGTCAGCAGAGTCATGCCCACACCAAAGAGTGCAAAAATCAGACCCAGCAACGCGCCCGCATCCTCCAACAGAAGCACCGGAAGCTCCGGGTTCTTCGAAGTACGCAAGAAACGCATCCAGCTCTGCTTGCCCTTCAGATCACGCGACTCCTTCACCGCCACGCGGAACGAATTACCCTCCAGCAGGATCGAACCCACCAGAACAGCCACCGGAACCCACTGCCACTCAGTAATACCGTGCGGATCATGCAGCTTCTCATAACCCTCATACAGAGCGAACAAGCCACCCAGGGCAAAGATAATAATCGACACAATAAACGCGTAAATATAGCGGTTACGGCCATAACCAAACGGATGCTCCTCATCAGCCTGCTTCTGCGAAGCGCGACCGCCCAGAAGAAGCAGAAGCTGATTACCCGAGTCAGCCACCGAGTGAATAGCCTCCGCCAACATCGACGAAGAACGAGTCAGCGCAAAAGCCAAAAACTTCAGCACCGCAATACCCAGGTTCGCACCCAGCGCGGCAATAATCGCGCCCGAACCCGAATGACCAGAAGGAGCAGACATAATTTCCCTTTCTCAGCCCTAAACTAAAACTCTAAAGCCCATGATGCTAAAGCGGCCCACCGCTGTACCACAGCCGTGAACCGCCCAAAACCTAGCGAGAAACGCCGCGCTGAGCCATCGCCGAAGCATACAGGCACACAGCAGCAGCCGTACCCACATTCAAAGACTCAGCCGAACCATAGACAGGAACAGCCACGCGCATCGTGGCGGCAGCCTTCTCTTCAGCATTCAAGCCCTGCGCTTCATTCCCGAAAAGCCACATCGTCGGCTTAGAAAGATCAAAATTACCCTTCACGCCAGAGGGGGCACTCGCCTCCACACCGGCACGACGAGCCGCCGTGTACTCGCTCAGCTCCTGCAGATTCACCGCACCATAGCCATCAGCAGCCAGCACAGCAGTACCCTGAGACTTCACATCCTCCGCGAAATCCTCCAGCTGAACGCCCTGAATAATCGGCACATGGAACAGCGAACCCGCCGTAGAACGCACCGTCTTCGGGTTATACAAATCCACCGAACCCTTAGTCGTAATCACCAAGTCAGCACCGGCCGCATCAGCCACGCGAAGAATAGTGCCCGCATTACCCGGATCCTGCACACGAGACATCACAGCAATCAGCTTCGGGTTCAACGCGCCCTCACCCCACAGCAGCGAGAACGACGCATCCACCATAAAGGAAACCGCAATAATACCCTGCGGGCTCACCGAATCAGCCATCGCCTCCAGCACCTCATCGGTCACCACACGCATAAAGACGCGGCGGCCCTCCTCCGGGGTGGGAGTGCCGTACACCTGCTCCAGCAACTCAGCAATATCCTCATGACGGTCAAAAGCCGCCTCCGTAACGTAGACAGCATCCAGAATCGGCTTCTTCAGATGCGCCTTCAACGCCTCACGCACAGCCTGCGGGCCTTCCACCAGGAACTGGCCCTTCTTCGTGCGGGCAGCGCGGGTACGCAGCTTCGCAATATCGCGCACACGATCTGCCTGCGGATTGGACATCACAACGGGGGTACTAATACGTTCAAAAAAGTTCACTCTTAAAGGGTACAGGCAAAGGCACACCCAAAAACGCAGAACAGCCACAAGCACAACCCCCAGATACGCAGAAAGCGGCCGCCCACACTCAAAAGTGCAGACGGCCGCTCACGACGCTTAAACATCCTACCCCGAACCTAGATCTTCGAGGTAAGAACACAACCTAGGCTAATTAAGCCTTGGGAGCCGAGGTGTCCTCGGGCAGGTTGTTCTTAGCAATCTCAACCAGTGCGTTGAATGCAGCAGGCTCGTTAACAGCCAGCTCAGCCAGCATACGGCGGTCAACCTCAACACCAGCAGCCTTCAGGCCCTGGATGAAGCGGTTGTAGGTCAGGCCCTGTGCGCGGGAAGCAGCGTTAATACGCTGAATCCACAGGCGACGGAAGTCACCCTTCTTCTTACGACGGTGGTCGTAGCTGTAAACCAGCGAGTGAGTGACCTGCTCCTTAGCCTTACGGTACAGGCGAGAACGCTGACCGCGGTAGCCGGATGCACGATCGAGAATAGTACGGCGCTTCTTGTGCGCGTTAACCGCGCGCTTCACACGTGCCACGTGTGTCTCCTTCGTCTTATGTCCTGAACAGCTCACATATCACGCTGAACAGGAGCGAGTCTTTAATCAGTGCGCACCACTATCGGTGCGCCAGGTGCAGAGAGTAAGCGTTGCTTACTTACCCAGCATCTTCTTGACAACCTTTGCCTGGCCGCCGGTAACGATCTGGTCAGAAGCCAGACGACGGGTCAGACGAGAGGACTTGTGCTCCAGGTAGTGGCGACGGTTCGCCTGCTGGCGCTTAACCTTGCCGCTACCGGTGAGCTTGAAGCGCTTCTTAGCACCAGAGTGGGTCTTCTGCTTCGGCATAGCTGCCGTTCTCCTTACATTCACCCCCCGCCACAACGGCGGGGTAGCTTAGTGGGGTTGAGCGATACACGCATCAGCCCCAAGGACCAAAGGTGAGGCACCCCTGACGAGGTGCCTCGGAACCGGCACCGGGTGAACCCGCAACACCCACCCAACGGTGGAGGCGCGTGCCCATCCTAAAGTGACGACCCGGTTCCCTACTCGGCGGAAGCCTGTGCCTTCAACTCGGCAGGCATAGCGTCTGCCAGAGAATTAGTTACGGGCTTCGCCTTGGTCGTGTCAATACGCTCGCGACCCTTGCGACCGCCGGCGCCCTGCTCACGGCGAGCCTCTGCCTTACCGCGAAGCGGAGCCAGAACCATCACCATGTTGCGGCCATCCTGACGGGGACGAGACTCAACGGTGCTCACCTCAGCCAGCTCAGCCGCCAGACGCTCCAGCAGACGCACACCCATCTCGGGGCGCTGCTGCTCACGACCACGGAACTGAATCATTGCCTTGACCTTGTCACCACCGGAAAGGAAACGACGAGCGTGTCCAACCTTGGTTTCGTAGTCGTGGGTATCAATCTTCAGGCGGAAACGGATCTCCTTCAGAACGGCATTAGCCTGCTTCTTGCGGGATTCACGAGCCTTGATTGCGGCTTCGTACTTGTACTTACCGTAATCCATGAGCTTGCACACGGGCGGCTTCGCGTTCGGGGCAACCTCGACCAGGTCGAGTTCGGCGTCCTCAGCCAGACGCAGAGCGTCCTTCAGAGGGACAACGCCTACCTGCTCGCCACCGGGACCGACAAGACGGACCTCGGGAACGCGGATACGATCGTTAATGCGTGGTTCGCTAATGACTAGCTCCTGTGCTCTGTGGGTTTCCCCGTGAATACTATCCGTTGCGGGCACTAAAAAAGCCCCCGCAGTCACACAAGCGGAGGCACAAACCAGCGTACGCCGAAAGCGGCGCACGAACCCGTTCACCTTAAAACTCGCAAACTAACGCCTGCGGCGGTCAACCGGGTGGGAGGCATGCTCCACTTGCAAACTGTCTACAACCATACCGCAGAATCCTCGACAGGCGCAAGGAAATAGACGTAAAACACCATAAAAATTGCGGTCCTGACCGCGGGAAGTCCACGGACGCGCCCACTCTTAAGGACGCATTTACCGAAACAAACGAAATATGAGATTCTAGGACTATGAGCACTGAAAACACGAGTTTCCGCTTCACCGCGGAAGAAGAAACCCCCGTACACGGCCACACCGAACTCACCGAAGAGCAGGTCGAAGCCGTCAACGAACAGCTGCGCGACATCGCAGACGTACCCGCCATCGAAATCATCAGCTCCGCAGCCATCCACATGATGAGCGCCGCAGCCGTCAAGTGCGGCCTCGCAGCCGACGAAAACGCCGACGACCTCAAGGACCTCGACGAAGCACGCAAGCTCATCACCGCGCTGGCAGGCCTCGTCACCGCCGCAGCACCCGAAATCGGCTCCCAGCACGCAGCGCCCCTGCGCGACGGCCTGCGCACCCTGCAGCTCGCATTCCGCGAAGCATCCCCCTTCCCGGACGAGCCCGGCAAGGGCCCCGGCGAAAAGCTCACCGGTCCGGTGTACTAAACCAGGACGCACGCTAAACCAGCTGGTCTACTAAGCCGCAACCTGGTTTATGTCATCACGAAGCCCCGTCTTCCTCAGTACGAGGGAGGCGGAGCTTCGCCACATATAAAGCCTGTGCGAGCCTGTGCGGATAAGAAATCTACGCGGGCTAGATAAGCGGACTGGCGCGAACCGGTAGCTTTAGCGGGCACCAGATGTAGCGGGAAGAGTAGCTTTAGCGGGAGCCAGCAGCCTCAAGAGCCTGCTCAAAACTAAAGTTGCCCACATACAGCGCCTTACCAAGCACCACGCCCTCCAGCCCATAAGGCACCATGGAACGCAGCTTCTCAAGATCAGCCAGCGATGCCACACCACCGGACGCCACCACCCGACAGGCGCTCTGGGCAAGCACCTCATCCAGCAGCTCCGCACCGGGACCCGCCAGAGAACCGTCCTTGCTCACATCCGTAACGATATAGCGGCGCACGCCCGCGCCCTCCAGCCAAGCCAGCGCCTCCGCCAGGTCAGGGCCCGACCAGTCGGTACCGCGAGCCACCGTCACCCAACCCCGCTCGGGGTTGTAGCGGGCATCGAGCCCGAGGGCAAGAAGATCAGAATCCACGTAACGAGCCAGGGTGTCTTCAAGCCAGGAAGAATCCGCCAGAGCCGCACTGGTCACGTTCACGCGGTCCGGGTTCAGGCTCAGGGCGCGCTCCAGACTCTCAGCATTACGCACACCGCCGCTGACCTGAATACGAACCGGAGCGGAGTCGCGGGCATTCTCGGCACGGACGGCGGCAACCACCTCAGCCAGAACCTCAGTATTCGTGCCGCGACCAAATGCCAAATCAAGGTCAACCAGGTGAATCCAGCGAGCACCAGCCTTCACCCAGGTCAGAGCCGCCTCAACGGGGTCAAGGCGCTGCTCACCACCGGACAGGGTGCCACCCACCGGGCGCACCGCGTAGCCTTCAGAAATATCAACAGCGGGCAGAAGTTCAAGAGCGGGTGCAGACATTAGTTACCTCCCGCCGCAGTAGCGGAGTCGCCAGAAGACAGAGACTCAGAAGACAGGCGACCGGTCACCGCCAGGGACGCAACCCAGCGGCGCATAAACTCTGCCCCCAGCTCGCCAGAACCTACCGGACAGAACTGCACCGCCGTCAGCGGACCGTTCTCAACCGCCGCGATATAGGCGGGCTCGGTGACAGTCCAAGTCACCGCGGGAGGGGCAATATATTCAATGCTCTGATCAAAAGCCCATTCAAAAACGCCGTGCTCAGATTTGAAGTGAGCCTCGCCCTCAAGATCCTTGAGCAGTGCACTATCGGAGGAAGAACGCAGGGCAGAAACACCGGGTACCAGATCGCGGGTAGAAAGCTCCACGCTCTCACCGGGCCACTCCCCCATGCACTGCACCTGAACCTGCCCCATCTGCGGATGCTCCACCGTAACCGAGTCGAAGAGGCAGCTCAGTGCCGCACCGGCAACCAACACCGGACGACCGCCAGCAACACGGCGACCAATCACGCGCTCAGCGTCCTTAGCTTTCAGATCTTCATACGCCTCAAGAGAGCTCGCACCGCCGGTAACCACCATGCCGTCAGCCTCACGCAGCTGATCGGGCACAGCGGTCACGATGACGTCCGCCCCCTCATCCTGAAGAAGCTTCACCAAGGCGCCACGAGTTCCCGGTTCCCCCAAAACGGCAACCACAGGACGAGCGGTCTGAGCATTCTGTACAGATTCAGTTTTCTGTGCAGATTCAGTTTCGGTGAGTGTGGGTTCAACGGGAACAGGCATCGGTGCGCTCCTATTTCATAGGCTCAAGATTTTGGCTCAAGCGCTCTAGCTTGAGAGATAGAGGATTCGGAGTCAAGACATCAAGCTCATGCAGAAGCCAACCACACATGGGTCCATGCTTATCGCTGAGTCTGAGGAATTTCCAGACGCTGACCGGCATCAACAGAGGCGCTAGTCAACGAGTTCAACTCCATAATACGAACCACAGTATCACGGGTGTCACCCTGCGGATCCACCGCCTGAGCAATATCCCACAGGGTCTCACCGTGCTTGACCACAACGACGGTTCGAGTCACCGAAGCGTTCTCCACGGAGGCTGAAGCCGCCGGGCTAAAGAAGCTAATAGCACCGAGCACAATCAGCGCCGCCAAAGTCAGCAGAGGCAGACCCTTCAGAAAACCGCGCACAGTGCCAAGACGACGAATAGAAGCGGGAACCGCGCGCAGAAGCTCGCCGCCCTTAGCCAGAAGAGCACTCTTCACGCCAGGTACCTGCGCCGCAGAAGATGTCTGAGCAGAAACGGCGGGAGCGTGGGCGGGCTGAGCCACCTGCGCAGGACGGGGTGCATGAGCCGCACGAGAAGAGCGAACAGACTGCGAAGACGCAGGCACACGAGAACGCCCCTGCACGGTGCGGGCGGACACGGTGCTGGCGGACGCAGTGCGGGCGGGGTGAAGTACCACCAAACCTGCCGGAAGGTGCGCAGAAGTGCCACGAGAAGCAATAGGTGCTGCAGTAGTCATTGTGGTTCCTTTCTCTCAGCTCGCCCCCCCCCCCCCGGGCTCCCCCCCCCCC
>NZ_KV813691.1:39033-94269 GCF_001813685.1 Rothia sp. HMSC061E04 | reverse complement strand
ATTCAGCGCGTTGTCTCTGAGAACGCCACCCCGCGGGTCTAGCAATGCCGAGCGATACCCGCTCAGAGGTCCTAGTTGAGTGATAACTATGGAGTGGTGATTGTTAGGCGATAACTATTGGGTAGCTATTCTCTAGTTAGGTCAGAGCGTCGGGTGCACCGGGCTGCGCTGGGTTACCCCGGAGCCCCATCCCCTGCGCTCTCTTCGCCAGATGCTCCCTATAGCATCCGGGGTAGAACATGCGAAGAGAGGCAGAGGATTCGAATACATTCGAACACTCATTCACTCTCCCCTCCTGGAAGACTCCGGGTTGAATCTTCGAATATTTTTCGAACATTCACCCGTAAATCCTGGATTTCAGGAGAGATTCAAGAGTATATACGAACTCTTGTTCTAAAGTCTAGCAGAGATGTACTAAAAATTTCTTCGAGTTTCGAAGAAAAAATCTAGAATATTTGTTTGAGTTTTTCGGTGTAGTGTTCTACACTGGTGTCAAGAGACGTTCCACACGCTCCTGATGAGTCCTACTCACAGCAGGTTTCTGTACCCGTTACAGCTTGGTTCTGTATCGAATGCAGGTGCTGCTGGCTGAGTTTTATAGGGCGGAGGCGCATACTCGTTGCCTGCGTATCGCTCCGGCACAGATAGAATTCCTCCACCCCCTGACGAGATAAGACCCATTTCGGCAGAACCAAAAAAATTTTTAGGACACCACCAGAAAACGTGTGAAGCACCCATCCGTGCCCCGACCCGATTACAAAGGCCGGAGTACAGACCGAAGGAAAAGAAATGGCAACAGCACCCCGTCCGGCGCTGACCGCGCGCCAGCAGAAGATTCTTGACGCGATCCGCACCGAGATTGAACAAAAGGGTTACCCGCCGTCCATGCGCCAGATTGGTGACATGGTGGGTCTTGCGTCCCTGTCCTCGGTCACTCACCAGCTCGGTCGCCTCGAGACCATGGGCTACATTCGCCGCGATCCCAAGCTCCCCCGCGCCATTGAGGTGCTGGATGAGAACGGCGTCGGCATCCACGGTAGCGCTTCCTCTTCCCTGCCCGAGCTGCCGAACTTCGAAGTCGGCGATGAAGACCTCGTACCCGTTCCCCTGGTTGGACGAATTGCAGCGGGCGGCCCCATCACCGCCGAGCAGTCCGTGGAGGATGTGCTCGCCCTGCCCCGCCAGCTGGTCGGTAGCGGCAAGCTGTTCATGCTCAAGGTCAAGGGTGATTCCATGATTGACGCCGCGATTTGCGATGGCGACTGGGTGGTCGTCCGCGAGCAGCACACCGCTGACAATGGCGATATCGTTGCCGCTCTACTTGACGATGAAGCAACCGTGAAGGTGTTCCGTCAGGTCGACGGCCATACCTGGCTCATGCCGCGCAACTCCAACTACGAGCCGATTATGGGCGACCGTGCAACCGTCATGGGTAAGGTTGTCTCCGTGCTGCGCAGTCTCTAGAAAACCACAGCCTCTAGAAGATGCAGTCTCTAGAAGACGCGGGTTCTAAACAGCACAGCTTCTCAAAGAAGCTGCTTTAAACAACGTTACTATAAACAACACAGCTTCTAAAAGACATAGCCGCGAGGCTTTTAGCTCTATATAGAAATCACCCCGGTGATACGTGAACGTTCACGTATCACCGGGGTGATTTCTATATGTCCAAAGCGGATATTTCCAAAGCGGCTTTTTCCACAGCGGATATTCCTAAATCAGAGCGCGGCGCTGCCAGGATAGATCTTCTTACCCGATCTAACGCTCAATACTCGCCGAAAGCCGAGCCAGCGCACCGGTCACCGCGGCCTTATTCTGCGTCGACCACATCGGCGGCATCGCCTTCATTAAGAAACCGCCGTAGCGTTTAGTCGCCACGCGAGAATCCAGCACAGCCACCACGCCGCGGTCAGACACCGAACGGATTAGGCGACCGGCGCCCTGCGCCATGCGAATCGCCGCGTGGTGAGCAGAAACCGCCATAAAGCCGTTACCGCGGTGACGGTTCACCGCCTCCGTACGAGCCTGCGCAATCGGGTCATCCGGGCGCGGGAACGGAATGCGGTCCATCACCACCAGGCGGCAAGAGTCACCGGGAACGTCCACGCCCTGCCACAGGCTCATCGTTCCGAACAGGCATGAGTCAACGTCCTCGCTGAACTCCTCCACCAGGGCCTTGAGTGAAGACTCACCCTGCAGAAGAACGTTCAGGTCGCTATGCTCACGCATGTACTCGGCGGCACGCTCGGCGGCACGCTTCGAGGAGAACAGGCCCAGGGCACCGCCCTCCGACGCCTCGCACAGCTCACGCAGACGCTCCAGCTGACCCTCATGCACACCAAATCCCGGAGGTTTCAAATCCCCGGCAACATACATGATGCCCTGCTTGCGGTAGTCGAAAGGCGAACCCACGTCGATGCTCGTCCAGCGCGGCGCGCCCTCGCCCTGCAGTCCCAGGGCGGCGGCTGCAACGTCAAAAGAGTCACCCACCGTCAGGGTTGCGCTCGTCAGAATCACGGTGCGGTCAGCAAATAGACCGTCACGCAGCTGCAAACCGACGCTCAACGGGGCGATGTTCAGGGTCGCCGGGTCGGTATCGGAAGCAGCAACGTAGCGGCCATTCTCCCAGCCACCCTGACGAGAAATCCACAGCACGTCCTGCTCGCCCGAAGCCTCCAGAATGCGGCTACTCATATCGTGCACCTCAGAGACACGCGAGCGTGCCATCTGCAGGCCGGCGTCAACATCCTGACCATCCGGCTTCGTATCGGACAGGGCGGTGCGGGCGGCATCATTGACCGCAGAAATAGCGGTTAAAAGGCGACCGTCCAGGCCCTTCAGCAGGCCCTCGGCAAGACCCTCGAACGCGGTCTCCAGGGTGCCGGCTGCCATTTCCAGTGCGCCGGAATCAGCCTTCGAATGCTTCTTCACGCTACGTGCCGCACGGCGAACCATCGCAACCGTCAAAGAACCAGACACGGCACCGGTCACGCGGTCCACCAGCTCATGAGCCTCATCAATAATGACCGTCTCATGTTCGGGCAGAACCTTCATGCCTTCAAAAGCGTTAATTGCCAGCAGGGCGTGGTTCGTGATGACAATGTCAGCCTCAGCGGCACGGCCACGCGCCATCTCGCTAAAGCACTCTTCCACCAGCGGGCAGCGGCGGCCCAGACACTCGGCGGCACTGACCGACACCTGAGCCCAGGCACGGTCAGAGACGCCGGGCTTCAACTCATCACGGTCGCCGGTCTCCGTACGGTCAGCCCACTCGCGCAGGCGCACCACTTCCTCACCCACGCGGGAGGTCGAAGAAGGCATGTCAAAGAGAGCATCCGGCTCGTCTTCCGGGTAGCCGCCCTCCAGCTTGTGCAGGCAGAGGTAGTTATTGCGGCCCTTGAGCAGAGCAACCTGCGCCTGCGACTCCGGGCGCGGCTCCAGCGCTTGTAGAAGACGCGGAATATCGCGGTTCACGATCTGCGCCTGCAGGGCAAGAGTCGCCGTCGCAACCACAATCGGCTGGTCCGACTCCCCCACCCGCGCCAGGGCAGGAACCAGGTAGCCCAGGGACTTACCGGTACCGGTACCCGCCTGGACCAACAGGTGACGCTGCAGTTCAAGAGCCTGCGCCACATGCGCCGCCATGATGCGCTGACCGGCACGGTTCTGACCGCCGGTGGCGGCAACCGCCTCGTCCAGCAGGGTCAGGGCATCCTTCGCTCCGGGCAGGGTCTCAAGCTCCTGCCCGGTGAATCGGGTGCCGCCGGTCGCAGATCCGGGTACGGTTCCCGGGGCGTTTTTGGGCGCGTTGATGCTCTCGGTCACGCTCATACGCCCCTAGAGAGCCTCGGGGTAGAGGACTGGTCGGAAACAGATGCGGTCGCTTCAGCCAGGGCCTGTGCCTCCGCAAGTTCCTCTTCCAGAACCTCCAGCAGGTCGCTCTCCAGCACATACTCGGACAGTTCGGAGGCGACATCTTCACGGACCAGAGCCACCACGAAAGTGCCGTCCGATACGAAATCGGTGCTCTTAATTTCGGCATCCCACTCGTGCAGGCGCGAAATAATCTCACCGTGCGAGTACGGAATCAGCAGCTTCACCTCAATGGAGGGGCGCGGAATGGTGTCCGCAATCTTCTGCTTCAGCTCATCAATGCCCTCACCGGTACGCGCCGAAACGATTACGTGCTCCGGCTCGCGCTGGCGCAGACGCTCCAGCACGAACGGGTCGGCGGCATCCGCCTTATTCAGCACAATAATCTCGGGGATATGGCGGGCGTTGACCTCCGCGATGACCTCGCGGACAGCACGAATCTGCCCCTCCGGGTCCGGGTGCGAAGCATCCACCACGTGCAGGATGACGTCAGCGTCAGCGACCTCTTCCAGGGTGGAGCGGAACGCCTCCACCAGCTGGGTCGGTAGCGAACGCACGAAACCCACCGTGTCAGAGAGGGTGTAGCCGATACCGTCCGGGGTCTGAGCCTTACGGACGGTCGGGTCCAGGGTCGCAAACAGGGCGTTCTCCACGAGCACGCCGGCGTCGGTCAGACGGTTCAGCAGGGAGGACTTACCCGCATTCGTGTACCCGGCAATAGCCACCGAAGGCACGCGGTTACGGCGACGGTTCAGGCGCTTCGTCTCACGCGCCGGCGCCATCGCAGCGATCTCACGCTTAAGCTTCGCCATGCGAGCGCGCAGGCGGCGGCGGTCCATCTCAATCTTGGTTTCACCGGGACCACGCGAACCGATACCTTCACCGGCTGCGGCACGGCCACCCGCCTGACGGGACAGGGACGCACCCCAACCACGCAGACGCGGCAGCATGTACTCCAGCTGAGCCAGCTCAACCTGCGCCTTACCTTCGCGGGATTTAGCGTGCTGAGCGAAAATGTCGAGAATCAGGGCGGTGCGGTCAATGACCTTGACCTTCACGATGTCTTCGAGGGCACGACGCTGCGAGGGAGCCAGTTCGGAGTCGACAATGACGGTGTCGGCGCCAGTCGCCTCCACAATGTCCTTGAGCTCCAGTGCCTTACCGGAGCCGAGGAAGGTGCCGGGGTCCGGCTTGAGGCGGCGCTGAACCAGGCCGTCCAGAACCTCGGAACCTGCGGTTTCAGCCAGTGCCGCGAGCTCACGTAGGGAGTTCTCTGCGTCCTCTACGGTGCCTTCAGTCCACAGTCCAGCCAGCACCACGCGCTCGAGGCGCAGCTGGCGGTACTCGACCTCGGTGACGTCTTCAAGTTCGGTGGAGAGGTTCGCGATACGGCGCAGGGCGCGGCGCTCAGCGAGATCTTCCTGGTCACCGTCATATTCGGAGTGCTCACGCTGAACGTCAGAAATTTCACGCGCGCGAGTATCCAGCACACGGCGGCTAGTGTGGCTGCCGTGGGTGCTGGAAGAGTTATCGCTGTAATGTGCGGTACCGGCGGCGTCATAAGTAGTGACGGAGGCGGCGGCCTGGGAGCGGCCCAGAACGCGGTCTACGGTGCGGCGCAGCTGCTCATCGCTGGGCAGCTTTTCGGTATCAGATGCGGGGGTGTTCTTAGAATTCATACGACTCTAATTCTACCGCCGTTGCCCGCATCAGGTAGGGGGTTTGGTCGCTTGTGCGCTCAGGGCGTGCAAGCTGCTGACCCGCCCCGTGCATTCTCTGCCCGTGTGCGGCGGGTTCTTGCCCTACCGGTACACTGGATAGCATGAGCGAGCAGCATTATTTCTCTGAAACCCCCGAGACCGAATTTAAGCCCCGCCCCATGCAGGTGGAGCTTGCCGGCCGCAAGGTCACCGTCACCACAGCTAACGGCATTTTCAGCCCCTCTGGTATTGATAAGGGCACCGCTATTTTGCTGCAGGAAGCACCCGATCCGCAGGGCGAACGCGTGCTCGACATCGGCTGTGGTTGGGGCCCCATTACCCTGACTCTGGCGATGCTCGCCCCGCAGGCGCAGGTGCATGCGGTGGATGTGAACTCCCGCTCCATTAGCCTGACTGAACGCAACGCCGCCGCTCTCGGCCTGTCGAACGTCACCGTGGGAACCCCCGAATCGGTTGACCCCGAACTGCGTTTTGACATCATCTGGTCGAACCCGCCGATTCGCGTGGGCAAGGAGGTTCTGCACGAGATCCTGCTGACCTGGCTGCCGCGCCTGGCGCCCGGTGGTGACGCCTACTTGGTGGTTCAGAAGAACCTGGGCTCCGATTCTTTGCAGAAGTGGATGGACGCGCAGCTTGGACAGCTGCACCCCGGCGAGTTTGAGGTGTCGCGCTATGCGACCTCGAAGGGCTTCCGTATTCTGCAGGTACACCGCTACGAGGACTAAAACCTCTGGCGCTAAATCCTCTAGCGCTCATTGCTTAAAAATATAAAAGCGGCGGGTGTTTTCTGAATGTGTTCTCAGAAAACACCCGCGCTTTTGTCTATAAAATCTCTGGTCTAGGACTGCTCGCTATTGCAGCCGGCTATCGCAGCACTACGGTTGCAACCATCTGCGCCGGGCCAGCCAGAACAACATGCTCCAGGTCGTCCGGGCCCAGCACGAAAGTCACCGCGAGGGTACCGCCGGGCACATGCACCAGCCACTCATCCGGTGCTTCCTCGCCGCCCCAGAAACGGGTCGCCGCAGCCGCCGCACACGCGCCGGTACCGCACGACAGAGTCTCGCCCACGCCGCGTTCGTGCACGCGCATACGGATAGCGCCCACCTGCGCGCCGCTCTCGACGTCCAGGTCGACCGGCACCACAAACTCAACGTTCGTACCGTTGACCGGGGCGGGGTTCACCTGAGGCAGGCTGTGCAGATCCAGGCCGTCCAGCTTACCGTCGGAGCCGAGCATCACCACGGTGTGCGGGTTACCCATCGAAATGGACAGGCCAGCACGCGGAGTCTTCAGGCCGCGAGCAGACACCAGGCAGTCCTCGCCACCCTCGCGGGCAGCCTCACCGTGAATGAAGCTCCACGGACCCATATCAATCGCGTAGCCCTCTTCGGTGCGCGCCACAGTCTTCACGCCGGCACGGGTACCAATCTTGACGGTCTCGCCCACCTCAAGCTCAATCAGGCCCTCAGTGCGCAGGTACTCCACGAACGCGCGCACACCGTTGCCGCACATTTCAGCGATAGAGCCGTCACCATTGCGGTAGTCCATGAACCAGACAGCGTCCGGGTGCTCCTCGAGCAGCTTCTGACCCGCGCGGGAGGCGGTGCTGCGGGCAGCACGAATGAAGCCGTCCGCACCAATGCCGAAGTGTCGGTCGCAGGCGCGGGCTACCAGCTCGGGGGTGAGAGCAATTTCTGCGTTCTCGTCCGTCAGAAAGATGAAGTCGTTGCCGGTGCCGTGACCCTTGGTGAGGGTCAGGCCTGCCAGCTCGCCCCAGATGGAAGGGTTCTCGCTCATATGCTGTCCTTAAGGTTGGTGACCGGTCCGTTTATGATTTTACCGCGCCAGATGGTGAACCTGGCGTTCTTCCTCGGAAATACTTCTGCGGCTCCCGGTTTACTTGACGAGTTCATCAAGATCACCGAAAGCCGCAGAAATAGGTGGGATACTTTACTGGTTTATGAAGATGCCGCTACGGTGCCTGCGGGACGATTATGGCGAATGCGCAGAAGCTTTCGGTCCTTCAAAGCCAACGTAGGTTTCTCAACATACAGCCAAGACAGCCACGCCAAACCAACGGTGATAGCAAAAGTGATGATGGAGTTCAGAACCCAGCCCAGCGATGCACTACCGAAAATTGTCAACATAATCTGCACCGGGAACGCGTAGATGTACACGCCATACGAAATATCGTTATGTCGGCACAGGTCGGTCTTAATCGCAGCGCTGAGAGCCAGGATTCCGTAAGCCACAGGCAGGTGCATGTACTGGGCAATACCAGGTGCAAACCATTGCAGAGCAAATCCTAGAATCGTGACCACAATAGCCACAGTAGCGTTATATCGAATACGCTTACCCCACATGTAGAGAATGACACCTGCGAAAAAGTAAGGATGCAGACGAAGAATATGCTCTACAAAACGATTAGGTTCACGCCCCATCAGTTCAAAAATCTGGTGCCCGAAAAATAGCCCAGCATAGATAACAGGAACCAGCCATTTTGCGTTCTTACGAATAAACCCAATGTAGAAAATCGGGATAAGCGCTAGATAAGCAAGGAATTCAAAACCCAGGGTCCAGGCTGACCCATTCCATGCGTGGGTGAAAGGGATGCCAATGGGACCACCAAAAAGGGGGTATTGCAGATTGAAAAGGTCAAAATTGTGCGCTATGTATCCGCCTGCGCCCTTCAGTGAATAGGGCTCTGCCGTGTGTCCGGTGGCTACAGCAATCGGTGCACACAGGAAGACAACAAATAGAATGGATGCCCAGTAGCCGGGGAAAATTCTTAGGGCGCGACGCTTAACATAGCCGGAGATAGTACCCCGTTGCGCGCTATGAGCAATCAGGAATCCTGAGATACAAAAGAACATGTTCACAGCCCATTCACCCAAAGTACCGATACGTTCGGGAACAGGAACTCCGAGAATTCCAGCGTTAAAACCGACAAGAGGGGCAGCATGGGCCACGATAACTAACGAGGCCAATGAGAGGCGAAGAAAGTTCAGCGAATTCGTTTCGCCCAGAATGGCATCGTAGAGGGAACGCGGAGTGGATTTTGCCGCGGACAGAGTGGCAGAATTTTTCGTATGTGATGTGAGTTACATATTTCCTCTATAGTTGAGTTCAATATGCCCCTAGAGTAACCTCAATTTCCCAACCTTAGTACGTCCATTTGCTTATTTTTGCAAAATTGTAGCCAACGCCTCATCTGCAAGGGTGGGTGAGAGCGCATCCAGCCAGTGCACGCGCGGGTCCGCACGGAACCAGGTCAGCTGGCGGCGCGCAAACTGGCGGGTAGCGATCGTCGTATCCTCAATCGCCTGCTCCACGCTGTAGTCCGCGTCCTCAAGGGCGCGAGCGAACTGTGCGTAACCAATCGCGCGGGAAGCGGTCTTCCCCTCCTGCAGCCCCTGCGTATTCAGGATACGAATCTCATCGAGCAGACCCTGCTCGTGCATCAGCTCCACGCGGCGGTGCAGACGTTCGTGCAGCAGGGCACGATCCATATCCAGACCAATCTGAATACTCTCCGTCATGTACTCGCGCACCGGCATGAACGCCGAGAATGGGCGGCCCGTCACCTCGAACACCTCCAGGGCTCGAATAATGCGGCGCTCATCCTTCACCCGCGCAGCCGACTCCGGGTCTACCTCCGCCAGGCGGGCGTGCAGAACACCAATACCCTCGGTACGCGCCCGCTCCTCCAGACGCTCACGCACCCGCGCATCCGTGCCGGGGAACTCCAACTTATCCAGGGCGGCACGCACATACAGGCCGGAACCACCCACCAGAATCGGGTAGCGGCCACGGCCGCGAATCTGCTCAATCAGCTCACGGCTACGCTCCTGAAACTCCGCCACGGATGCCTCATCCCGCACATCCATAATGTCCAACAGGTGGTGCGGAACCCCGCGCATCTCCTCCGCAGTGACCTTCGCGGTACCAATATCCATACCCCGGTAGAACTGCATAGAATCAGCGTTAATGCACTCGCCGTTCAGGCGCAGAGCCAGCTCAATGGCGAGCGCGCTCTTACCGGTGCCGGTCGGGCCCACAATAGCGATAACGGGCAGAGTTTCGGAGATAGTCATGCGCCCCATTCTACCGGTTCCCTCACCCCCACTTGCGGTGGCGACAAGAGCCCGAAGAACAGGGCGCATGATTCGTTATAGGTTTTAGGGGCGCAGACCGATGGTCGGCATGCCCAGACCCACCGGCGCACCGGGCACCTGGGTGGTGCCGGTACCGCAAGAGTCAGCCTGGGAGCGGTCCCACGCGTCACCGGCGCGGGTGCGGCGTAGCTGGTACTGCTCAGCGGTCGGGTCAGAAATCAGGTGGAAGGAACCAGCCTCGGTAATGGGAACGGTGACCATGTCGCCGGGGCGGGGAGTCTCGCAACCCTCGGGCACCGAGAAGTGCACGAGGCGCTGGTCCGGGCCACGACCGGAGAGGCGGTGAGTCTGGTCAGCCTTACGACCGGCCTCCGCAACGACCATCAGCTCAACGGTCTTACCGAGCTGCTTGCGGTTCTCTTCACCAGCGATACGGTCCTGCAGGGCAATCAGACGCTCGTAGCGTTCCTGCACGACCTCCTTCGGAATCTGGTTCTCCATGGTCGCCGCCGGGGTGCCGGGGCGGATCGAGTACTGGAAGGTGAATGCGGAGGAGAAACGAGCCTGCTCCACAACCTTCAGGGTGTCCTGGAAGTCCTCTTCGGTCTCGCCGGGGAAGCCCACAATGATGTCGGTGGTAATCACAGCGTTCGGGATGCGCTCGCGTACCTTGTCCAGAATGTTCAGGAACTTCTTGGAACGGTAGGAGCGGCGCATATCCTTGAGCACCTTGTCGGAACCGGACTGCAGCGGCATGTGCAGCACGGGCATGACGTTCGGAGTCTCCGCCATCGCGTCAATCACGTCGTCGGTGAACATTGCAGGGTGCGGGGAGGTGAAGCGCACACGCTCCAGGCCCTCAATCTCGCCGCAGGCACGCAGCAGCTTGGAGAATGCCTCGCGGTCACCGAACTCCACGCCGTAGGAGTTCACGTTCTGACCGAGCAGGGTCACCTCAATAGCGCCGTCATCGACCAGCGCCTGAACCTCAGCGAGAATGTCGCCGGGGCGGCGGTCCTTCTCCTTACCGCGCAGGGACGGCACGATGCAGAAGGTGCAGGTGTTGTTACAGCCAACCGAGATGGACACCCAACCGGAGTACACGTGATCGCGCTTCGTGGGCAGGGTGGAGGGGAAAACTTCGAGGGATTCGAGTAGTTCTGCCTGCGCCTCGTGGTTGTGGCGGGCACGCTCCAGCAACGCCGGCAGGGAGCCAATGTTGTGGGTACCGAACACGACGTCAACCCAGGGTGCCTTCTCAATGATGGCGTCCTGGTCCTTCTGCGCCAGGCAGCCGCCCACAGCAATCTGCATGCCCTTGTGGGCGCGCTTGACCGGTGCCAGCTGACCGAGGTTGCCGTACAGGCGGTTGGAAGCGTTTTCGCGGACCGCGCAGGTGTTGAAAACCACCAGGTCGGGCTGGGTGCCTTCCTCAGCGCGAACGTAGCCGTTAGCCTCCAGCAGGCCGGACATTCGTTCGGAGTCGTGCACGTTCATCTGGCAGCCGAAAGTGCGCACTTCGTAGGTGCGGGGGCTGGTTTCGGGGGTCTGGGCGGAATCGCTGAGGGTCGAAGTCATGCCCTATAGGGTATCCGATGGGGGATAATGGCTCTATGCAGGTTTCCCTTAGTAGCAACTTTCCGGCTCTGTCACCGAACGATTCTTCCGTCCCCGCCCCTGACAGGGAGCTTCTGAGCGCCCTCATTGAGGAGGCGATTGCCGCCTACTCCCCCGTGCCGCCTCAGGCGAGCGCTGATTCTGCCTCGATGCGTCAGACCCTGATGCAGCTGCTCAGCTGGGCGCATTCTTTGGAACAGGTGGCTACCCGCACGGTTGAGCGTGTGCAGATTCTGGGCACCGGTATGCGTTCCGTTGTGGTGCGTGTGGCGTATGAGCCTGCAGCCGAGTCTGCGCAGTCTTTCGAGTCTACACAGTCTTTGCCGACCTCGATTATTGTGAAGCGTTACCGCCGTAAGGATTCGACGGTGAACGCGGGCGGTTTCGGGTACCTGCGTGAGCGCTACGGTTTGGAGGCGCTGAACCGGCAGGTTCCGGGTCTGTTCCCGCAGCTCTACGGCGCGGATCCTGAGCTGCGCGTGCTGGCGCTGGAAGATGTAAGCGCCGGAACTGTTGAGGGCGAGCAGTCTTCGGTCGCCCACGCCCTGCTGGAGGGCACCGAACAGCAGGCGCTGGATGCGCTGAACTACTACATTGAGGCGTACCGTTCCCTTGCCGCCAGCGGCATTATGGGTGAGGCGGTGGAGGATTACCGCCTGAACCTGGCGCGTGCCGACCGCAAGGCGCAGTTCCCGGGCGCTATTGCCTCGCCGGGGTTGGCCGAGCGCGGTTTGAAGAAGCTGTACGGTGTGGCTGACGAGGCGCGCACCCCCGAGCACGGTGCTGACAGCCCTGCTTCCAGTTCTGCCGCGCATGAGGACGCACCCGTTCTTCCCGCCGCCGTTGAGGAGCTGTCCTTCCGTTTCCGCCGCGTTCTGCAGCCTTTCTTTACCAAACGCCCGCCGGTACCCGAGCAGTTCAAGCTCAACCGCGGCAGGGTATATATGCTCTCTTCGGGCGATTTTTCGCCGCAGAACGTGCTGATCGGTTCGGCGGACGGCGCGCAGGTGCGCATGGTCGATGCGGAGGGCACCTGCCTGCACCACCGCGGCTTCCCCTTCGTTGAGGCGATGCTGGGCTTCCCCTCCTCGCCGGAGTACCCGCGCTACCGGGTGGACCGCAAGAAGGCGCTGCCGGCGCTGTACTCTGCCCTCTTTGAGGACGCCCCGCTGGATGAGCACCTGGCGGAGGATTTGGCGGTGTGCACGGCGGTGACCGTATGCGCCCTGTTGGAGCTGTACTCTTCTTCGGCACGTGCCGATTTGTTGCCTCGTATTCGCCGTGAAGGTGCGCAGCTGATGCGTCTGCTGCTTGAGATCGCCGGTTCTCAGGATGCAGCCCTCGCCGAATTCGCGGACCGTCTGGGGGCCGTTGAATAAGCAGCAGAGTAAACAGCGGATATAGCCTTCGACAAGGTGTTTTATAAAACTCAAAACGTAATGGGTGAGCCCGCCACAGAGTATGTCTGTAGCGGGCTCGCCCTTTTAGCTCATTGGCGAGAAGTCATTGGCAGAGAGTCATTGACGGAGGCTCTTTGGAGGAGGCTTTTTAACAGTGGCTCGTTGACAGTGCGTACCTGCTTGTCCCCTGCCAGTGCCGTGAACTACCAGAGCTCGTCCTCCGCACCGTAGGCGGCGAGTTCCTCACGAATCACCGACATCGACACCGAGGAAGAGTACCCGCGGCGAGCCAGCATCCCCAGCAGTCGGCGGGTCACCCTATCCTTTTCAGCGCGGTCGCTCAGGTCCATACCGGGGCGCAGCTTCTTACGCACCAGCTCGGCGGCGTCATCACGTTCCTGCTCGTCGGTGCGCTGCGCCAGTGCGTTCTCCGCCTCTTCACCGCACACCCCGCGTTCAGCGAGCTCACGGCGCAACGCGGTGCGGGAGAGCTTCTTGGTGCGGCTCTTCTGCGCCACAAAGCTTTGGGCGTATTCGGCGTCGTCAATGAGTTTTGCCGCCTCGAACTTATCGAGCAGCGGCTCAATGAGCTCCGTGTCAAAGCCTTCTGCCTGCAGCTTCTTACGCAGCTGACCTCGGGTTTTTGCCGAGTACGCCAGTTGGTTGTACACGATGGTTTTAGCGCGAGTGTAGGGGTCGGTCTCCTCGGTGGCGCGGGCGGCACGCACCTTCTGCTTCCAGGAAGGCACTTTGCTTTCCGACGGCGAGGAAGCATGTCCCATCTGAGAGCCGCCCGGTTGGGAGCCGCGTGCTCGAGAACCACCCTTTGGGGATCCAGCCGAAGCGGCACGGCGCTTTCCGGTACCGACTCCATGCGCCTCCTCCTCGGCAATACCGCGGATGAGTGCTTCTTCGGCGGGGGTGAGTTCTTCGTTCAAGCTACTTCCCTCCCTAAATAGGTTGCTCCCCGAGCCGCGGCCCGCAGAACTCTTACGGGTTTCGTCGTCGTCACTTCGAGCCCCGAAGGCGGGTGCGTAGGGCGAACGGCTCCGCATTTTCTCTTGCTGCGCCGCGCTCATGCGGCGGAATCCACGCTTATAGTCGGTGTTCTTGGAGGCACGCGAAGACTTGCGTTTCTTCTGCTTATCCCGCTGAGCGGCTTGCCTCTCAATCTCTTCTTTTTCTTCGGCGGTGAGCCCCGATCCGATGGAGGCGGCACCCGCTCGACTCATGCGCCCCGCCGCCATAGGGCGCGGCTCGGCACCGCCGGGGGTGAAGGCACGAGCGGGCGCTTCGTCAATGGAGACGGCGGGCAGGTTCGGGTCAACGAGCAGGCTGCGGCGCGGCGATTCGCCATCTTCCCCAGAACTGCCATCTTCAAAGTTGGCGGGCACAGCCTGCAGGGGCAGCTCGGGTACGCGGAACTCACCGGCGTAGTCGCCGCCGTTATCGCGGGCGATGCTTTCTTCAACAAAGCCGTGCGCGGCTGGGTGCCAGTCCGGGAACTCCTCAGCGGCTACCGAATCCGCGCCCCTGTTCCGCACCCACTTTTTGGATGCGTTTTCTGTGGCCGCTGGTTTCTTCTTAGCCGCTAACTTCTTCTTGGGCGCGGGCTTTTCAGCCTGCCGCGCTTTCGGCTTGGTTTTTTGGGGTGAGGGTTCTTGACCCCCAAGCTTCTCCGCTACCGCTTCTGCGGGTGCTGCTTCGTCCGAGGATACCCAGTATTCCCCCGCGTACTCTGTTTCAGGGTACAAAGGCTCTGCCGGATACACAGGTTCGTCCTCGTAGGTAGGCTCGTCAGGGTATGAGGGTTCGTCAGGGTATGGGGGCTCGTCCTCATACGGGGGTTCTTCAACAGCAGGAGGCGCAACAGGAGGAGGCGCCTCCCAGCTGAGGGTGGGCTCCGCCAGGGACGCGGGCTCCTCAAAATTGAGCGCCTCGAAGCCACCTACCTCAATCGGTGGGGCGGTAGATTCAAACGAACCAGTAGCTTCAAAGGAAATAGCGGGCTCAAAAGAAGTAACGGGTTCAAAGGAAACAGGCGCAGAGAATGCAGAGTCCTGGAATGCAGAATCCTCGAAAGCAGGGCCCTGGAAGGCTGACCCCTGCAGAGCTGAGGAACCGAAGTGCGGTTCGGTCGCATCCAGCGCCGCAAAACCGGCGTCGCCGTCACGCGCGCTGTTTCGCTCGCGCTCTTCATGGCCGTTCTGTTCCGTCATGCGCTGTTCCGTCATGTTCAGTTCCTCCTCTCCCCTGTATTGGCTCGCTTGATGGCCCGTGCGCCCGGCTATACGGCGCTCCCCCATTGTAACGAGGCGTTGTCTCCGCACCCCCGATACTCCCCTTAATGCGCGCCCGTTAACGGGCTCCCGTTAACGATAGATTGCCGTGCACCGTGCGGAATGCACAGCACACGGCAATCAGTCGTGGCGTTAGCAAGAAGCTACGCGGGCGGGTTTAGAACTCCTCAGCCAGCTCGTCCAGCGGGTCGTTACCCTCGGACTCAGCAGTTGCCTGCTCGTCAGCTTCTTCCTCAATAATGCCCAGCTTCACCAGAACCTTGTACTGCAGTTCCTCGGTGAGCTCGGGGTTGTCCTTGAGCAGCTTACGAACGTTCTCGCGGCCCTGGCCCAGCTGCTCACCATCGTAGGTGAACCATGCGCCGGACTTCTTAACGATGTCGTTCTCCACCGCCAGGTCCAGGATGCCGCCCTCAACGGAGATGCCCTCACCGTAGAGGATGTCGAACTCAGCCTGCTTGAAGGGCGGAGCCATCTTGTTCTTCACGATCTTGGCGCGGGTGCGGTTACCGATCGGGTTAGCGCCGTCCTTGAGGGTCTCAATGCGGCGGATGTCGATACGGACCGAAGCATAGAACTTCAGCGCCTTACCACCGGTGGTGGTTTCGGGAGAACCGAAGAAGACACCAATCTTCTCACGCAGCTGGTTGATGAAAATTGCGGTGGTGCCGGTTGCGGAGAGGCGGCCGGTAATCTTACGCAGCGCCTGGCTCATGAGGCGAGCCTGCAGACCCACGTGGGAGTCACCCATGTCGCCTTCAATTTCGGCGCGGGGTACCAGCGCGGCGACGGAGTCGACGACCACGATATCAACGGCGCCGGAACCAACCAGCATGTCCATGATTTCCAGCGCCTGCTCACCGGTGTCGGGCTGAGAGACCAGCAGCTGGTCAATGTCCACGCCCAGCTTAGCCGCGTAAATCGGGTCCAGCGCATGCTCGGCGTCGATGAACGCTGCCACGCCGCCTGCCTTCTGAACGTTCGCTACAGCGTGCAGCGCAACGGTGGTCTTACCGGAGGACTCGGGACCGTAAATCTCGATGACGCGGCCGCGGGGCAGACCGCCAATACCCAGAGCGGCATCCAGGGCGATAGCGCCGGTGGAGATAACCTCGGTCTTGGTGATTTCCTTATCGCCCAGGCGCATGACTGCACCCTTGCCGTAGTTCTTGTCGATCTGTGCCATCACGGCTTCAAGTGCCTTGGCGCGACCCTCTTCGGGAACGCGAGCTACGCTCTGAGACTTGGTGTTCTTAGCCACGGTAGTACCTCGTTCTTTGTGTTGTCAGTGGTTGACGGGAGTAATGTTTCTTCGGAATCGGTGGGACTCGTAATCGAGACCTTGAAGGTTTTGGCCTACCGGTTCCTTCTGAGACTACTCTAGGGTCACAGCCTGACAGGATAAGGCCATTTTTTAAAATCTGTGGAAAACTTTGAAGATTTTCCGAAAAATTCCTGATGTGGAAAAGTCTAGCACGAGTCGAACAAAATTACGACCCAGTTTCGAATAAATCGGACAGGGTTTCGGCATATATTTTCGAAAAACCCCGGATTATCGGCTAATTATTCGAAAATACCTCCCGCGCAGGCGCTAGCACTCGAACAAACGGCAGGCCCCGCCCGCCCCTACTCGAGAAAGCGCCAGACTCACCGACTAGTGCAACGGCTCCTTATCGGGACCCAGGCGGCGCTCCTGCGGAATCTCCTGCTCCTCACAGATTGCAAGCCACACATCCTTCGGGTTAACGCCCTGGTCCAGCGCCTCCGCAGCGGTCACATGGCCCAACGAGCCCAGCACCAAATCACGCGCCAGCACCGGCGCATACCCGGCACCGAACTCATACTCCATGCACGCCCAAAATTCGCTCAGCTTCACAAGCACTCCTCCATTTCGCCGCTAGTTCGCTTCATAATTCGTCACATCGCCCGCATCTCGCCCGAGAATAAACCCAGAACAAACCCGAGAATAAGCGATGCCGCACACCCACCTTACGGGGATGCACGGCATCGCTTCACGTTTAGTGCGGCATGTGCCGCCTCGCGTTACTTCGAGAGAATGTAGTAATCGCTCTTGTACTGCTCAGACATCTCAGCCGGAACAGTATCCGGAATCTGAACGCCCTCGAGAACCGCCATACGGTCGGCAACCTCACGCAGCATCTGGGACATCGGGATGTCCAGAGCCTGGCAAATCCACGCCAGCAGTTCGGAGGAAGCTTCCTTCTGACCGCGCTCAACTTCGCTCAGGTAACCGAGGGAAACACGGGCACGCTGGGAAACCTCGCGCAGGGTGCGACCCTGACGCTGGCGAACATCGCGAAGAACCTCACCGATTGCCTGTCGCAGGGGAACAACCTTAGCTTCCTCAACGACCGGGGCGACCTGTCGGGGGGTCTCCTCGATTTCCTTCCACTTAGTAATACCATTAATCGATACGCGCTGCTTAGCCATGAGCTTCTATATCACTTTCCTGAGTAGGTATTCCCGACCTGCGGGACTGTACAGAGTTAAGCCTAACTGATTTTTGGAGCGTGAGCTAGGAGCCCCGCCATTTTCGTCTTCTTCTTACGGCTTGTATCTATTCAAACAGGCGAACCTATGCCTTTATTCCTGCGGAGCTGAAAGAACCCTGTGAATATATTTGAACCGTAAATTTTTTTAGGTAGGCGCCGCACAGACGACTACACAGCCGTTCCAGGCACCGCACAGCCCAGCCCACTCCAGCCCTTAGCACGCTACGCCAGCTCGTCCTTCAGAACCCCACCGGCGCCGCCGCGCACCGCACGCGCCAGCAGGGCAATCGCATCCGCGCTCGCCGCCGCACGAATCTGCGCGCGGTCCCCCGAATAGTGGCGTTCAAACACTTCAGAACCACCCGGGGAACACACACCGATATAGACCGTACCCACCGGCTGGCCATCCGCAGGATCAGGACCGGCAACACCCGTGGTCGACACCGCATAATCGGCACCGCACACACGCGCCGCACCGACCGCCATCTGCACCGCCACCGCAGGATGCACCGCACCCTCACGCGCCAGCAGCTGAGCGTCCACGCCCAGCACCTGAGCCTTCACCTCGTAGGCGTACGAAATCACGCCGCCGCGGTAATACGCGGATGCGCCCGGCACCGTACAAATCGCGCCGCCCACATCCCCGCCGGTCAGCGACTCAGCCGTCGCCACCTGCACCGGCCCCTCCCGAGAGGCACGCAACTGCACCGCATCACGCAGTAACAGCGCCGCCGCCTCCGGGGTACCGGAGAAAACCTCAGCGGAGGAAAGCTCAGAGGACAGAGCATCTTCAAGTATGAGGGGAACAACCATCATTCTCTCCTTTCAGCGGCGAACCGCCGCTCAAAACCTCACGCGGCACACAACGCGCCGCAGGTACAGCGAAGGGGAGCAGCACACGCCACTCCCCTCCCTCTACTTACCGCCGCCCTGGGAGGCCTGAGCCTGCAACCAGTTACGACGCAAAATATACGCATCACGCACATACACCAGGCCGGTCCACACGGTAATCGCGGTGACCGCGCCCATCAGAACCCAACCAGGAATCAGCCAACCAAGGCCCAGCTGACCCAGCGGCAGAAGCATCAGCACCAGCGCCACCGTCTGCAGCACGGTCTTAATCTTGCCGCCCTTACTAGCAGCCATCACACCGTACTTAATGACGAACAGACGCATGATCGTAATGCCCCACTCGCGCAGCAGAATCACAATCGTGACCCACCACCACAGCTCACCCAGCGCCGACAGCACAATGAACGCCGCGCCAGTGAGGAACTTATCGGCAATCGGGTCAGCAATCTTACCGAAGCTCGTAATCAGGTTACGCGAGCGCGCCAGGTAGCCGTCCGCCCAGTCCGTGAGCATGGCAAGGATGAAAATAATCCACGCCAGCCAGCGGTGCGTCGGATCAGCGGCACCAAAAGTACCGCCCGCAACCAGGGCAACAATGAAGAAAGGAACCGCAATAATACGCAGAACCGTCAACACATTCGGCACATTCCAGTTCGAAGGCTTCGCTGTGCTGACCGCACCGGTGGATGCGGAATTGCGAGCTTCACTCATAACGGCTCCTTACGGGTAGATGGCTTTCGACGGTGAGAGACCGCGTACGCACCGACACCTAATCGTATCGGGGATACGCAAACACCCCGTACCGTCCATTATACGTGTGCCGTAGCAGACATCACAGGGGCTATACGGGGTGCATGTCGCGAGTTCACTCAGCTGAGTGGACTCAGCCGAAGGGATAGGGCGCTGAAGGACTAGCGGCCGGTCAGTTGCCAGGCGTCCTCCGAGCCCTCATCATCGGGCTCATCGAAATAGTCGGTGACCGCCTCGCCCTGGTCCACCGCATTCGCGTACGGGTCGGCGGCCGGAGGCTCCTCACCGCGAATACGCGCCAGGGTCGCCTGCAGGTCATCCGGGCGGATGAGCACCTCACGTGCCTTCGAGCCCTCCGAGGGGCCCACCACGCCTTGTGACTCCAGTAGGTCCATGATGCGGCCAGCCTTCGCGAAGCCCATGCGCAGCTTACGCTGCAGCATCGAGGTCGAACCGAACTGGGTCGTAATCACAATCTCCGCCGCCTGCAGCAGATCATCGAGGTCATCGCCGATTTCCTCATCAATCTGCTTCTTCGCGGCAGAGACCATCACGTCCTCACGGTAGATGGTCGGCGCCTGCTTCTTCACGTGCTCAACCACGGCGTGAATCTCAGACTCAGACACCCACGCGCCCTGAACACGCATCGGCTTCGAAGCACCCATCGGCAGGAAGAGCGCATCACCCTGACCGATCAGCTTCTCCGCGCCGGGCTGATCCAGCACCACGCGAGAGTCAGTGACCGAGGAGGTCGCAAACGCCATACGTGACGGAACGTTCGCCTTAATCAGACCGGTCACCACATCCACCGACGGACGCTGGGTCGCCAGCACCAGGTGAATACCCGCAGCACGCGCCAGCTGGGTAATACGAACAATCGCTTCTTCCACGTCACGCGGAGCGACCATCATCAGGTCGGCGAGCTCGTCAACAATCACCAGCAGGTACGGGTACTCGTGCACCGTGCGCTTACTACCGGGATCGGGCTGAACCTTACCCTCACGCACCGCCTTGTTGAAGTCGTCCACGTGCTTGTAGCCGTAGTGGGCGAGGTCGTCATAGCGGGCGTCCATCTCACGAACCACCCACTGCAGGGCCTCGGCGGCCTTCTTCGGGTTCGTAATGATGGGCGTAATCAGGTGCGGAATACCCTCATAGGCGGTCAGCTCCACACGCTTCGGGTCAACCATTACCAGGCGCACCTGGTCCGGGGTTGCACGCATCAGAATCGAGGTAATCATCGAGTTCACGAACGAAGACTTACCGGCACCGGTCGCACCAGCGACCAGCATATGCGGCATCTTCGCAAGGTTCGCCAGCACGAAGCCGCCCTCAACGTCCTTGCCCACACCCATGACCATCGGGTGCTGGTTCGCGTGAGCCTGCGGGGAACGCAGCACATCACCCAGGGCAACGGTCTCACGGTCCGTATTCGGAATCTCAATACCAATCGCGGACTTACCCGGAATCGGGGACAGAATACGAACATCCGGGCTCGCCACAGCGTACGCAATGTTCTTGCTCAGCGCCGTCACACGCTCCACCTTCGTGGCGGGACCCAGCTCAATCTCATAACGGGTCACGGTCGGGCCGCGCGAGAAGCCGGTGACCTGCGCATCCACCTTGAACTGCTCCAGCACATTCGTCAGAGCCTCAACCATGTGCTGGTTCACCTCGGAAGACTCCTTGGCGGGAGGACCAGCAACCAGCATCTCCTCCGAGGGCAGCACATAGGTACCGCGGGACGACTGAACAACCTGCTCGCCGCGCGCCCGCTCGGTGGTTGCCACCTGAGTATTGTTCTGCAGCGGGCGGGATGCGCCAGCCTCGGGCGCTCGCGAAGCCGCGGGAGCCGCGTTCTTCGGGTGCGCACCCGGCGAGTGCATGCGGGTCGGAATCGGAGGCTGAGCCGCGGGTGCGGCAGGAGCCTGGGATGCAGAAGCCGAGGTAGCAGACTGCGCAGGGTTCACCACCTGGTGCGGCTTGGTCTGCGGTGCAGCTTCCTCAGAAGCGCCGAATCCGTCGTATGCCTCAACGTCAAAGAGAGGCTCCTCGCCAGGAATACGGTTCACACGGCCGTTCGCCACGGCGGCGCGCTGCACCTGATCCAGGCGGGCTGCGGGCGCATCCGATGCCTCAACGTCGAAGAGGTCAGGGCTGCTCGAATAAGCGCTGTTCTGCGCAGAAGTTCCCTGGGCGGACGTACCCTGTGCGGCCGGTGCCTGGTTGAGGCGACCGGGCAGACGGGACAGGCGGTTCGGCTTAGCCGCCGGGCGCTTCTGCTGAGCGGATCCCTGCGCAGAATCCTGTGCAGAGTCCTCCGGCTGTACCGGCATCTGCGTGGTCTCCGGGTGGGTCTCATCCACCACGGCGCTCACGAATGCTTCATCACCGGCGTACTCGTCCAGGGAAGAATCGGTCGACGCAGCGGGAGCAATACCCAACCAGCCGCGCAGACGAGCGAACAGGCCACCAGACTTCTGAGCCGAGCGCGCCGGCTTCTCATCGTCACCGTACAGGTAGCTGCGGTCGTGCTCCTCAGCGTTCAGGTCCACGGTCTGAGTCGCATCCGAAGGGCTGTCCTTCGCGGAGGTTCGAGTCGTGCCGTTCGGCTTCTCGCCCAACGCCAGACCGACCAGGTGCAAAGTACGCGGCACCACCTGACGAATCGGAGTGTTCGTCAGAACCATCAGACCGGCAATACCCAGCAGCAGGTGAATCAGAATCTCAACGAACGCAATACCGCCGCTCACACGCACAATGGGAGTGCCCAGCAGCACGCCAGCCACACCACCACCAGCCCAGACGGCGTCAAAACCATCCGCGAAGGTCGGGTGACCCGCATGGCGAGCAAAGAACAGGGAGGTCGCCACCAGGATGATGAAGGATCCCAACGCCACGCGGTTATTACGTTTAATCAGGTCGGGCCCACGGAAAACACACCACGCCATAATGAGGCAGAACACCGGAATCAGCAGGGCGCCCTGACCGAAAATACCGCCCAGCATGGTGTGCCAGGCGTCCAGGGGCGCTCGCAACAAACCGAGGGAGGTGTGAGCACGCCAGTTGTACCACTCCACTCCGGCGCTAATCAGGCCGAACAGCAGGATGGTGAGCGCGCCGCCGTCACGACGGTCTTCGGGCGCAAGGTCGGTGCGCACCGCGCCAATGGAGCGGAATAGCCCACCGATAGCGTGAGCGATGCTCAGCCAAACGGAGGAGATAGCGCCCGCTACAGGGTTCGCCGCGTTGGCACCGCGCTGGGCACCGCCTCGGGAGGTGGTGCGCTTGCGGGTGGTCTTCTTAGTGTTTGCTTTAGTAGAGGTCGTGTTACGACCCTTCGTGGTCCGTGGAGCCATACCTTTTAGGGTATCAACCTTCCCGTTAATGTACCGATTCTTTCGTTATCAGTGAGCTAAAAAGTGTGCCCCGCCCGGTGCCTACGCGGGCATTGATAGGGCACTGATGAGGTGCTTCTCCCCCATTGCGTTCGCTTTCGCGCAGCTTTCGCGCATACGTTCTGCAGATACACAGCAGGCGGGGCCGACACAACGTATCGACCCCGCCTTTTCGCTATGAGAAGCATCTAGCCTCGAGCAGAGTGTTAGTTCTTCGCAGCCTTCGAGGTGTTCTCAACAACCACGGGAACAATCATGGGCTTGCGGCGCAGACGGCGAGAAATCCAGGCACCGATGGTGCGGCGCACAATCTGCTGCAGCTGCTGCACGGTGTGTACCTTCTCGGGTGCGCGGTGCAGAGCATCCTCCAGAGCGGCGGTAATCTTCGGAACAATCTCGTCAAAGACCGAGTCGTCCTCAGCGATACCGCGAGCGTGAATATCCGGGCCGGTCACCACGCGCTTAGTTGCGCGGTCAATGACGGTCACGATGGACACGAAGCCCTCTTCACCCAGGATGCGGCGGTCCTTCAGGTCGCTCTCGGTGACCTCACCGACGGATCGGCCGTCAACGTACAGGTACTCGCAGGGAACCTCGCCCACCACGGACGCCACACCATCGCGCAGATCCACAACGGTGCCGGACTCGCAGAGCAGCACGTTCTTCTTCGGAACGCCGGTCTCCATCGCCAGGTCACCGCTAGCAATCAGATGGCGAACCTCGCCGTGAACCGGCATAACGTTCTTCGGCTTGAGAATGTTGTAGCAGTACAGCAGCTCGCCCGCGGCAGCGTGACCGGAAACGTGAACCTTCGCGTTGCCCTTGTGCACCACGTTAGCGCCCAGCTTCATGAGGGCGTTAATGATGCGGAAGACGCTGGTCTCGTTACCGGGAATCAGCGAGGAGGCGAGCACCACGGTGTCGCCGGGCTCAATCTGAATCTTGTGGTCACCGTTCGCCATGCGCGACAGTGCCGCCATCGGCTCGCCCTGCGAACCGGTGCACATCATCACAATCTGGTCGGGGCGGTAGTCGTCAACCTTCTTCAGGTCCACCAGCACGTTGGCGGGGACCTTCAGGTAGCCCAGCTTCTCGGCAATGGTCATGTTACGCACCATGGAGCGGCCCACGAGCACTACCTTGCGGCCACGCTCAGCGGCTGCGTCCAGCACCTGCTGCACACGGTGAACGTGCGAGGAGAAGGACGCCACAATGATGCGGCCGCTTGCGTCACGGAAAACGTTCGACAGCACCGGACCGATGTGCTTCTCGGTCGGGGTGAAGCCGGGAACCTCAGCGTTGGTGGAGTCCGGCAGGAACAGGTCCACGCCCTCCTCGCCCAGGCGAGCGAAGTGGCGCAGGTCGGTGATACGGCCATCCAGCGGCAGCTGATCCATCTTGAAGTCACCGGTGTGCAGAACCTTGCCTGCCTTGGTGCGGATGTAGACAGCCAGCGCATCCGGAATCGAGTGGTTCACAGCAACGAACTCACACTCGAACGGACCGAAACGCTCCACCTGGTGCTCCTTCACCGCGAGGGTGTAGGGCTTGATGCGGTGCTCGGCGAGCTTCGCCTCGACCAGTGCCAGGGTCAGTTCGGAACCGACCAGGGGGATGTCGGGACGGCGGCGCAGCAGGTAGGGAACCGCGCCGATGTGGTCTTCATGACCGTGGGTCAGCACCATGGCAACCACGTCGTCCAGACGGTCGACAATGTAGCTGAAGTCGGGCAGGATCAGGTCCACGCCGGGCTGGGACTCTTCGGGGAAGAGCACGCCGCAGTCAACAATCAGCAGCTTGCCGTTGATTTCGTACACGGTCATGTTACGACCGACTTCGCCCAGGCCGCCCAGGGGCACCACGCGCAGGGTGTCCTTCTTCAGGCGGGGAGGGAGGGGAAGATTCGCTTCAAAGACGCTCATCGTGTGTCTCCTCTTTCTTCTATGTTTTCTTGTGATGTCTGTGATTCGTAGGCGACGCTTCGTACCGCAAGCGCTCCCGCCGGTTCGGCTCTCACGTGCCGAGGCTGCGGAGGTGCTACCGGTGCGTCCAAATCACCGAAAGTATTCAAAAGTATTGGGGGCGTATTGCTCGGATGCCTCTACCTAAGCTGGGTCCCTGTCTGAGTGGGTGGGCCGAATCATCGACGGTAAACCGCGGCAATACGCCAGAGCGGACCCCTCACCTAGTGTTAGGTGTGGAGTCCGCGTCCGTTGGCTACATCATGTGCCCCGAAGTCGGGGTGTGACGGTAGCCGAAATCCTCTATATATACGCTCCCTGCACTATTGCGTGCGTCGGGTAGGCGTCAAAGTTTAGGAGTTCTTCAGGGTGTGAGCGATGCTCGAGGAGAGCAGGTCAGCTCGCATAGCCTGGGCAACCTCCGGTTCGGAGAGTACGTGCGGCAGGCGGACGACGGGCTCATCCAGCACACCCTGCCAGGAAAGAATTTCCTTGGCAGCAACGCAACCTGGGGCGCGACCCATAGTTGCTCGGACAATCGGAGTCAGTTCCAGGTGAAGACGCTGCGCCTCCACCAAATCCTGTGCGACGACAGCATCAATCAGGGCACGGAAGAGTGCAGGTGCCACGTGTGCGGTCACCGAAACGAGGCCGACAGCGCCCATTGCCATCCAGGGAAGGGTCAGTCCGTCGTCACCGCTGTAGTAGTGCAGGTCGGTGGTTGTCATGACTTCGGTTGCGGCACCGAAGTCTGCCTTGGCGTCTTTCACCGCTACAATACTATCAATTTCTGCAAGGCGACGGTAGGTTTCGGGTGCGATGGGGATGCCCGCACGACCCGGAATATCGTAAAGCATGACGGGGGTCTCAGTTGCTTGAGCAACGGTCGCAAAATGGGCGTAGACACCCGGCTGAGTCGGCTTGTTGTAGTACGGGGTCACAACCAGCAGGCCGTCCACACCAATCTTTTCGGCACGGTGCGCCAGCTCAATAGTATGCGCCGTATCGTTTGAACCAACACCGGCAATAATCTTCGCGCGAGAGCCAACGGTGTCCTTCACAATCTGGAAGACGCGCTCGTTCTCGTCATCGGTCATGGTGGAGTATTCGCCGGTGGTACCGCAGACCACCAGGCCGTCGTGGCCGTTCTCCACAAGGTAGTTCGCCAGGTCTGCAACCTGCTTTTCATCGACGGAGCCGTCCTTCGCGAAGGGGGTCACCATTGCGGTCAGGAGGCGACCGAAGACAGGCTCAACAAAAGTACCGGGGTTCGAAAGGTTCTCAGACATATGTCCAGAGTACGCCCGAAATGCAGATTTTTGCTACAGGACGCATAAGTTTTCATACGTGTTCTACTATTCGGACTCTTTCAAACCCGCGGTACTTCCGCGAGAGCCTATGAAACCGGGCACACAGCCTCGGCGTTATCAACCTCATGCCGAAAATACATGCGGCATCGACCATACGTAATCGGGGCTACCGCCTAACGCATACCCTTGGCCTGACCGCCCGAACGCAACGCCCACGCGTTACGCATCGCCGCACGGGCACGCTTGCGTTCACCACCGGCATCGTACATACACGCCAGGTTGAACCATGCCTTCCAGTTATTCGGCTCCTGCTCCACCGCCGCAGCAAAGCTCTCAAACTCCACCGCCGCAGCCTCACGGTCTACACGACCGGAGGGGGTGCGCGGCAGGGTATCTTCCGCCAGCTCACCCGAAGCAGCCAGCTCCTGAGCCATACGCTGAATACGAGCACCGAAAAGCACCTCACGCACCAGCGCCCACGCACCCAGAATCGGCAGCAAAATCATACCCGCGCCAAGAACAATGCCAGCCACCGAACCGGAGGTGAGCATCACGAACCCCTGCTGGGCAATATGCACCAGGTATAGGGTCAGCAGCGCGCAAGTCAGCGCCGCGAAGGTCTTACCCCAACCGCCGGCATCCACCGCTACGAAGACGGCGCTAAAAATCAGCACGCCCATAATAGAGGCACGCACCGTCAGCGGCAGCGGCAGAATCAGCACGGTCAGCACCATCAGCACGCAGGCACAGATGCTCCACAGGCGTAGCGAAGTCCACCAGGGACCGCGGGCTTGTGCCTCCGACGGGCTCGATGAAACCTCACGCGAAGTCTGTTCAGACAATACTCTCTCCTAGGACAAATCCATGTAGGCGTCCAAGCCCACGCTCAAACCGGGATGCGCCGCCACCTCACGCACACCCAACAGCACGCCAGGCATAAAGGAGGTACGGTCAAAAGAATCATGACGAATCACCAGCTGCTGACCGGGATCGCCCAGCAGAATCTCCTGATGCGCCACCATACCACGCAGACGTACCGCATGTACGTGAATATCGTCGACCACGGCACCGCGCGAACCCAAAGGATCGGAGGTGGTGGCGTCCGGGCTTGCACCCACGCCAGCCTCCGCGCGGGCGGCAGCCACCTTACGGGCGGTGTGCACAGCGGTACCGGAGGGGGCGTCCACCTTATTTGGGTGGTGAATCTCGATAATCTCTACAGACTCGAAGTAGCGTGCCGCCTTCGCCGCGAACTCGGTGGCGAGAATCGAACCAATCGCAAAGTTCGGGGCGATGAGCACACCCACCTCGGGGTGCTCAGCCAGCAGTTCGCGCAGGGAGTTCAGACGCTCGGGGGTCCAACCGGTCGTACCAACCACCGCGTGCATACCGTGCTCCACCGCGAAGCGCACATTCGCCTCGCTGGAATCGGGAACGGTCAGGTCAATAACAATCTCTGCACCGGCATCGACCAGCTCCTGCAGGTCGTCGCCGCGGCCCAGTGCCGCCACCAGGTCCATGTCTGCGGAGGTGTTGACGGCGCGCACCGCCTCAGAACCCATACGGCCTGCGGCACCGAGTACCGCAACCTTCCAGATTTTTTCGTTACCCTCGCGGGCCATCTTCTCTCCTCCGTAACTTATGAGCACCCCGACGATGGGGCAGACGCTGTGACGTACAGCCTCTATTATCCCCGTGTGAGCGCGGTGCACGCCATCGCACACGCTGGGTGAGATGCCCTGCGGAACCTCAGCGGCATAAAAAGCGAAGTAATCTAACCGTCATACAAGCCGTTTAATACGTTATCTAAAGTTAGCAACCATATAATTAGGAAGTATTTCTATAATTTCCATCCTACGGAGTGCCTTGACAGTATGAAGTCCCTCTTTACCTCCTCCGTGCGTCCAGATGAGGCTAACCGGCGTTATATTCTGCCGGGTCTGGACGGTCTGCGAGCAATCGCTGTGCTCCTCGTGATGGTGTACCATTTCTGGCCCACCGTACTACCCGGCGGCATGATCGGCGTGGATATTTTCTTCGTCATCTCCGGTTTCCTGATTACCTCCCTGCTTCTGCGTGAAGGTGCTCTCACCGGCAAAATTGCCCTGGGCAACTTCTGGATTCGCCGTGCCCGCCGATTGCTTCCCGCCATTACCCTGCTGATTCTGGTCATGGGACCGGTCAGCCTGCTCATTGGCGGCGATATTCAGGTGAACCTCGGCCGACAGCTCGCCGGTGCGGCGACCTTCTCGTCCAACTGGATTTCCATTTTTGCCGGTAATGACTACTTCGCGCAGACCTCCCCGGAGCTCTTCACGAACTTCTGGTCCCTGGCGGTGGAAGAACAGTTCTACGTGGTGTGGCCGCTGCTGATTGTTGCGGCTGGTCTGTTGCTGCGCCGCCGCTGGCGTCGTTTTAGCGTGGTCATGGTGCTGGGTATTATTGCGTCGCTGAGCACCGCCACCGCTCTTCTGATGTCTGGCGCACCCATTAGCCGCGTCTACTACGGTACCGACACGCACCTGTACGGCCTGCTGCTCGGCGCCCTGCTGGCGTTCGCGCGCCCCTGGTCGCTGTACCCGCCGCTGCAGCAGTCCGTGCTGTACCGTGTGGCTCAGCCCTTCGGCCTGGTCGCGTTCGCCCGCGTCATGATTAGCTGGCTGTCCCTGTTCGCGCTGATTCCCTACGCAATTCTGGTTCCCGAGTCGGCACCCGGTGCGATTCCCTGGGGTCTGTTCGGCGCCTCCCTGCTGGCGCTGGGCGTGATTCAGGGTATGCTGCCCGACATGCTCGCTGGTGCCTCCGAGATGCTGCGCCGCCTGCTGAACTTCGCGCCCCTGCGCTGGGTGGGCGAACGTTCCTACGGCCTGTACCTGTGGCACTGGCCGCTCGCCGTGGTCATGCACTACCTGATGGGTGCGGACCGCTCCCCGCTGGTAAATGTGGGCGTTTTGGTGGCGACCTTCGCGATTGCGGAGATGTCGTACCGCTGGGTTGAGACCCCGATTCGCCGCTACGGTTTCCGCGGTAGCGCTAACCGTGTGGTGGCGGCTTTCCAGTCTTCACGCACTAGGCTCCTGCCGGTTTCGGTGGCTCTTGCCGTTGTTGTGGCTGCTGCTTCGACCGGCCTGGCGGTGCACACCGCTCCGGCGATGACTACCGCCCAGCAGTCCGTTGAGGACGGCAAGCGTGCCGCCGCTGAACGCCTGAAGGCTCGTCAGGAGGCGCAGGCTGCGAGCGCATCGGCAAGCCCGAGCGCTGCGGGTAAGGACGCGAAGGCTTCGGCAAGCCCCTCGGCGTCGAAGGCTGCAACCGGTTCCGTAAACTCTTCGCAGGTGACCATTGTGGGTGACTCCATTGTGGTGGCGGTATCCCCCGAGCTGTACGACAAGATGCCCGAAGCGTCCATCGATGCGGCTGAGGCACGCACCATCGCCAAGGCCCTGCCGATTATTAAGTCCATGGGTGCCAACGGCCAAATTCGTAAAACCTTCGTGCTGTCGGTGACCGCGAACTCGACCATTCTGGACGGTCAGCTCGACGAGGTTCTGGCGGCTATGCCTGCCGATTCTAAGCTGGTGCTGGTCACCGGTTACGGCCCGCGCAACCTGACCTGGATTGACTACTCGAACGGTAAGATTCGTGAGTTTGCGGCTCAGCATTCTGATCGTGTGATTATTGCGGATTGGAACTCTACGATCCGCCAGGCTCTGCAGACTCAGAGCGGTCTGCTGGCCTCTGACGGTGTTCACCCGGAGGCTGCCGGTCAGGAGCTCTATGCCCAGGTGCTGATGGAAGCTATTGCCAAGGCACAGAAGTAGCCCTGAGCAGTAGCTCTCAGAGGTAGCTTTTTCGGTTCTGCCGCTCATGCTGAGCGTCAAGAGCATGGGCGGCAGAGCGCCCGGAAGCACTTCTTGGAGGCATCTCTTTGATAGGTGCCGATACATACAAAATGCCCGTTCCCTCCCCCGATTTAGTGGGGTGTGGGAACGGGCATTCTGTACCTTATTCGCGTTGAGGGTTAGCGCACGATGGTGGTAATCATCTGCTGCTGCCCCAGGTACGCCGCCAGGTCACGAACCTCCTCCAGGGAGACCGCGCGGATCTTCTCCAGCAGCTCATCGGTGCTGGTGAACAGTCCAGAGTCCAGCTCGGCGCGGCCCAGGCGGGACATGCGCGAGCCCGAATCCTCGCTACCGAGCACGGTGGAGCCAGCCAGCTGGCCGCGGACCTTCGTCAGCTCCTCCTCGGTAATACCGGCGGTGGCGAGCTTATCGAACTCGTAGCCCATAACCTCGCGCACTTGCTCGGTCTTAGCGGGCAGGCAGCCCGCGTACATGCCGAAGTAGCCGGCATCCGAGTACGCGCCGGAGAACGCGAACGTGCTGTAGGCGAGACCGCGCTTCTCACGAATCTCCTGGAACAGGCGCGAGGACATGCCCGCACCGAACGCGCTGGTCAGCACGCTCATCGCGTAGCGGCGGTCGTCACCGGCGATAATGCTCGGGCAGCCCATCACAATGTTGGTCTGTTCGAAGCCCTTCTCCACCTCACGCAGCTCACTCAGCGGAACAATGCCGCTGTCGGTGCGTACGCGACGCGGTGCCGGTGCCACGCCCTCCTGCAGGTTCCAGCCGTAGCGGGTCAGCGCCTCCAGCACGAGGCGGACCATGGTGCTGTGCTCCAGCGAACCGGCGGCAGAGATGACCAGGCGGTCCGGGGTGTAGTAGCGCTTGTAGTGCTCCCACACGGCGTCACGCGGCACCTCAGTAATCTCCTGCGGGGTACCGCCGATGGGTCGGCCCAGCGGGTTCTCACCCATGAGCTGCTCCACGAAGTTTTCGAAAGCGACGTCGGTCGGGTCGTCCTGGTCCATGGCGATCTCTTCGAGGATCACGCCGCGTTCCTGTTCCAGGTGAGCCGGGTCCAGCAGGGCGTTGGTGACCATGTCGGTGATGACGTCCACCGCCATGGGCGCGTCATCGTCGAGCACACGCGCGTAGTAGCAGGTGTGCTCCTTAGCGGTCAGGGCGTTGGATTCGCCGCCTACCGCGTCGAAGGAGGATGCGATGTCCAGGGCGGTGCGGGTGCCGGTGCCCTTGAACAGCAGGTGCTCCAGGAAGTGGGTGGAGCCGAGCATGCCGGGGGCCTCGTCACGCGAGCCCACGCCCACCCAGAAACCGATAGACACGCCGCGGGTACCGGGCATCTTTTCGGTAATGACGCGCACGCCACCGGGCAGGATGGAGCGGCGCACCTCGTTGCCGCCCGCGCCCTCGTAGATGAGGCGGCCACGCTCGTAGTCGAGCTCCTCGGCAATGGCGTCAAGCTCGACGGGCAGGGAAATAGACATTCAGTGTCCTTCGATGTGAGTTCGGTTAGCTAATCTTTTGTTCGATGGGACGCGGCAGGGTAAAGAGCGGAATCCGGAGCTTTCGTGCGCAGTACCCCAGCAGCAGCGAGGCGAGGATCGCAAAGATCGTACCGCCCACCAGGAACAGAGGTACCGAGAAAAGACCAGACTTCGTCAGTACGAAACGGAAAGCGGCACCGCACACGATGTGCGCGATAAAGATTTCCAGGGAGTGGCGTCCCAGGTAGGCGAGCCAGCCGCTCCACGGAATCCGTGCCAGCAGGTAGGAGATCGAGAGCACCGCCAGCGACGACAGCAGGGAGGCGACAATACCGACAGCAATAGCTGCCGGGTTGTTCGCAAAGTACGGCACGACGGTCGGCGGAGCGGCCTGCACATTCACCAGGATGACGGTGTAGACAACCAGACCAACGACCGCGATAACGGCATGAATCGCCAGCGATACAGACTCCATCATAGCCTGGAACTTCTCGTGGCCAAGAGCCACGCCAAGCATGAAGAAGACCGCCAGGGAGATACCCTGCGTTCCCACGTAGTCACCGCTGTAGCCCCAGAACGCAACGGCAAGGATTGCGCATACCGCCACAATAACGTAGGCCTTGACGTCCTTCTGCCAGACGCGCCCCAGCACAGCGATGACGGTGACAATCATGAGCCAGGGGAAGAACCAAAGCTGCCCCTCAGGCTTCCACAGCTCCAGCAGGCTCATCACAGTCGTCTTATCGGAAGAATTAGACGGAAGTACAAGCTTCATACCCACCTGTAGAACCTGCCAAATGACATACAGGTATCCGAAGAGAACCAGACGTTTCGTCAGGTACGAGGAGGGAGTAGTCTTCAACGCTCCTCGCGACACGAACAGGCCGCTCAGGAAGGCAAAAACTACCAGGTGCCAGAAGTAAACCCCGTAATCCAGCATGAACTTGTAGGGACGCAGGGCCTCGGTGCCCAACCCTGACGCCCACATTCCTCGATGAATATGACCAAAGACGATCGCGATAATCGCGAGGCCCTTGGCAACGTCAATCGTCGTATCTCGTCGAGTCGACAATTCCGATATTCCTTTCATAGCGAAAACAGCAGTCTGCATTCTGTTGTTCTCTATCCTCATAAAAAAATGAGGGGCGCCCGGTGCATCCGGCGGGGAATGAACCGCACCGGGTGCGCCGAACGCCCCTCATCACTTAGCGGGGGTTACGACTACTCGTCGTCGCCACCCTCAACGACCGGTGCCAGCGAGAGCTTGCCGCGGTCATCAATCTTGGTGATCTCCACCTGGACCTTCTGGCCCACGGAGACAACGTCCTCAGCGTCAACAACGCGCTTGCCGCCGTTGAGCTTACGCATCTCGGAGATGTGCAGCAGGCCGTCCTTACCGGGGGTCAGCGAGATGAACGCACCGAAGTCGGTCACCTTCACCACGGTACCCAGGTAGCGTTCGCCCACCTCGGGAACCTGCGGGTTAGCGATAGCGTTCACTGCCGAACGTGCAGCCTCGGCGGAGGGGCCGTCAGCTGCGCCGATGTACACGGTGCCGTCGTCCTCAATCGAGATGTCTGCGCCGGTGTCTTCCTGGATCTGGTTGATCATCTTACCCTTGGGGCCGATGACCTCACCGATCTTGGCAACCGGGATCTTCACGGAAATAATGCGCGGTGCGAACTCGCTCATCTCATCCGGTGCGTCAATCGCGCTGACGAGCACCTCGAGGATGTGCAGGCGAGCCTCACGTGCCTGGGTCAGCGCGCCAGCGAGCACGGATGCGGGGATACCGTCGAGCTTGGTGTCCAGCTGGATAGCGGTCACGAACTCGGAGGTACCTGCAACCTTGAAGTCCATATCGCCCAGTGCGTCTTCCGCGCCGAGGATGTCGGTCAGGGCTGCGTAGCGGGTCTCGCCGTCAACCTCGTCAGAGACCAGGCCCATTGCGATACCTGCAACGGGTGCGCGCAGCGGCACACCGGCGTTCAGCAGGGACAGGGTCGATGCGCAGACCGAACCCATGGAGGTCGAGCCGTTGGAGCCCAGAGCCTCAGAGACCTGACGGATTGCGTAGGGGAACTCTTCGCGGGAGGGCAGCACCGGGGTGATTGCACGCTCTGCGAGTGCACCGTGGCCGATTTCGCGGCGCTTGGGCGAACCCACGCGGCCGGTCTCACCGGTGGAGTACGGCGGGAAGTTGTAGTGGTGGATGTAGCGCTTGGACTTGACCGGGTGCAGGGAGTCCAGCTGCTGCTCCATCTTGAGCATGTTCAGGGTGGTGATACCCATGATCTGGGTTTCGCCGCGCTCGAAGAGCGAGGAGCCGTGAACGCGGGGCAGGATTTCGACCTCAGCGGTGAGCTGGCGGATGTCGGTCAGGCCGCGGCCGTCGATACGGACCTGATCGGTGAGGATGCGCTGGCGCACCACGTGCTTGGTCAGGGCAGCGAATGCTACGGAAACCTCGTTGGAGCGCTCTTCGAATTCCTTACCTTCGCCGGTGAGAGCTTCCATGAGCTCTTCCTGCAGCTCGGCTGCTGCTGCTTCGCGTTCCTGCTTGCCAGCGATGGAGTACACCTCTGCCAGGCGGTCTGCTGCGAATGCTTCAACTGCTGCGTCGACGTCTTCGCCGTGGCCGCCGAAGAAGGGCAGTTCCAGGGCGGGCTTGCCTGCGCGAGCCACCAGGTCAGCCTGCGCCTTGCACAGTGCTGCGATGAAGGGCTTAGCTGCTTCCAGGCCCTCTGCGACGATCTCTTCGGTGGGGGCGGTCTGGCCGTCTTCCTTGATGAGCTTCCAGGAGTTGTCGGTTGCTTCTGCCTCAACCATCATGATGGCGACGTCTTCGGTACCGTCAGCCTTAGTGACGATACGACCTGCAACAGCCATGTCGAACACAGCATTTTCCAGCTGGGAGTACTTGGGGAAGCAAACCCACTGGCCGTCAATCAGTGCCATGCGCACGCCACCGATGGGGCCGTTGAACGGCGCACCGGACAGGGAAGTCGATGCGGATGCAGCGTTGATTGCGAAGGTGTTGTAGATTTCGTCCGGCTCGTAGGTCAGGACGGTCACAACGACCTGCACCTCGTTGCGGATGCCCTTGGTGAAGGCGGGGCGCAGCGGGCGGTCAATCAGGCGTGCAGCCAGGATTGCTTCGGTGCTGGGGCGGCCTTCGCGGCGGAAGTACGATGCGGGGATCTTGCCGCCTGCGTACATGCGCTCTTCCACGTCCACGGTCAGCGGGAAGAAGTCGAAGCCCTCACGGGGAGACTTGCCGATTGCGGTTGCGGAGAGCAGGGTGGTCTCGTCATCGATGGTGACGAGGACGGAGCCAGCAGCCTGCTTTGCGAGGCGGCCGGTTTCAAAGCGCACGTGGCGCTTACCGTGAATGCCGTTGTCGATTTCGACTTCAGCAAACTTGATTTCGGGACCTTCCACGGTTCCTTCTTTCTTCTTGGCAGGCCGTACGGCGCACGAGTCGGCCTTCGATAGGAAACCACGGCACCTCTCCCCCGCCTTTTCGTGTGCTCGACGTGTGTCGGCACGGTTGTGGGGGTGGTGTTGTTCCGTAATTCGCTACCGAGGACCGCGGCGTGTGTGCCGGCACGGCCTTCTGTTCTTTCTTTCAGGTGGGGCGGCGTCTTCTACCGATTTCTCGCTGTGAATCTCGCGTTGGAATCTAGCGAGCGGAAGATGCGCCCCTCAACGCGGCAGTACGGACGCGCTGGCGCTACCCGCCTCCGTGTTGGAGGGTTGGTAGTGCTGACAGCACGTCCGCACACACCGCCTAAAGGCGATTAATCACCACAAAAGCGTCAAGACGCTCCTGTTTTATCGGCGCAGACCCAGGCGCTCGATCAGCGAACGGTAACGCTCGATGTCGACGCTCTTCAGGTAGCCGAGCATGTTGCGGCGACGACCAACGAGGATCATCAGGCCACGACGGGAGTGGTGATCGTGCTTGTGGAACTTCAGGTGCTCGGTCAGGTCGGCGATACGACGAGACAGAACTGCAATCTGAACCTCGGGCGAACCGGTGTCGCCCTCGTGGGTTGCGTATTCCTTGATGATTGCCTGCTTGACAGCGGGATCCAGTGCCACTTTTAACTCCTAGAGTTAGTACCGCATACGTCCCGTACGGACGGTTGCCGCCGGGTGGTGGGCTTACGCCCTGTAATACACGTCGTCTACTGCGGACTGCAGACGCGTTCTTCCCATTCTACGCTACCGGGGCGCTTTCGTGGAAGGGTGAGCAGAACCCCGACGACAGGTAGCTCATCACACTACCGGTCGCCGGGCTTCACAGCCGGGTTCTCACGCAGGGTTCTCACGCCGAGTCCTCGCACCGGGCTCTACGTTTATTCGGTGTCTGTGCTTCTGCTCCCTATGCTTCTGCTACTTCAGTACGAGCGCGCACCACCACGAGGCGGTAGTAGCCCAGCAGGAACAGGCACCAGATTGCGCCCATCACCAGCGCCAGCTGGGTGTCGGCGAAGCAGCCGAAGAGCACCACGATAAAGATCATGAACGCCAACGCCAGGTAGCTCAGCCACAGGGGCTGGCGTACCGGCTGCGCCTCGGTATCGGCGCCACTGCGCTTGAACGCGATGTGCGCCAGCAGAATCATGACCCACACGAATACGGTCGCGAAGGTTGCCAGGGAGGCGACCACCTCGAACGCGTTCTCGAAGAGCACGTTCACGATCACGCCGACCGCCATGACCAGCACCATGATGAGGGTGGTCATCCAGGGCGCACCGTTCTTGGTAACCTTCGCAAAGGAAGCCGGCGCCAGGTTCTGCTTCGCCAGGCCGTACATCATGCGGCCGGCACCGTACACGTCCGCGTTCAGCGCAGAGATGGCGGCGGTAATGATGACCACGTTCAGAATTGAAGCAGCAGCCGGAATGCCCAGACCTTCAAAGATCTGCACGAACGGCGAGTTCGCCTTGGTCACCGAGTACCAGGGGTACAGGGACATGATGACCGACAGGGTCAGAATGTAGAAGATGAGGATGCGGAACGGCACCGTGCGAATCGCCTTGGGAATCGAGGTGCGCGGGTCCTTCGCCTCACCGGCGGCAATACCGATGTTCTCAATACCGCCGAACGCAAACATCACCACGGTAAAGCAGGCGAGGAAGCCGGTAAAACCGTTCGCGAAGAAGCCACCCTCAAGAGCCCAGAGGTTCGTGACGGAGGGCGCCACGGAGTCGTGTGCCTGCACACCCACGAAGAGCAGGGCGATACCGCCAACAATCATGGCGATAATGGCGCTGACCTTCACGAGCGTGAACCAGAATTCGGTCTCACCAAACGCATTGACCTTCGCCAGGTTAATAGCGAGCAGAATCAGCAGGACCGAGACAATCCAAATCCAGGAGGGGCTGTTCGGGAACCAGAACTTCATGTACACGGCAAAGGCGGTGACGTCCGCAATGGCGACCAGCGCCATCTCCAGGGCGTAGGTCCAGCCGGTCACAAAACCAGCCCAGCGTCCGAGGTAGCGGGTGGCGTATTCGGAGAACGCTCCGGAGACCGGGTGCGCCAGGGCGAGTTCGCCCATTGCGCGCATCACCATGAACACAGCCGCGCCGCCAATAACGTAGGCAAGCAGCACGGAGGGGCCCGCCAGCTGAATGGCGGATGCCGAACCGTAGAACAGGCCGGTGCCGATGGCGGAGCCGAGGGCGATGAACATGATGTGGCGCAGGGAGAGTCCACGCGCTAGCTGCGGGCTCTCGGAGGCTACTGCTCCCTGCTGTACCGGGGATGAGTCCGGAGTGGTATTCATCTTCTTCTTTTCCTTTACCTCGTGGGGTGTACCCGCCGGTGGCGGGGAAACTTATCGGGTGGTGCCGCAGCTCAGCAGGCGGCTGAGAGCGGTACCGGTTGATTCACTCCCCATCGAGTGATGGGGCGTTGCGCGGAAGGTGTTGCCTTCGCGCGTCGCCCCATCGCATCCCCACCCAACCGGTACGGTGGGAGGGAACGCAAAAGACGGCGGGAAGGCAACGTTGCCTTTCCGCCGTCTTTTCGTCAAAGACTACTTCTGTCGCTTACGTCCAATGACGATAGAGCACAGAGCGGTTGCAGCAGTCACGGTGTAGACTGCAGGCCACGCGCCAAGCTTCTTGGCGAGCGGATGAGCGGCGCCGAACGCGCCGAGGTAGACAGCGGTGAGGAAGGTGGCACGGCCTGCGCCAGCCTTACGCTTCCAATTCTTGTAAGCCACGGCACCGCACAGTGCCAGGATAGCGCCACCGAGCGGGCGGATGCCGGTGCTAGATGCAACCTTGTAGCCACCGAGCAGACCGGTGACGGAGGCGAGAGTCGGGCAGAACTTCACGACGTACTCCTCTGTGAGATCGGACAGTTTCCTCATTCATAGTACTCCACGACACACAGAATGTATATTCACCGCGGTTAATATTTCTGCGTTTCTTACGGACCGGGTACATCAAAGTGCCTGATCAGAAAAAGACTGGGGTACAAAAACCAGTACAAAAAGACCGGTATAAAAATACCGGGGCGCAAAGAGCGGGGCGCAAACCCGTCAGGTTCACGCCCCGGCACTTGGCGCATGCGAGCTCACATCGTGCCGCATGCTCTAGATCGTTAGTTCTAGAGCTTTAGAGAGCCAGGTCCAGCGCCTCCAGCTGTGCTTCGGTCCACAGCTCAGCAGCCAGCTGCAGAGCGTAACGAGCCGAACGAGGAGCCACTACGTCCACGGAGAGGTGGAAGTCCTGGTCAGCCTCCGGGCCGCACAGATCAGACACGCAACGCACCCCGATAAACGGAATCTCGTAGTTGTGGCAGACCTGCGCAATAGCGGTGGTCTCCATGTCGGTGCTGATGGCGCCCTCGAATGCCTCGCGGGTGTCCTTCACGTTGTGGGCGGTCACGAAGGAGTTACCCGCCAGCATCTGGCCGCGGCGCACCTCCCACGGGCTCTCAGCCTGCTCACGCACAGGCTCCAGTGCGGCTAGCGCATGCTCCAGCGCGTCCTGCCACTCGTCCGCCTGACCGTCGTAGCTTTCGGGCATGCCCGGAACCTGGCCGCGCGCGTAACCGAACGCGGTCGCGTCGGCGTCAGTGTAGGTGTAGTTCGCGCCAATCAGCACGTCGCCCACGTTAATGCCGCGAGCCAAACCGCCGGCGGTACCTGCGCTGATGACGCCCAGGCAGTTCGAGGAGTAGCTGATCGCCTCGGTGACGGCGCTCGCCGCGTTCACCAGACCGATCTTGGAGCGAACCAGCAGCAGCGGAACCTGGTCCTCACCCACCTGCAGGTAACGCGGGTGGAATACCGCCGTACCCTCGGTGAAGGAGGGCTGCAGCTCCTCGGTCACCTTCAGGAAGGGTGCAAGCTCTTCATCCATAGCCACCTGAATGATGATGGCGTTGGACATGCCGTCCATCAGCTCAAACATGCTGTTGAACGCCTCAGCCGGGTCGAAAGCGTTCGGGTCAAAGTCCACCGGGTTGAAGGCGGATGCGAAAGCGTCAGGAATCTGTGCGCTCATTACGCCATCACCTGCGCCCACTCATCGCGTGCCGCGAGGAACTCACGAGCCGCAGCCTGCGCACCTTCGAGGGTGTGGTTGGCGCCCCAACCGCACTGCACCTCGTTCGCTGCCGGAACCTCGGTCGCGTTGAGGATGTCGTTTAGGGTTGCTTCCAGGATGGGGAAGAAATCCTCGGGCTCCAGGCCCAGGGTCAGCGCGTAGAAACCGGTCTGGCAGCCCATCGGGGAGAAGTCAATCAGACGGTCGGTGTGGTTGCGCATGTGCTCAGCGCTCAGGTGCTCGATGGAGTGCACGGTCGGCATTTCCAGGTGCGCGGTGTTCGGCTGGGTGAATCGGATATCGTACTTGATGAGGGTGTCGCCACCGGGCAGGACCTTGCGGTCTGCGATACGCACGTAGGGTGCTGCTACGGCGCGGTGGTCGAGGTTGAAGGATTCGACGTTCAATTTTTCCATGACTCTATCTTCTCTTAAAACCGGGGCGACTAAAACAGGGGCACCTCGCGGGCGACGCAGGATGTAAAGGCTGACAACGCAGGATGTTTCATGAGCGGCGCAGCAGGTCAGGCGCGAAGAAGGTGGCAGCTACGGCACATCCGGTCGGGTACGTAAAAGCCCCGGGTGCAGATCCGAAAATCTACCGCCCGGGCTACAAGCAGTTATCGCAGGGGCATGAGCGCAGGACGCCGCTCATAGATGAGAAGTGGGGCTACTTCACTTCCGCCTGCACCGGGCACTCCGGCGGGCAGTAGTTCTTCGCGTCTTCAGCCAGCACCGCGCGTGTCTGCACCACGTCATCGTTAATCTGCTCAATCAGCGCCTCAACACCGGTGTACGCCACCATGGGGCGCAGACGCTTCACGAACTCAATCAGCACACGCTGACCGTACAGGTTGAAATCCTCCACGCGCTCTTCCGGGCGGTCAATCACGTGCGCCTCAACCTGGCGGTGCTCAATACCGTCAAAGGTCGGGTTCGTACCCACCGAAATAGCGGAGGGGTGACGGTTACCGGACTCGTCCACGAGCCAGCCGGCGTACACACCGTCGGCGGGAATCAGGCCGCGCGCCTCAAGCTCAAGATTCGCGGTCGGGAAGCCCAACTCGCGGCCGCGCGCCAGACCGTGTACGACCTCACCAGCCATCATGTGGTGGCGGCCCAGCAGCTCGGTTGCGGCGGGCATATCGCCCTCCAGCAGCAGCTGGCGGATGCGGGTCGAGGAGCAACGGGTGTTCTCATCCACCATCAGATCCTCAACGACAACCACCTCAAAGCCGTACTTCTCCCCCAGCTCACGCATGGTGTTCAGGTCGCCGGAGTTGTTCTTACCAAAGCGCACGTCGTCACCGATGACCACGAAACGCGCATTCAGCGCATCCACAAAGGTGGACTTCACGAACTCCTCGGGGGTCTGCGCAGCGAACTCCAGGTTGTAGTTCAGCAGCAGGTAGTCGTTCAGACCCAGCAGGCACATGAAGTAGCGTCGCGAGCCCTGACCCATAATGTCGTGGTGGGCGACCTCGGGACGGTGCACCTGCATCGGGTGCGGGTCAAAAGAGACCGCGATAGAGCTCAAACCGTGCTCTTCAGCAAGGGAGACCACGCGCGAAATCACGCGGGCATGTCCACGGTGCACGCCGTCAAAATTGCCGATGGTCACGACCGAGGGGCCGTAGCCGGCGGGGACCTCGCTCAAAGCGGTGTAGAGGGTCACGGGCTCTCCTGAAAAAGATAAATGTACCTAACCATCCTAGACCACAGGCGGCAGGATGCAGAATTCAAAACGGGAATCAACAGGGAATGGAACGGCGCCCCTCGCAGGCGGTGCCCTCTCCCCTAGCTTTGTGGATGCGGCGGAGGTGGCGGGTATCTGACTGGCAGCGGCAGAACCCCACCCACAAGCCAAGCCCCGCCCGCAGAAAACCCACCCATAAGAAAGCCCGGGCAGGCACCCCACCGTGCGGCAGGAACCTTCCCGGGCGTTACGACTACTTACGAGCCTGGTTACGAGAAGCCTTCAGCATCTCCTCGCGAATCTTATTGGACTTGTTAATCCAGCTGTACCACACCAGCAGGCACGGAGGAATCACAAGCTCAGTCACCATCAGCACGATCAGCGACCAGTGCGGGGTGCCGAAGAACGCCCACGACAGGATACGACCCACGCCGCCCAGGAAAACCACCAGGCAGGAGAACGCGAGCATGTTCACCCACTTGAACTTCACGGCAATGAACACGAAGGATAGGCCCACACCCACATAGGTTGCCGCGAAGAACACGTAGTTCGACTGCACCGAGGGGTTCGCAAAATCTGCAGGCGCATCCGGAATGACGCGGATACCGCCCAGAACCTGCCACACACCGTACGCAATCATGAACAGACCGTACAGCGCCACCGCCGCGCGGAACGCCGCACGGTTCTGAGGCTTAGCCGCCTCCTCAATGCTCTTGGGGCGGGCAAACGCCTCGCGGGTTGCCTTCTTCTCAGCCTTCTTATCGGCCTTCTGCGACGCCTTATCGCCGGACGCCGGTGCGGCTACACGAACACCCTCGGGTGCCTTCGCCGCTGAAATAGGCTCAGCGCTCTTAGCACCGGCAGCCTTCGCGGCACCGCCCTGAGTAGCAGCTCCGGTCGCAGCAGCCCCGGTTACGGTAGCTTCAGCCTGTGCAGACTCCACGCGGGGTACCGGCGCGGTACGAGGCTCACTCGCCTTCTTAGCGGAGCTCTGGTTCTCGCTCATATTCTCTCCTTCAGCAGGGCCGGGCGGCACCCGCACGAGTAGTCATGTGTGTTCAGGGATGTTTACGTTAGCGTGTTGAATGAATAGGGCGCACGTTCAACAGGTGCTGAATCAATCAGGCTTGAGGAATCAGCTTTGGGTAGGCGCAAACACCGAACCCTCTTCGCCCATCATAAGCCTTCAACGCCTAGTTGAAGGAACGATTCGCCTCAAAAACCAGCACCGGGGCGGCCTGCACCTTCCCGCGCTGCTTCTTATTCTCCAGGAGGGCAACCAAGGTACCGTCCGGGGCGAAGCCCGCCACAATACCCTCAACGCTGGCATGCTGCACCGCGCCGGACTCATCCGCGCTCGCGTGCACGGAACGCTTCACTACGGAACCATCACCGCTGGGGCTAATACGACGACCGTAAGAAATATCGCTCGCCTCCACGGCAGAGAGCTCACGCGCACCAAAGATGCGGCGTGCCGCTTCCTCCAGGGGAAGCAGCGGCAAATCTTCCAGCGGTGCTTCCGATTCTTCACGGCGCTGCTTCAACTGCGCCAAATCGGCGGCGTCCTCAAGCACCACAGCACCCACACGGGTACGACGAAGAGCCGTCAGATGGCCACCGGTGCCCAGAATCTTGCCCAGATCACGCGCCAGAGCACGAATGTAGGTGCCCGAAGAGCACGAAACCGTCACGTCACAGTCAATCACGGGAACCGAGGTTGCCGTGTGCTCGCCCTCGTTCTCGGGGTCCTCAATCACGTACTCGGCAAAACCGGCAGCCACAGAATGCACCGTGAACTCGCTAATCGTCACCGGACGCGCCGCCAACTCAACCTGCTCGCCGCTACGCACACGCGCGTACGAGCGAACACCGTTGATCTTGATAGCAGACACCGCAGAAGGAACCTGCAGAATGTCGCCGCTCAGCTGCGCCACAGCCTCCAGGATGCGCGCACGTATCTGCTCAGTGTCCATACCGGTCAGCGCCTCAACGGCATCCGGATGCGCGGCAGTGTGCTCACCCTCGGCGTCCTCAGTCAGAGTCTCAATGCCCAGGCGAATCGTCGCATCATAGGTTTTATCCTGACCGACCAGGTAGGTCAGCAGCTTCGTCGCCTTATTGATGCCCAAAATCAGCACGCCGGTCGCGGCAGGATCCAGCGTACCGGCGTGACCAACCCGCCGGGTGCCAGCAATACGACGCATCTGAGAGACTGCGTCGTGGCTGCTCATCCCGGCGGGCTTATCAATGACCATCAGGCCGGACGGGCCCTGAGGTTGTTTCTTCGCCACTTAGGCGTCCTCACCCTCGGCAGGCTCGTCCTTCTTGTAGGGGTCAGCCTCACCAGCGTACTCGGCACCCTCAGCTGCAGCAGCCAGGGCGGCGTCGCGCTCGCGAGTCTCACGCAGAAGCGCCTCAATGTGGAAGGCGTTCTCGGGAACCTCGTCAGCGACGAAAGTCAGGGTGGGGGTCAGGCGGGCAGTGATGTTCTTACCCACCTCGGCGCGCAGAATACCCTTAGCAGATTCCAGCGCCTTCTTGGTGTTTGCGGCGTCCTCTTCGGAGCCGAACACGGTGTAGTACAGGGTTGCGTGCTGCAGGTCGTTGGTCACGCGGGCATCGGTAATGGTCACAAAACCGAGGCGGGGATCCTTAACACGACGCTCCAGCGCCTTCGCCACAATTACCTTGATGCGGTCGGCAAGTCGTGCCGCGCGGGCTGCATCAGCCATGTGTTTCTCCTTGAAATGTCGTGGTGAAATATCGTGGCGCCTTCCGCGAACACTCGGGGTGCTTTGGAGGCGTTCCAGGTAATGCGGAAGCGCCCGCCCCGCCAGCACCCGCCCCGCAGGCTCCAGTTTTAGAAGCCTGCGGGTGCGAGAACACTAGCGGGTGACGGGCGCATCAGCGTGTGAGTCTTAGACACGCGGCTTTTCGCGCATCTCCCAAGTCTCGATAATGTCGCCTTCCTTGATGTCGTTGAAGGAGCCGAGGCCAATACCACACTCGAAACCTTCGCGAACCTCGGTAGCGTCGTCCTTGAAACGACGCAGCGACTCGATGGTGAGGTTGTCAGCCACCACGGAACCGTCGCGCACCAGGCGTGCCTTGGCGTTGCGCTTGATGATGCCGTTCTTGACGATCGAACCTGCGATGTTGCCCCACTTGGAGGAGCGGAAGACCTCGCGGATCTCTGCGGAGCCGAGCTCCACTTCCTCGTACTCGGGCTTGAGCATACCCTTGACGGCCTGCTCAATTTCCTCAATCGCACGGTAGATGACCGAGTAGAACTTCATCTCGACGCCTTCGCGGTCGGCAAGTTCTGCCACGCGCTCTGCCGGGCGGACGTTGAAGCCGATGATGACCGCGTTGTCCACGGTTGCCAGGTTCACGTCGTTCTGGGTAATAGCACCCACACCGCGGTGGATGACGCGCAGCTGAACCTCGTCGCCACCGGCGTCGATCTTCATCAGGGACTCTTCCAGTGCTTCAACAGCACCGGAGACGTCACCCTTAATGATCAGGTTCAGGGTGTCCATCTTGCCCTCAGCCACAGCGGCATCGAAGGACTCGAGGGTCACGCGCTTACGACGCTTAGCCAGCTGAGCGTTACGATCAGCAGCCTCACGCTTCTCAGCAATCTGACGAGCGGTACGCTCTTCCTCGGTGGAGAGGAAGGTATCGCCTGCACGAGGAACGGTGGACAGACCCAGCACCTGAACGGGGCGGGACGGGCCAGCTTCCTTCACAGCCTGACCGTTCTCATCGAACATTGCACGAACGCGACCGTGAGCAACACCGGCAACGATAGCGTCACCGACGTGCAGGGTACCGGACTGAACCAGGACGGTGGAAACCGCACCGCGGCCCTTGTCCAGGTTTGCTTCAATAGCAACGCCGCGTGCTTCCTTGTTCGGGTTAGCGGTCAGTTCGAGCACGTCAGCGGTCAGGGTGACAGCCTCAAGCAGCTCGTCGATGTTGGTGCCGTTGCGAGCGGAGACGTCCACGAACATGGTGTCGCCACCGTACTCTTCGGGGATCAGACCGTACTCGGTGAGCTGGCCACGGATCTTCTCCGGGGACGCGCCTTCCTTATCGATCTTGTTCACAGCAACCACGATCGGCACGTTAGCGGCCTGTGCGTGGTTCAGTGCCTCAACGGTCTGGGGCATAACGCCGTCATCCGCCGCGACCACGAGGATTGCCACGTCGGTGACCTTCGCACCACGGGCACGCATAGCGGTGAACGCCTCGTGACCGGGGGTATCGATGAAGGTAATCGCGCGGTCTTCACCCTCAACGGTGGTGTGGACCTGGTATGCACCAATGTGCTGGGTAATGCCGCCGGCCTCACCCTCAATGACGTTGGTGTTACGGATAGCGTCCAGCAGGCGGGTCTTACCGTGGTCAACGTGACCCATGACGGTGACGACCGGGGGACGAACCTCCAGGACATCCTCGCCCTCAGCTTCTGCTTCGGCTTCGAGGTCGATGTCGAAGGACTCGAGCAGCTCGCGCTCCTCATCCTCCGGGGAAACAATCTTGATCGAGTAACCCAGTTCGGCACCCAGCAGCTCGAAGGTCTCCTCGTCCAGGGACTGAGTCTGGGTAGCCATCTCACCCAGGTGGAAGAGAACCGTAATCAGCGATGCCGGGTTTGCGCCAATCTTCTCAGCGAAGTCCATGATGGACGCGCCGCGGCGCAGACGAATCTCGGTCGAGCCGTCGCCGCGAGGAACAACCACGCCACCGGGTGCCGGTGCGTTCAGCTGCTCCTGCTCATGGCGGCGAGCTGCCTTGGACTTGCGGCCCTTACGCTTGGAGCCACCGCGACCGAATGCGCCCTGTGCGTTGCCGCGACCGCCGGGGCCGGGACGACCCGGACCGCGGTTGAAGCCGCCGCCGGAACCGCCGCCGCGACGTGCGCCGCCGCCACCGTTACCGCCGCCGTTGTTGGAGCCGGACGCGCCGCCACCAACGTTGGAAACCTTGGGCATCATCGAGGGGTTCGGGCGTGCACCGCCGCCACCAGCCGGACGGGGTGCACCGGGACGTGCGCCAGCTGCCGGACGGGGGCCACCGTTACCTGCGGGACGTGCGCCACCTGCGGGGCGGGGACCGCCGTTACCGCCGGGGCGTGCGCCACCTGCGGGGCGGGGACCGCCGTTACCGCCGGGGCGTGCGCCACCGTTGCCGCCGTTGCCACCGGGACGACCGTTACGTGCCGGACGGGGACCGCCGGAACGCTGGGAGTCGCCGCCGCCACGCTTCATACCCTGCTGGGATGCGAAGGGGTTATTACCGGGGCGAGGACCGGGCTTGGGGCCGGGCTTCGGAGCGGCAGGCTTGGGCGCTGCCGACTTCGGTGCAGCCTCGGGGCGTGCCATGCCCTGCTGGGTTGCGAAGGGGTTGTTACCCGGGCGGGGACCGCCGGGCTTGGGTGCTGCTGCTGCAGGCTTTGCGGCGGGCTTAGCTGCAGGCTTGGGAGCTGCGCTCTCAGCTACTGCGGGCTTAGCTGCAGGCTTGGGTGCCGGCTTAGCGGCAGGCTTTGCCGTTGCCGGTTTGGGAGCTGCCGCAGGCTTAGCGGCGGGCTTAGCCGCTGCGGGCTTGGGTGCCGACTTAGCTGCCGACTCCGCGGGTGCTGCCTTTGCGGCAGGCTTAGCGGCTGCGGCGGGGAATTCCGCGCGCAGCTTCTTCAGAACCATGGGGTTCAGGGTGGAAGAGGAGCTCTTAACGAACTCGCCCATATCCTTGAGCTTAGCGATAACTTCCTTAGAAGGTACGCCTACTTCTTTAGCAAACTCGTGTACTCGAGGCTGAGCCAAATTTTCTCCATTCCCGGTCCGCACCGGGAATGGTGCGAACACTAATGTTTACGGGGTGCACGCCCGAAGGCGCGCCAATTCGTGAAATTGCCGGTGGGTGAGCACGAAAGGGTACTCATTTCGCGGCACTCATTAGATATCCATCAGTTTTCTGACTCGCTTTCAGATAAGAAGTCGTCAAACTCGTTGACTTACAGAGGGCATATACCCGAAAAGCGTCTATGAGGGGGTCGAGTCCGCAATAACGGCTCGAATCTGCTCACAGCACGCCTGCAGCTGGGCTACAGGGATCGCTTTTTTGAAGGCGCGCGCCAGACCGTTCTTTTTCTGCAGAGCGTCTACGCACTTTTCGCTCGGATGGATCCAAGCGCCTCGTCCGGGCATAGTTCCCGCCATATCGGGCTGATAGGGCGGGGTGTCCGCCTGCTCGGTAGCAGACGTGACGGGTGTGCGGGCGATGCGCAGCAGGTTGCGCTGTTCATCGCGGGCACGGCATCCGATGCAGGTGCGGACCGGTCCTTCAAATGCTTCGGAGGTTGCGGTGAGGTCGTGATCGTTCATGGTCCTCTCCCCTCTCTAGCGTGTGTAGAACCGCGTTCGCAGTACATTCGTGATGCTCTATCCGGTGCGTGTGAGGGCACGATAAAGCGCCCGGTTACACACCGGCACATCTTAATAGTGTATCCCGTTTTTAAGAATCATGGGCAAAACTGTGACGCAGGCGCAAGAATACCGGGCACGTTACTGCCCAATATCCTGCGCCTGCATCAAAGGGATACGCCCCTCACCGGGGCTAATGCTTATTCAGCGTCCTGTGCGGACTCTTCTGCTGCTTCTTCAGCCAGGCTACGAGCCACGCGTGCTGCTACCTCTTCCTCGGCACGAACCTGAGCGTACTTGGACTCGGAGAGAATATCGATACGCCAGCCGGTCAGCTTCGCTGCCAGACGTGCATTCTGGCCCTCACGGCCGATAGCCAGGGACAGCTGATCATCCGGGACCACAGCACGAGCGGAGTACTCACGCGGGTTCGCGATAATGACCTCGGTGACCTTCGCCGGGGACAGCGCCGCAGCGATGAAGGTTGCCGGATCGGTCGAGTAGTCGACAATGTCAATCTTCTCGTCGTTCAGCTCGGCAGCAACCGCACGCACGCGGGCACCCATATCGCCGATACACGCACCCTTAGCGTTAATGGTCGGGTTCTTCGCGGACACAGCAATCTTGGAGCGGTGACCAGCTTCACGTGCGATGGAGTTAATGGAAACCAGGCCCTCAGAGATTTCGGGAACCTCGTGCTCGAACAGGCGCAGAACCAGGTTCGGGTGCGAACGAGAAACCACAATCGAGGGACCCTTGGGGCCGCGGCGAGCCTCAACCAGGTAGGCGCGCAGGCGGGAGCCGTGCGGGTACTTCTCGCCCGGAACCTGCTCATTGCTGGGCAGAACGGCTTCAACGGTGCCCAGGTCAACCTGAACCATACGCGGGTTGTTGCCCTGCTGAATCACGCCGGACACCAGGGTGCCCTCACGGTCCTTGAACTCGCCCAGAACGGATGCGTCCTCAGCGTCACGCAGACGCTGCGAAAGCACCTGACGGACGGTTGCGGCAGCGATACGGCCAAAGTTGTTCGGGGTATCGTCGAACTCGTCAATCTTCTGGTTGTCCTCATCAAGCTCAGGAGCCAGAATGACGAACTCGCCGGTGGTGTGGTCGATGACGGCACGAGAGCCCTTAATAGCGCCGGGCTGCTTCATGTACGCAAGCAGCAGGGCGTTCTCAACCAGGGTGAAGAGCTCCTCCATGACGAGAGAGCGCTGCTTCGCCAATGCGCGCAGTGCGCCCAGGTCAATAGTTTTAATATCCTCCACGCTTTTCAGCCTTTCCCAGTTAGCACGGCGCCGGGACGCTCAATGCGCCCCGGCTCCCGAACGGTATATACCTGGCACGGAACACCCCGTGCCTGAAGCTTTAATAACTCTATTCTACCGGCTCAGCGGGCGAATTGAAGTCAATCTCGACGTGAGCAGAAGCAATATTTTCCCACGGGAGCAAGCTCGGCTCGTGGTACGACTCCTTCTGACCCTTCTTCGTGTTCTTCTTACGAGCCAGCACCGGACCTTCATCCTGCACCTCGTGCAGACGCGCCAGGTACTCGGTACCGTCGGGTGCGGTGACCGCGATCAGGCGGGTACGGGCACGTTCCCAGTGGCGGCGCTCGGTCAGGGCGCGGGTAGCGCCGGGCGAGGACACCTCCAGCTCGTAGGGGAAGAACTCGTCGTTTTCATCCGCACGGTCCAGGGCGCTCGAAATCGCACCGGAAATCTCCGCGAGGGAATCCAGCGACAGCGAATCGGTACGCTCAGCGGTGTAGTCCACCGTAATCTTCACGGTGCGGTTCGCCGCCGGGCCCGAAATCTTCAGACCCTCCAGCACCAGCGAGAACTCGGAGATAACCGGGGCAATCGCCTCGGCAACCTCTTCCTCACGAATCGCGCGGGTACCCACGCGCACCGGTGCCTCCACCACGGGCTCGCTCTCAGCGCGAGTGTGGGGAGCGTTCACACCATTCGCCACGCGGGATGCGGCACGGCGAGCGCGCGCATTCGGGGCGCTCTTCTTAGAGCCAGAACGCTTCGGCTTATATGCCATAGTTCTCTTCTTTCATTCTTCCGCCGCTACCCCGCCCCACCTCTTGGGAGGCAGGGCAGGTGGCGACGGTTTTACGTCTCTGCGGGCTAGTGGCGTGCCTTAGGCGCCGCGCACCTCAGCGATGACCTCAGCCACCGCGTTCTCGACGGACACCTCGCGAGCCTCACCGCTGCGGCGGTCCTTCAGTTCCAGCACGCCGTCCTTGAAGCCGCGACCAATCACCAGGATGGTGGGCACACCCAGCAGCTCGGCGTCGCCGAACTTCACGCCGGGGCTGGTCTTCGGGCGGTCGTCCAGCATGACCTGCAGGCCGGCGGATTCCAGGGATGCGCTGAGCTCTTCAGCGTACTCGTGGGATGCTGCGTCCTTGCCGGTGATGACGATGTGCACGTCTGCCGGTGCCAGGTTACGCGGCCAGATCAGGCCCTTCTCGTCGTGGTTGCCCTCGGCGATAGCAGCCAGTGCGCGGGTCACACCCACGCCGTAGGAGCCCATGGTCACGGTCTGTAGCTTGCCGTTCTGGTCCAAGACCTTCAGGCCCAGTGCCTCAGCGTACTTGCGGCCCAGGGCGAAGATGTGGCCCATCTCGATGCCGCGGGCTGCCACCAGCTCGCCGGAGCCGTCCGGTGCCGGGTCGCCTTCGCGCACCTCGCACGCCTCAATCACGCCGTCGGCGGTGAAGTCGCGGCCGAAGACCAGGTTCGCCACGTGCTTGCCCTCTTCGTTTGCGCCGGTCACCCAGCGGGTACCGCGCACCACGCGGGGGTCAACGAAGAAGGGAATGCCGGTTGCGGAAGCCACCGCATCCTCGGCCTCGGTGTGCGCGCCGAGCAGGGGCGCGTCCAGGCTCAGGCCGGGGCCAATGTAGCCCTTGACCAGCTGCGGGTATGCCTTCAGGTCCTCTTCGCTGGCTGCCTCAACCTCAACCTCGCCGCCGATTCCCAGCAGGGCGCCGATGTTGACCTCAACGCGGCCCAGGTCCACGGCACGGTCGCCGGGAACGCCCACGGCGAAGACCTTACGCTCGCCGGAGGGGGTGATGACGGTGCCCAGGAAGCACTTGAGGGTCTGCGAAGCTTCCAGGGTGCCACCGGTTACCTCGGAGTGCAGTTCGTTCATGCGCTCCACCAGGGACTCAATGGTGGCGGAGTCGGGGGTGTCCACAACGATTGCTACCGGGGTGTCCTCGGTGATTTCGATTTCCTCGGGAACCACGGTGGTGACGGCCTCAACGTTTGCCGCGTAGCCGCCCGCGGAACGCACGAAGGTGTCCTCGCCGATGGGGGTCGGGTGCAGGAACTCTTCACTGCGGGAGCCACCCATCGCGCCGGACTGTGCGGTCACAATGACAATCTCCAGACCCAGGCGCTCGAAGATGCGCTGGTAGGCGGCACGGTGCGCCATGTACGCCTCGTTCAGGCCCTCGTCGTCAATGTTGAAGGAGTAGGAGTCCTTCATGACGAACTCGCGGCCGCGTAGCAGACCCGCGCGGGGGCGTGCCTCATCGCGGTACTTGGTCTGAATCTGGTACAGGGACAGCGGCAGGTCCTTGTAGGAGGAGTACAGGTCCTTCACCAGCAGGGTGAACATTTCCTCGTGGGTGGGTGCCAGCAGCATGTCTGCACCCTTACGGTCTTTGAGGCGGAAGAGGTTATCGCCGTACTCATCCCAGCGGTTGGTTGCCTCGTAGGGTTCGCGGGGCAGCAGCGCGGGGAAGTGGACTTCCTGCGCGCCAATGGCGTCCATCTCTTCGCGGACGATGTTCTCGACCTTGCGCAGTACCTTCAGGCCCAGGGGCAGCCAGGTGTACACGCCGGGGGCTGCGCGGCGGATGTAACCGGCACGGACCAGCAGCTTGTGGCTGGCGACCTCAGCGTCTACGGGGTCCTCGCGCAAAGTGCGCACAAAGAGGTTGGAAAGGCGAAGTACCACGATTCTCCTTGAAAGGTCGATAGGTTTAAATAGGGTGCCCACGGCTCACCGGGTAAGCCGCGAAAAAGGCACAGTCGTCTTTAATTTTATAGCGTTTTAGGGTTCGGCGTGTTTAGCGCTCAAAAATGATGGTCGAGAACTGCCCGATCTGCTCCCAACCGGTCCCCCGGTACATGGCAAGAGCGCGGGCGTTGTAGTCGTTCACGTACAGGCTCAAGTGCGGGTAGCGGTGCTGTAGAATCTGCGCGGCGGCAGTGAAGAACGGCTTAGCCAGACCGTAGCCGCGGTAGTCCGGGTGCAGCCACACGCCCTGCACCTGCGCGGCGTCCAGGTTCACGATGCCCGCATCCGCCTTGAAGATGACGCGCCCATTCACATCGGTGACAATGGCGCTGCGCTGACCGGCGATGAGCGTGCGCAGGCGCGCCGCGTAGCCCTCCCCGTAGCGGGCAATCGGGTCAAAGCCGACCTCCTCGGTGAACATGGCGGCTGCGGCGGGCAGAAGCTCCTCCAGGTCCGCGGAGGTGGCAAGGCGCGCATACCCGGCAGTCTCACCGCTGAGTTGGAAAGCAGCGGCGGGGCTCTCCCCCGGATTGAGGGGCGCGGGCAGGTGCGCCGGCAGCTCAGGAAGCTCCACGGCGTAGAAGCGGGCGAGGTCCTTCTCCGGCGGCAAATACAGCAACGGCTGATTGGGGCGCTCCGACAGAACCCGCGCACGATGATCGCAACCGTCACGCAGGCTCGGCTGCTGCATCTGCAGTAGCGGGCTCTTACCGCCTCGGCTCTGCTCGCACAGCTCCTGCATACGCGTCCACAGGGGCATCACGAAGGCGCTCTCACCGAACATAGAATCCAGGCGAGAACCCACCTGCAGCAGCAGCTGAGCCAGCGCGTCACGATGCGCGAGCGCCGTCGCATCCAGGGAGGAGGCATCCGGCGATTCAGCGCCATGAGAATCCGCATCGTGTTCAGCATGTTCAACTGCGGCACCACACAATCGCACCGGCACCACATTCGAACCCAACAGCAACACACAGCACAACTGCCCATCGCGCTCACACCCCACAAAACCCTGATAGTAGTGCATCGGAATACGCGGGGCCCTCACCGGAAGAGGGCACGCCAAATAATGCTCAATGGAGTACAGATTCGGGACCGGGTCACTGAACAGGACCTCCTCCAATTCATCACACCACCGAGTATCCAAAGCAAAAACGTGTTCCTTCACGCGATTAGGCATAGGGGAAGAATCCATCGACGAAATAGCAGCACACCGGGCACGATTAGCCTTACAGCGGCGAGAAAAAAGAGTGAACATGACGTGTTGAGTGATAGAGAATGAGCGATAAAAATTGAGTGAAAACACGGGGACATGTAACCCCGAAAAGGTAGCCGGATCATGTGGCCACAACCGGCAGCGGCAAGCACCAAGCCTGCCACCACCATAACCGGACATAACCGGAAAAGCGCGGAGGCGCCCCTCACCAGGACGCCTCCGCACACAAAAGCTAACTAGCTCACCGAAACAGCCGGGGAACCCTCGGGAACATACTCGCCCGAAGCCTCCATCTCAGCAGCAATACGGGTCGCCTCTTCAATCAGAGTCTCAACAATCTGATCCTCAGGCACAGTCTTAATGACCTCACCCTTCACAAAAATCTGGCCCTTACCGTTACCGGACGCCACACCCAGGTCAGCCTCACGAGCCTCACCCGGACCGTTCACCACGCAACCCATCACGGCAACACGCAGCGGAACCTTCATGTGCTCCAGGCCCTTAGTCACGTTCTCAGCAAGCTCCCACACATTCACCTGCGCACGACCACACGACGGGCAAGACACAATATCCAGCTTACGGGGGCGAAGGTTCAGCGACTCCAGGATCTTAGTTCCCACCTTCACCTCCTCAACCGGAGGAGCAGACAGCGACACGCGAATAGTATCGCCAATACCCTGAGACAGCAGAGTACCGAACGCCACCGAGCTCTTAATAGTGCCCTGGAACGCCGGACCAGCCTCAGTCACACCCAAGTGCAGGGGCCAGTCACCGCGCTCAGCCAGCTGACGGTACCCCTCCACCATCACCACAGGGTCATTATGCTTCACAGAAATCTTGAAATCGCGGAAACCGTGCTCCTCAAAGAGCGAAGCCTCCCACACAGCAGACTCAACCAGAGCCTCCGGAGTAGCCTTACCGTACTTCTCCAACAGACGCTTATCCAGCGAACCAGCGTTCACACCAATACGCAGAGAAACGCCGTGGTCCGAAGCCATCTGAGCGATTTCCTTCACCTGGTCGTCGAACTTACGGATATTACCCGGGTTCACACGCACAGCACCGCAACCAGCCTGAATAGCCGCATACACGTACTTCGGCTGGAAGTGAATATCAGCGATCACCGGAATACGGGACTGCTTCGCAATAATGGGCAGAGCCTCCGCATCCTTATCGGTCGGGCACGCCACACGCACAATATCGCAACCGGCAGCGGTCAACTCAGCAATCTGCTGCAGAGTCGCACCAATGTCGTGGGTCTTAGTGGTCGTCATCGACTGCACCGAAATCGGAGATTCAGAACCAACACCGACAGACCCCACCTTAAACTGGCGAGTCTTACGACGCGGGGACAGAACCGCGGGAGCGGGCTTCGGCATACCAAGGCTGACCGACAAGGTTTTCCTCCATACATGGGTTATGAAGGACGTACGACGCATCCTTCGTTCAACTTTTTATTGTGCCACTGACGCGAAAGAAAGCACTAATACGGGTACCCTTACCGCGCGCAACAACACATTAAAACAGGGTGATGGGCTTAACAATATCCGCCACAATCAGAATGACAGACATCACAATGAACGCGCCCGCCACCACATACGTCAACGGCAACAACTTCACCGGATCAAACGGACCCGGATCCTTACGCCCAGTCAAACGTGCACAGAAACGACGCACACCCTCCCAGAGCGCACCCAACACGTGGCCGCCATCCAGAGGCAGAAGCGGAATCAGATTAAACGCAAAAAGCATCAAATTCATATTCGCCACCAGCGAGACCAACATCGCAGCCTTCGCCTTCATATCAATACGGTCAGTAGCCGTCACCTCACCGGCAATACGACTCACACCAACCACAGACACCGGCGACTCGGCGCTACGCTCACCACCAGTCACCAAAGTCACCGTCAACTCCCACACACGCTGCGGCAACGAAAGCATCGACGAACCCACACGAGAGAGCGTATCGCCCACCATCGCAGGCACCTCAGTAATAGAACCCGGCACCAACTCACTCGACGGCGAAACACCCACAAAACCGCCGCGAGTCGTCGCAATCGAACCATCCGCAGCACGCGCATACTGGCCCTTACCATCAGAAACCGGGCGAATCATCTCAACCGGAGTCACCGACAAATCCAGACGCTGACCATTACGCTCCACCGTCAAAGTGCTCGGGTGAGAACCCGCCGCACGAATCGCCGAAGACACAGCCTCCCACGAACCCGTCGACGCACCATTCACAGCAACCACACGGTCACCCACCTGCACACCAGCAGCCTTCGCAGGCGACGGGGTGGACTTATCCGTACACTCGCCATAGCTAATCGAATCATGAGTGACGTTCACGCTCGGCACGCATTCAGACACCGCTGACACCTTATTCGTCACCTGCGCCGTACCGAAACCGCACACCAAAATAGCCGTGCAGACCACACCAATCAGCAGGTTCATGGTCGGGCCACCCAGCATAATCACCATGCGCTTGAGCACCGGCAACTTATAGAACAGGCGGTCCTCATCACCGGGCTTCAGGCGCTCAGCATCCGCCGCACGCGCCTCCTCAGCCATGGAGGCAAACGGGCTGGTACTGCCCGAATGGCCCTCCTCATGGTGTTCCTTCACCTCAGCAGGGCTCGGCGGGTACATGCCAATCATCGAGATGTAACCGCCCAACGGGATCGCCTTGAAACCGTACTCAGTCTCGCCGCGGCGGAAAGAGAACACGGTCTTACCGAAGCCAATCATGTACTGTGGGACGCGCACATTGAACAGCTTCGCGGGCACCAGATGCCCCACCTCGTGCAGGGCAATCGAGACGGCAATAGCGATTGCCATGAGGATAATGCCCACAGCGTACAGCAGGATTTCCACGCTTTTTCTCGTTTCGGTTCGGGGATACGAAGCTTCTAGGATACTCGCTTAGCCTGTGAAGGCGCCCTCCCCCGCTTTCCGGAGGGGCTGCTGGCTTGGGTGGGGTTTGTCTGGGATAGATGAATCTGGGATAGATGAGGTGGCGCGCCGTGTTTTCCGCCAAGCGCCCTCAGGGTGTCAGCCCGGCCGCTCTCCGTAGCGAAGCAAGGAGAAAGCGGAGCGTCCGGGTGACGGGTGCCCCTGCGTAG